>JBOFCR010000019.1:0-34263 GCA_051646165.1 Pseudomonas sp. | reverse complement strand
GCTGCGCTCAAGCAGGCACAGGGCCTCGGGTGACCAGTGCAACTGGCCGTCATAATTCCAGGTGCCGAGGCCGGCGTCGCGCTGCGCCTGTTGCAGTCGCAGCAGGTGCTGGCGCAGGCCCAGCTCCAGCTGTTGCTGGGTGCGCAGGTCGTGACGGCTCAGCAGGAGGATAAACAGTCCGCTGAGCAGGATGAACAGCAGACCCTTGGAGGTCTGCAGCAGGCTCAGGGTGCCGGCATCCAGTTGCAGCGCCTGTAGTAGCAGGTCGCTGAACAGGATCCAGGTGATCCCGAACACAAGGTAGATACCGGCCACTTGTAGTGGTCGTGCAATGATGGGTTGCATCCTGAACCCTCGGCCATCCGGTTGAACAACCCGGACCACTGCCGAAGGGCCGGGTCTTGGTCAGTCTAGCTGCTGCCTTTCAGCCTGCTGGCCGTTTGTCCGCTTTTGCCCCGGAGCGCAGTTGGCGGATGGCCTTTTCCGCGCCCTCGTGCAGCGGCACGCCGAGGCCGCGCATGGCGTTGGCCGGCGACAGCTGGCCGCCCTGTACGCTGCCGTACTGCAGCCACTGGCGATGCAGGCTGAACAGCTGGCTGACCAGCAGTTCGACCTCGTGGCTGGTGAGCTGCTGGTTGCCCAGCAGCAGGCTGCTCACCGCCAGGGTGGCCAGCGGTTCATCCTGGCCCGGGTAGCTGGCGCGCGGCAGTTGATAGGCGAAGCTGCCGGGCCGCTCCTGCTGCAGACGCGCGATGGCGGCCGGGTCCAGTGGTAGCAGGCGCAGGGCGAAGGATTCGCTGGCCGCGCGGATGCTGTCGGCGGGGCTGCCGATCACCTGGATCAGCGCGTCCAGGTTGCCGTCGCGCAGTTCGGTCAGGCCCTGTTGCAGGCCCAGGCTGGCGCCCTGTGCCAGGTCCGGCGGGTTCAGGTCATGGGCGGCGAGCACGGCCAGTGCGGTGTTCCGCGAGGCTGAACCCTCGGGGCCTAGGTTGACCCGCTTGCCGCGCAGCGCGGCAATGCTGTGTAGGTCGCTGTCGGCGCGCACCAGCACGTGCACCGGCTCCGGGTAGAGGCTGGCCAGGGCCCGCAGGTTGAGGTTGGGGCCTTCGTCGGCGAAGGGCCCGCTGCCATTGACGGCGAAGTGCGCCATGTCGCTTTGCGACAGGGCCAGCACCACGTCGCCATCGCGCAGCAGGCGCAGGTTTTCCAGGCCGCCCTCGGTGGTCAGCGGCTGGATGTTCAGACCCTGCTCGCGCAGTGCCTGGCTCATGGCCTGGGCGAAGCTGGAGTACTGCCCGGCTTCGGGGCCGCCGGCCAGCGGGTAGCCATGCTGCAGACGGCCGAGGCGGCCCTGGATATTGGTCAGCGAGCGCTCCAGTTCCTCGTTGATCACTTTGCGTTCGGCGCTGCCAGTACCGCCCGGCGACAGGTTGAGGGCGGTGCTGATGGCCAGCACCAGTGCCTCGCGCGGGCTGCTGGTGTTGCTTGTCTGCGGCGCGCGCGGGGTGCTGAAGCCCTGGGCGGCGACGGCCTGCCAGGCGCCGTCGCGCTGCTGGTAGATCAGGCTGCCGTGGGCCTTGAGCAGGTCGCCCTGGCGGTTGCCGCCGCTCTGGATGCCGCTCAGGCCGCGTGGCCCGGCGCCCAGGGCGCTGATCAGGCTGGCCACGCCGGGCGAGTCCCAGGAGCCGAAATCGAGGTCGCGCTCGACCCGCAGCTCGGCGTCGAAGTACACCAGCAGGCGGTCCTCGCCGGGGCCGTCGTGAGCATCGTCGGCCGAGCCACGCCGGTGCAACGCTACCAGGCTCAGGCTGTCGGCGGGGAAGGCCTGTTCCAGGCGCTGCCGCAGGTCGGCTTCCAGGGTTTGCTGCTCGGGGCCGCGCGAGCAGGCGGCGAGCAGCGTGAACAGAGCGATCGCGAGAATGCGCAGCATGGTTCAGCTCCCCACGCCTGGCAGCGACAGAAAGCCGGTCAGTACCAGGGCGTTGATCAGGTCGATGAGGAAGGCGCCGACCAGCGGCACCACCAGAAAGGCCTGCGGCGCCGGGCCGTACTTCTGCACGATGGCCTGCATGTTGGCGATGGCGGTGGCGGTGGCGCCCATGGCGAAGCCGCAGAAGGCCGCCGACATCACTGCGCTCTCGTAGTCGCGGCCAACCGCGCGATACACCAGTGCGCCGCCGTAGATCACTACCAGCAGCACCTGGCCGAGCAGGATCAGTAGCAGCGGCCCAGCCAGGCTGGCCACGCTGGCCAGGTTCAGCGCCATCATGGTCATGGCCAGGAACAGCGCCAGGGCCAGGCTGGAGATCAGTTCGATGGCCGCGTCGTTCAGGCGCAGACCGATCAGGTGCCCGCCATTGCGGATCAGCACGCCGAGCAGCAGGCACCAGAGAAAACTGGGCAGGGTCACCGGCGCGCCACTGACCAGGCCGGCCAGCCATTCGCCGGCCAGCACCGCCGCGAGCACGGCGGCCAGTACCGGAATCAGGCTGGCGGCGGTGATCGGCGCGGCGTCGCCATCGCTGCTGGGCTGGGCACTGGCAGCGTGGCCGTCGGCACCGGCCAGTTGGTGGCGCCTGATCAGCCACTGCGCCAGGGGGCCGCCGCAGATGCCGCCGAGCACCAGGCCGAGGGTGGCGCCGGTCATCGCCAGTTCCATGATCGACTGGATATTGTTCACCTCGGCGAAGCGCTCGGCGTAGGCCGCGCCGGTGCCGTGGCCGCCGACCAGGGTGATGGTGCCGCCGATCAGCCCCATCAGTGGGTGCAGGTCCAGGCTCCAGGCGATCAGCAGGCCGGTGAGGTTCTGCAGCACCAGGAAGGGCGCCAGCACCAGCACGAACAGCAGCAGGCGCTTGCCGCCCTGACGCAGCAGGCTGAGGTTGGCCGACAGGCCGACGGCGGCGAAGAACGCCAGCAGCAGCACCGGCTTGAGGGTGACGTCGAACTCCAGGCTGAAGTCGGCGGCCTCGCCGAACAGCAGCATGCCCAGGGCGAACAGCAGGCCGCCGGTGATCGGGTCGGGGATGTTGTAGCGCGACAGCAGGGGTACGAGGCGGTTGATCAGGCGACCGAGCAGCAGAACCGCCACGGTGGTCAGCAGGGTTTCCACGGGTTGCAGCGTCATCGGCGCTCCTTATCCGGATCGGCTCTGGCATGCCACTTTGCGCGGCACTAGAGAGCCTAGCCGAGAGCGTCGGGGCCGGGGCGGAACTTGTTGGCGATCTTTACGGGTCCATTGCGGCCGGCCGACCAGGCAAGCGACTCAGGCTGGCCGGTTGTCGGGGTTGTGGCGTAGGGCGGGTGCAACCAGCGAGAGGTGCCGTGCAGGTTGCACCCGCCCTGCGGCGAGGCGTGTCACCGGACTTGCGCAGCCCGGTCGAGCCGGCGAGGTTGTCAGAAACCTTCGAGGACGATCTTGCCGCGTGCCTTGCCGCTTTCCAGCAGGGCGTGGGCGCGGCGCAGGTTGGCCGCGTTGATGGTGCCGAAGTGCTCGCCGAGGGTGGTCTTCAGTACGCCGTCGTCGATCAGCTGGCTGACCCGATTGAGCAGGCGGTGCTGCTCGATCATGTCGGCGGTCTGGTACAGCGAGCGGGTGTACATGAACTCCCAGTGCAGCGACAGACTCTTGCGCTTGAGCTTGACCACGTCCAGCTCGGTCGGGTCGTCGATCAGCGCCAGGCGGCCTTGCGGGGCCAGGGCCTCGACCAGTTGATCGAGGTGCTGGTCGGTGTGGGTCAGGCTGGCGACGTGGGTGACGCTGTCGATGCCCAGCGCCTGCAGTTGCGGCAGCAGCGGCTGGCTGTGGTCGATCACGTGATGGGCGCCGAGGCTCTGCACCCAGTTGCGGGTTTCGTTGCGCGAGGCGGTGCCGATCACCGTCAGGCCGGTGAGCTGGCGCGCCAGCTGGGTGAGGATCGAACCCACGCCGCCGGCGGCGCCGACGATCAGCAGGCTCTGTTGCTGGTCGCCCTGGCCTTCCTTGATCTGCAGGCGCTCGAACAGCAGCTCCCAGGCGGTGATGGCGGTCAGGGGCAGGGCGGCGGCGCGGGCGAAGTCCAGCGAACCGGGCATGCGCCCGACCAGGCGTTCGTCGACCACATGCAGCTCGCTGTTGGCGCCCGGGCGGTCGAGGGCGCCGGCGTAGAACACCTGGTCGCCGGGGCGGAACTGCTTGACCTGCTCGCCCACCTCGCGCACCACGCCGGCCACGTCCCAGCCCAGCACCTTGGCGTCCCCGACGGCAGGGGAGACATTGCGGCGGATCTTGCTGTCCACCGGGTTGACCGAGATCGCCCGTACGTCCACCAACAGGTCATGCGGGCCGGGTTGCGGTGCCGGCAGCTCGATATCGAGCAGGGCCTCGGCGTGGTCGACGGGCAGGGACTGGTAGTAGGCAATGGCTTTCATGCGGCGGACTCCACGGCAGGTCGCAAAGGGGAAAGTCGAATGCTCCAGCTTAGCCGGCCATTGGCGGCCCGTCGGCTGGCAATGGAGCGCATGGTGGTCTATCAGGCTGGCAAGAAAAAGCGGCTGGGAATGGAGTCTCTTTCACGATTATTTTGGAAGAGCTGCCATGCTGCGTCTCGACGACCTCGCCCGGTTTAGCCGTAGCGCCGAGCTGGGCAGCCTGAGCCTGAGTGGTGATCGGGTCAGTAACGATGCCGACGAGGTATGGCGCTGGGCCTTGGGTATAAATAAGTAGGGCGGGTGCCTCCCGCGTCTCGCATCACGCGGGTTGCACCCGCCCTGGGCAGGCGAGGCGAGAGCTGTTTCAGCCGCGCTTCGGTGGCGTCAGCCCGCACCCCTTGAGGATGATGCGTTCCAGGTTATCGGCGGCTTCGTCGAAGTCGCTGCGCTTGAGGCTGGTCTTGCCGGTCAGGCGGCAGATCTGGCTGGCGAAGTCGGCGTAGTGCTGGGTGCTGCCCCACAGCAGGAAGATCAGGTGCAGCGGGTCGATGGGGTCCATCTTGCCGGCGTCGATCCACACCTGGAACACGCTGGCGCGCCCGCGGAACCACTCGCGGTAATCCTGGGTGAAGTGGCTGGTCAGGCACTCGCCGCCGCTGATCACTTCCATGGCGAAGATGCGTGAGGCCAGTGGCTGGGTGCGCGAGAACTCCACTTTCGAGCGGATGTAGCGGCTCAGCGCCTCGGCCGGGTCGTCGGCGCTGGTCAGGGTGCTGAAGGTGTCGTCCCACTGGTCGAGGATGTTGTTCAGCACCGCGATGTACAGGCCCTGCTTGTTGCTGAAGTAGTAATGCAGGTTGGCCTTGGGCAGTCCCACCGCCAGGGCGATGCTGTTCATGCTGGTGCCCTTGTAGCCGTGGCGGGCGAACTCGACTTCGGCGGCGGCGATGATCGCCTTCTCATTCTTCTGGCGGATACGACCGGCAGGTTTGTCGACACTCGGAGCGGGGGGCGTTGTTGCGGGCATTGAGGGGTTCCGTACTGAATAAACGGTGAGACCTGCGCACTGATACCCCACGGCGCGTGTTGAAACAACCCTTGGGCGTCAAAAACGTGTGCCTTTCAGGGAAAGAGGGCATCTCGGCAATGATTTTGGCATTTTCAGCGTCAGAAAGCCGTCTTTTTTGTGCGAACTGTACTGCTTAAAAATTGTTCGATTACCTTTGTGTGCCTAGTGGGACGTGAGTTCCAGGTTTTTAAAGCGACTGTATGGTCGCCTAGTTGCCGGTCGCCGCCAGCGCCTCGAGAAAACTCTCCAGTACCAGCTGCGGGCGCCGGCCTTTGCGCGTCACCGCCGCCATGTTCAGCTCGTAGAAACGGCTGGCCGGCTTGAGCATCCGCAGGCGGCCCTGCTGCACCCATTGCTGGGCGTAATGATCGGGCAGGTAGCCGATATAGCGCCCGGTCAGCAGGAGAAAGGCCATGCCCTCGCGGTCCGAGGCGCTGGCCGTGCAGTTGAGCACCTGGTACTGCGCCTGGATCTCCGGCGGCAGGCGGAAGGTCGGCGCAATCGCCTCCTGGGCGTTGAGGCGGCTATCGGTCAGTTGTGCCTCGTCGACATAGAACAGCGGGTGGCCGACCGCGCAGTACAGCTGTGAGCGCTCGCTGTACAGGGTCTGGTACTCCAGGCCGGACAGCGGATGGCTCTGCGGCACCACACCGACATGCAGGCTGCCATCCAGCACGCCTTGCTCCACTTCGCTGGGCGGGGTCATGCGGATCTGGATGCGCACGTCCGGGCCGCGCTCCTTGAGCCGCGCCAGGGCATGGGTGATGCGCATGTGCGGCACGGTCACCAGGTTGTCGGTAAGACCGATATGCAGCTCGCCACGCAGCTGGCGGTGCAGGCCGTTGACCCCGTTGCGGAAGCTCTCCAGCGCGCCGAACAGTTGCAGCGCCGACTGGTACACCTCGCGGCCTTCCTCGGTCAGGGCGAAGCCGGCGCGCCCGCGCTGGCACAGGCGCAGGCCCAGGCGCTGCTCCAGGTCGCTCATCTGCTGGCTGATCGCCGAGCGACCGATGCCCAGCACACTTTCCGCGGCGGAGAAGCCGCCGCACTCGACCACGCTGCGGAACAGGCGCAGCAGACGGATTTCAAAATCGCTGACCTGGGCCAGGGGATCGGAGCGGCGCGTACTCATAGTTTAGTTATCGTTAAACTGAAGATAAGAAGAGTTGTGTTTTAGTGACTTTATGCCCGTGGCACCTTTCGCTGCAACAACAAACAGGTCCCGCTCCGGGAGAGCCACACGATGAACATGCCGCAGACCACCACCCCGTCCCTGGCCAGCCAGCTCAAGCTGGATGCGCACTGGATGCCGTTCTCCGCCAACCGCAGCTTCAAGCGCGACCCGCGCATGATCGTCGGCGCCGACGGCAACTACTTCATCGACGACAAGGGCCGCCGCGTGTTCGACAGCCTGTCCGGCCTGTGGACCTGTGGCGCCGGGCACAACCGCAAGGAAATCCAGGAAGCCGTGGCCAAGCAGCTGGGCACCCTGGACTACGCACCGGGCTTCCAGTACGGCCACCCGCTGTCCTACCTGCTGGCCGAGAAAATCGCCGAGCTGACCCCGGCCGGCCTCGACCACGTGTTCTACACCGGTTCCGGCTCCGAATGCGCCGACACCTCGGTGAAGATGGCCAAGGCCTACTGGCGCCTGAAGGGCCAGCCGAGCAAGACCAAGTTCATCGGCCGCGCCCGTGGCTACCATGGCGTGAACATCGCCGGCACCTCGCTGGGCGGCATCGGCGGCAACCGCAAGATGTTCGGCCAGATGATGGACGCCGACCACCTGCCGCACACCCTGCAGCCGCACCTGGCCTACACCAAGGGCATGGCCGAGACTGGCGGCGTGGAGCTGGCCAACGAGCTGCTGAAACTGATCGAACTGCATGACGCCTCCAACATCGCCGCCGTGATCGTCGAGCCGATGTCCGGTTCCGCCGGCGTGCTGGTGCCGCCGCAGGGCTACCTGCAGCGTCTGCGCGAGATCTGCACCCAACACAACATCCTGCTGATTTTCGACGAAGTGATCACCGCCTTCGGCCGTATGGGCAAATGGACCGGTGCCGAGTACTTCGGCGTGACCCCGGACATCATGAACACCGCCAAGCAGGTCACCAACGGTGCCATCCCGCTGGGCGCAGTGATCGCCTCCAGCGAGATCTACAACACCTTCATGCAGCAGGCGATTCCGGAGCACATGGTCGAGTTCGGCCACGGCTACACCTACTCCGGCCACCCGGTTGCCTGTGCCGCCGGCCTGGCCACCCTGGAGCTGCTGCAGCGCGACAACCTGATCGAGCAGTCCGCCGCCCTGGCGCCGGTGTTCGAAGAGAAGCTGCACAGCCTCAAAGGCGGCAAGCACATCATCGATATCCGCAACTGCGGCCTGGCCGGTGCCCTGCAACTGGCCCCGCGTGACGGGGACGGCGTGATCCGCCCGTACGAGGCGGGTATCAAGCTGTGGGAAGCCGGCTTCTACGTACGCTTCGGCGGCGACACCCTGCAGTTCGGGCCGACCTTCAACACCAAGCCCGAGCAGCTGGACACCCTGTTCAACGCCGTCGGCGAAATCCTCGCCAAGGTCGACTGATGAGCCAGCGGCCGCAGGCAGTGGCCACCGTGCAGGTGGACAACGAGCGGGTGATCGTCACCGAGTGGCGCTTCGCCCCGGGGGCGGAAACCGGTCGTCACTGCCACGGCTACGACTACGTGGTGGTGCCGATGACCAACGGCACCCTGCTGCTGGAAACCCCGGAGGGCGACAAACATGCGCCCCTGGTGGCCGGCCAGGCGTACTTCCGCAAGGCTGGCGTCGAGCACAACGTGATCAACGCCAGCGACCACGAAGTGGTCTTCGTCGAAACCGAAATCAAATGATTCGCGGCGGTTGCGCCCGGCGCAGCCGCCCCACAGAACATCAATGAGGGAACACCCATGAGTACCGTCGCCCACTTCATCAACGGCGAAGTCGTTCTGCGCAACGGCCGCACCGCCCAGGTCTTCAACCCGTCCATCGGCGAGCCGGTGCGTCAGGTCGAGCTGGCCGACCGCGCCACCATCCAGTCCGCCATCGACGCTGCCAAGGCCGCCTTCCCGGCCTGGCGCAACACCCCGCCGGCCAAGCGCGCCCAGGTGATGTTCCGCTTCAAGCAACTGCTGGAGCAGAACAAGGACAAGATCGCCGCACTGATCAGCGAAGAGCACGGCAAGACCCTCGAAGACGCCGTCGGCGAACTGCAGCGCGGCATCGAGAACGTCGAGTACGCCTGTGGCGCCCCGGAACTGCTGAAAGGCGAGTACAACCGCAACGCCGGCCCGAACATCGACAGCTGGTCCGACCACCAGCCGCTGGGCGTGGTCGCCGGTATCACCCCGTTCAACTTCCCGGCCATGGTGCCGCTGTGGATGTACCCGCTGGCCATCGTCTGCGGCAACTGCTTCATCCTCAAGCCGTCCGAGCGCGACCCGAGCTCCACCCTGTTCATCGCCCAGCTGCTGCACGAAGCCGGCCTGCCCAAGGGCGTGATCGGCGTGATCAACGGCGACAAGGAAGCGGTGGATGCGCTGATCGAAGCGCCGGAAGTCAAAGCCATCAGCTTCGTCGGCTCCACGCCGATCGCCGAATACATCTACACCGAGGCCAACCGCCGCGGTAAGCGCGTCCAGGCCCTGGGCGGCGCCAAGAACCACGCCGTGGTGCTGCCGGACGCCGACATCGACAACACCGTCAACGCTCTGATGGGTGCCGCTTACGGCTCCTGCGGCGAGCGCTGCATGGCCATCTCCGTGGTGGTGGCTGTGGGTGATCAGGTTGCCGACACTCTGGTGGCCAAGCTGACCCCGAAAATCCAGGCGCTGAAAATCGGTGCCGGCACCTCCTGCGGCCTCGACATGGGCCCGCTGGTTACCGGTGCGGCGCGTGACAAGGTCAAAGGTTACGTTGACGCTGGCGTGGCTCAGGGCGCGACTCTGGTCGTCGACGGCCGTGGCCTGGTGGTACCGGGCAACGAAGCCGGCTTCTTCCTCGGCGGCACCCTGTTCGACCACGTCACCAGCGAGATGAGCATCTACCAGGAAGAGATCTTCGGCCCGGTGCTGTGCGTCATGCGCGTCGGCAGCCTGGAAGAGGCAATGAAGCTGATCAACGACCACGAATACGGCAACGGCACCTGCCTGTTCACCCGCGACGGTGAAGCGGCGCGCCTGTTCTGCGACGAGATCGAAGTCGGCATGGTCGGCATCAACGTACCGCTGCCGGTACCGGTGGCCTACCACAGCTTCGGTGGCTGGAAGCGCTCGCTGTTCGGCGACCTGCACGCCTACGGCCCGGACGGTGTGCGCTTCTACACCAAGCGCAAGACCATCACCCAGCGCTGGCCGCAGCGCGCGAGCCACGAGGCCGCGCAGTTCGCCTTCCCGAGCAACGGTTAAGTAACACCCGGGGCTGGTCGCAAGACCGGCCCTTTTACGTTGTCGGCCAGCAGAATCTTTTGTCGGGCGGCAACAATAGTTTTATGCAGTAAACCAGCCGCGCGGGCGCGGCGTTGGTGCAGTAACTCGTCGGCGTCCTGCCGGCGGGAAGCGGCACCCCTTGGGTGAGCGGGTTCACGGTTATCGTGGCCCGGTAACCCGCTGTCCCAAGGGCAGCCCACTTCAAACTCAAATGAAGAGGACACCCTTGCAATGAACAAACCCATGATTGGCCTTCCCCTGTGCCGCTGGCAGCTGACGAGTCGTGATATCGGCTGGTTTCATCTGGTGGGGGAGAAGTACATTCACGCGGTCACCGGCTTCGGCGCTTTCCCGCTGATGATTCCGGCCTTTGGCGACGACCTGGACATGGAGACCGTGCTCGACAGCGTCTCCGGCATCATGTTCGGCGGCTCGCTGTCCAACGTGCACCCCAGCTGCTACGGCGACGACCACCCCGGCCTGGGCCTGGCCGACCAACCCCGCGACGCCACCGTGCTGCGCCTGATGCGCGCCTGCATCGAGCGTGGCATTCCCTTCCTTGGCATCTGCCGCGGTGTACAGGAACTCAACGTGCTGTACGGCGGCACCTTGCACCGTGAAGTGCACGAGGTGGAAGGCCGCCTGGACCACCGCGAAGTGAAAGACGTGCCGGACGACGTGGCCTACGGCCCGATCCACAAGGTCGCCCTGACCGAAGGTGGCGTGCTGCACAAGCTGCTCGGCGAGCGTGAGATCAGCGTCAACTCGCTGCATGGGCAGGGCATTGATCGTCTCGGTGAAGGGCTACAGGTCGAGGCTGTCTGCGAGGATGGGCAGATCGAGGCGGTCAGTGTGATTGGCGCCAAGGCGTTTGCTGTCGGTGTGCAGTGGCACCCGGAGTATCGCTATTGGGAGAAGGCGGATTACAACGCGCTGATTGGGGCGTTTCATGAGGCGGCAGTGAAGTATCAGGCTGCGAAGCTGGTCAAACGGCAGGAGGCGGTGGAGGCCTGAGTGGCGCTAAGTTGTTGAGTGAAAAGGGCCCGTCGAATGACGGGCTTTTTATTTCACCAGTAAGCATCCCTCAGCTGGGGCGGTGGGGAGATATATATGGTTTCTTCCAAGTGAAACATTGAATGTCCCCGGCGGGCTGGTAAAACACCACCCAGTTGCCACACACGTCAATGGTGTTGGCGATGGTGCCGGCCGATGCCTGCCACACTTCGTCTCCCGTGTATTTGTCCCAGGCGCGTGGGCGACGCTCCTCCAAGCCGAATACCAAGTCGCCGTCGGTATTGGCGGCAAGCATGTCGTAGTTATTTTCACGGCCCCACAACACTGAGCCGTCAGCCGTAGAAAGACAGAGCAAATATTTGGCGCCGCTCAGAACCAGCGTGCTCCCTGATGCGCTGATGAAGTGTGGAATGGAGGCATTTTTGTATTTCAATCCAGCCAACAGCGTCTGCATGAAGTCAGTGTTGAAATAGGCAAACTCAGCTACGACGGAGAAAGTTACCAGATCAATGATAAGTACATGGTTGCCGGCCAGTACATGAAGTCGGTCGCCACACCGGGATACCGAGGCTGTGGGCTCGTCGTAGGCAAACTCGTAGTTCGCCAGCGGCACCTCAAGCTTCACCGTGTTCTCGGTAATCGAATACACACAGAAGGTTGGCGCCGAGAGCCGTACTCCGTAGATCAGACCATCAGTGCAGGGCATGAAGTACTGGATATCAATATCGGCGTGACCAATGACCTTGCCGTCTCGAACGATATCCAGGCCTTGGCTATAGTCGTTCCAGCCAAAGGCCCGATAAATCTGCTTGCCGTGATAGACAAAGCGGCCGTCGATTGACCAGTCGGGATTGGCAGTTCCTTCGTATTCGCTATAGATCCGCCCCCACTGACTTACATCAATCAGCTCCGGCTGTTCTCCGTATACATGCAGCAGGTCACCGTGTAGAAACATCGGCCTCCAGCGTGCTTCTACTTCTTGAACCAGTTGGGCCGGCTCGCTCTCCTCGTCGCCAGAGTAGCGCTGCAGGTCAAAGTCTTTGAAATAGCGTTTTCCGGCTGCAGTACCGTACTGCACATATAGATGGTCGTTGCCTAATGCGGCAGATACAACTCCGTCAAATTTCTGGGCAAAGCGAAAGGTCGCTTTTTTTGCTGGGATACCTACTGCCACAACATGCTCCTTTTGTCCGTAGCGTGGACAACGTTTCGCTTGTCCATCATTAGTACTCACCGAAACTTCTACTAAGTCCGAAATCATGCTTTTCGCCTTCCCGGCGAGTCACTTTCTCTTTGCTTGTGCAAAGAGAAAGTAACCAAAGAGAAAGCACACCCGACATCCGGGTCTCGCTACGCGAGACTCCCTTCGTTCCATCATTGCTCCAGGGGCCCGCCGCGAAGGGCCATCCCTGGCCCATCGCGGCTCTCGCGGCATCCATGCCGCTCAACCCCTTACACAACGATTCCACTCAGCCTCCTGACGGGACCCGGTTGCGGCCCGATCTTTTGGCACGCGAGCGATGTTCTAGCGGGGGCGTTTGAGTTCGTTGGTGTGGGTTGAGTGCTCCGGATGGCTCCCACGCGGAGTATATGCGGCTGCATGCCCACGCAGAGCGTGGACACGGTCAGCGTGCGGCTGGGTAAACCGACAACTCCGAGCGGCCTGAAACGCGAAACCTGCATGCGCGCAAACTCCCCGTCAGGAGGCCGAGCGTAGGTGTTGCGTAGTGGGACGAGCCGCATGGATGCGGCGAGAGGCGTAAAGGGCCAGGGATGGCCCTTGTACGCCGGCCCCCGGAGCGACACCGGAGGGAGGGAAGTCGAGCGCAGCGAGACCCGTATGTCGGGGGTGTGTTTCTTTGCTTACTCTTCTTTGCACAAGCAAAGAAAGTGAGTCGCCCAGCAGGGCGAAACCGTGCAACCAGGCATCCTCAGCAATGAGCCAGCGCACGAAATACTTCATCCCCGATGACTTACTTACTCGGCTTGCGGTTGCGCGCGTAAAGCGACTTCCCGCCCGTCGCTGTAGTCCCGCGTTCTTGCATCTCAAATCGACTGCTCTGTGCCTTGATCAGGTCACTTAGCTTCTTGTGCCCATATAGCCGCGAGTCGAAGTCTGACCGCAGCTTGCTTATGTTCATGCCAAGTGCGCCGAGGTGACACCAGCCATCCTCATCCGAGTTGTCGTCGATCACCTTGGCAATAAAGTCCACCGGCACTTTCTGCGGCTTCACTTTGGCTGGTACAGCTGGCGCGGCAGGTTTGGCCTCCGGCGCTGCAGCTGGCGCCGACGTGGCCGCTGGCGCGCTGGCCGATATGTCCGCCTCCACAGGCTCGGCATCGTCACGCAGCAGCTCGGTATAGATGAACTTGTCGCAGGCGGAAACGAAGGGTTTGGGCGTCTTCTGTTCGCCGAAGCCAATCACTTCCAGACCCTCCTCACGGAGGCGAGCAGCTAGGCGGGTAAAGTCGCTGTCGCTGGAAACCAGGCAGAACCCATCGAAGCGCCGGGTGTAGAGCAAATCCATGGCATCGATGATCAGTGAACTATCAGTGGCGTTCTTGCCGGTGGTGTAGGCGAACTGCTGCATTGGAAGGATCGAATATTCCAACAGCACCTTCTTCCAACCACCCAGCTGCGGGCCGGTCCAGTCGCCATAAATGCGCTTCACGCTAGCGATACCGTACTTGGCGATCTCCTCGAACAAGCCTTCTACGATGGCGGCGGAGGCGTTGTCGGCGTCGATCAGCACCGCGAGGTGCTTCTGCTGGCGGATCGGGGCGGGTTTGCTGGCCATGGTTCGTCCTTGAGGCAGGTATGCGCTGACCATACTGCGATTCCCCACATTCTGACCATCCTGACAACGCGTGCTATCGCCAGACAGGCAAATCGGCGCTTCGCTTCCGCCCTACGCAAAAAACGCGTTACGCTCCGACGCCTCAGCAGCCCATCGGTAATAGACGGTTCATGCCCATCCTCGACTGGCTCCGCAACCACCCCGCACACACCAACCAGCTAGCCGACTGGCTCCACCAGCAATTCCCCTACGAATTCGCCGAACAACCCCTGGCTGACTGGCAAGCCGAGTTCGCTGCCGGCCAGCACAATGGCGACTGGGAAATGCTTATCGCCCTGGATGGCGACGAGGTACTTGGTTGCGCCGGCCTGGCGCGGGACGATCTGGCACTGCGCCCGGAACTCGGCCCCTGGCTGGCTTGTGTCTATGTGCGACCACAGGCGCGCGGCCAGGGCCTGGCCGAGCGACTGATCGAAGGCATCTGCAACACCGCCCGCGAGCGCGGCCATGCGCGCCTGTATCTGCACACCCATGACCGCGCCGACTACTACGCCAAGCGCGGCTGGACTTTGCTGGAGCAATTCCAGGCCTGGGGTGCGCAGCAGCACCTGATGGTGCGCGAGCTGTAAGCGCTTTCCGGTCAGCAGAAACAACAAGCCCCGCTAATGCGGAGCTTTTTGTTTACCAGCGGTCACGATCATGGCCGTGGCCATGACGGTGGTGGTGACGGCGGTCGTCGTAGTAACGGTAACCGGGGCTGACCACCACCGGATACGGGCGGTAATACACCGGTCGCGGAACGTAGTAGACCGGGCGCTGCTCGTAGTAAACCGGGCGCGGCTCGTAATACACCGGCTGCGGCGGGTAGTAGGCTACGGGCGGCGGTGGCGGGTAGTAGGCCTGCGGTGGGTTATAGACCTCGATCGGCCGCCTATGGCTGGCGATCACACCACCGACTACTGCGCCCAGCACCACACCGGCGGCCACGTCGCCGTGATCCGCCGCCTGGGCGGGGGTCTGGCCGAGCAGAGCCAGGCTGGCTATCAGCCCGGTGATGAGGGGAAGACGCGACAGCATGATCGAACACTCCTCTGAGACCGGAATCTCCCGGTTACTAGTTCGACAGCGCCGCCGTCGGTTGTTCACGCCGGCAATGTAAAGCCTGTGTAAAAGCCGATACACGGCTGCGTCCGTGTATGCGCTGCGTTGCCGGCGGGTGTGCGCGGGATCAAGGTTGGTGGATGTGAGGCTGCTGGCGCGGCATTTTTATTGCTAGCTTTAGCCCATCACCCGGAGCGGATGATGGTTCTACTCATGGATTGTGTACGCCGGCTTGCCCGCGCCCTCTGGCGCTCCGCATGGCTTCGCTGCGAGGCCGGGCCGGCTGTTCGCCGCGAACAGGCGCTGCGCCGGCAAGGCGAACTGGGTGCTCGGGTAACGCGCCGGGCCATGCCGATGGCACTGTGTGGCCTCCTGTTGGGCGGCTGCGCGAGCCATCAGGAGCACCAGGATATCGTCGGCAACCGCAGCCCGGCCAAGGCCAGCGAGTTCTTCCAGAGCCATACCGACCGCATGGCCAGCATCGGCATGCGCAACAACCTCAATACCCTCTATCGGCTGATGGACAAGCTGTACCAGCGCAACCCGCGCGAGTGGCGCAAGACCGGCCAGCCCGACCGCGAGGCCGCCGAGCGTCAGGTGCAGGCGGCCATCGAGCAGAATCGCCCGTTGGCCGAGCTGGGTGCGCGCCAGGATGTAGCGGCGCTGGGCTACGCGCTGAGCGCCGACTACCAGGGCGACCGGGTCGGCGCCTTCATCTACTCGCTGGGCAGCATGCTGGTCACCGCCCACGGCGGGCGCACCGAGTTCTACATGACCGACGAGCTGGACCCGCAGTTCATCCACAACGCCGCGCGCAATATCGAGAAGGCCACCTGGATGCTGGCCAGCCGCAACGACCAGCAGGGCAATCCCTGGCTGCTATCCAACGAGATCTCCGCCGACGGGCGCAACCTCAGCTTCGCCGTGGAGTTCGGCAAGATAGTCGCGCGCCTCGACCTGCTGACCGATGTGCTCGACGAGCGCTACCGGCGCCTGGGCGTCAACTATGCGCAGGGGTTGTTGTTCATGAACTTCCTGCCGGTGCAGTAGCGGCGCCCGGCTATTGCTGCCAGTCCTTCAGCCCGTAGCGCGCCAGCACCCGGGCCAGTTCGCCGTTGCGGCGCATCTCGCGCATGCCGGCGCTGAACAGGCGGGCGTACTCCTGGGCTTTCGGGTGGCGCGGGGCGATGGCCATGTAGGCCAGCTTGCCGCTGGCGCAGCCGGCGTTGCGGATGCCACTGCGCGGCTGGTTGCGCAGGGTGTAGTCGACCAGGTTTTCCTCTTCGACGAAGGTGTCGAAGCGCTTGAGCAGCAACTGCTTGAGCAGGCGCGTGGTCAGGTCGTTGCCAGAGTGCGCCTGGAAGGCCTGGCCGTTGTCGCGGATAAAGGCGTCGAGCTCCTCGCCATAGGAGTAGCCCTGGATGATCCCGGTCGAGCGTCCGCTCAGGCTGGATGCGCCGCTGTAGTGCCAGCTGTCGTCGGCGCGGGTGTAGAAGCAGAAGCGGTTGGAGGAGATGGCTTCGTCTGGGTAGATGAAGTCCGGTGCTTCGTCCTTCAGCGTTGAGGGCGAGGCGGTGTAGTGGCCGCTGCGCACATCGCTGAGGGCGCGGCTGTAGTTCTCGTTGACCAGACGCACGGGAATGGCATGGCGGGCGAAGATCCAGCGGATGATGTCGACAGTGAAGCCTTCCTGGCGATCTCCGGCGGTGCAGCTGAACGGGCACCAGTAGGACGGCGAGGCGAGGATGATCTCTTCGTCTGCGCCGGCCTGGCTCGTCAGCAGCGCGGCCAGCGCCAGCGCGAATCGCCACTTCGTCATCTTGCCGCTGCTCCCGGGGCTGCTTCTGCCTTCTGAGCCTAGCAGGGCTCGGGCAGACGCAGCTGCAGGCAGGGTGTGGGCATGAAGCCTATGTCGGCATCATGCTCAGGTAACCCCGTAGGTTGGCGTTGAGCGTAGCGCAGCCCAACAGGTTCAGTGCCGGGCTCGTTGGGCTTCGTCGCGCTGCGCCTCAACCCAACCTACAGCTTTAGCCTGTGCAGCAGGTAACGGGGCATGGCCATGAAAAAGCCCGGTCGAGGTGGATGCGCCTCAGACCTTTTTGACGAACTCCGACTTCAGTTTCATCGCGCCGATGCCGTCGATCTTGCAGTCGATATCGTGGTCGCCGTCGCACAGGCGGATGCCCTTGACCTTGGTACCGACCTTGACCACCAGGGACGAGCCCTTGACCTTGAGGTCCTTGATTACGCTGACGGTGTCGCCGTCCTGCAGCACGTTGCCGACCGCATCGCGGATCACCTTGTCGCCTTCGCCGGTCGACTCCGCCGCGCCATCGGCGGACCACTCATGGGCACACTCCGGGCATACCAGCTGGGCGCCGTCTTCGTAGGTGAATTCGGAGTTGCATTGGGGGCAGGGCGGCAGGGTGCTCACGGCGGTTCCTCGGGGTGGAGTGGTAAAGGCCGCAGATTGTATAGGGTTTTAGCGGGCGTCAGGCCGCGATGTGCGATTTTCCGCGTTAGCGGTCAGGGCAAACGCATGGGTGTGGTGCCGGGTTGCGGCCAGTTCAGGGTGCCCGCTGTGTTGAAGCGGCTGGTGCCGAACAGGCCGCCGCCCAGCTTGCCGCGCAGTTCGTAGGGCAGGCCCTGGCCCTGCTGGTAGCCGGCGGCGGCCCAGGCCTGGCGCAGGGCGGCGAAGGCGGAGATGCCCACCGGCACGCGCAACAGGCTTTCGCCAAAGCGCGGCACCTGGCCACTCTGGTCGCTGACACCGCTGGCCAGGGGCTGGTGGTTGATGTCCAGCTCCACGGACAGGCCGTTGTAGTCGATTGGCGTGTCGTTGGGGTTCTGTACCCGCAGCACCACGGCCAGGCGCATCTCCATGCCCTGGCCGGGCAGAGGTTCCAGGCCAACCAGGTCGATGCGCAGCGGGTCGCGCGGGGCCAGGCTGCTGCAGGCCGTGAGGCCGGTCAGCAGCAGGCTGGCGATGGCCAGCTGGAGAAGTCGATGGAACATGGCGCTTCCTCTCTGCGTTAGCTGCAGAGTAGAGGAGCCGCCCCGCGTGGTCACCCCTGGCTGGCCAAAGGGCCGTGAGGCCGGCCAGGTCGTGCAGGCTGGGTATCCAGCCTGCGGCCTTGCTCGTGCAGTGCCGGCACGTCATTGGTGTAGCCGAGATCAGGCTGGCACGGAGGCAGGACTGCCAGGGCTTGAATCGCGCACAAAAAAAAGACCCGGCAAAGATGCCGGGTCAATAACCGTGATTAGCCTGATGAGGAGATAATCTGAAGAGTCCGACTGCGTGGTCTCTTGAGTTTATCGGCTGATCTCGCGACCAGTTGAGGTAATAATAACAATTCTCATTTTCTCGTCAACATGCAGATGAGAATTATTTTCGACTAGTTGGCAAAAGCCCGGAAAAACAAGGTTGGTACCTATCGTGTGCTGCATGGGTTTTGCCAGGTATGGATCGGCCGCAGGTCAGGCAACTCCCGTAGGTTGGCGTTGAGCGCAGCGAAGCCCAACGGGTTCGGTGCGGGCCTCGTTGGGCTTCGCCGTGCGGCTCCTCAACCCAACCTACAGTTTTGGCCTGCGCAACACGCTACTGGGAGATAGCCAAAAACAAACCCCGGCGCTGGGCCGGGGTTTGGGTGAGCGGGGTGGTCACTCAGGCCGTTTCGCGCTGCAGGCGCAGCTGGGTGACTTCCTTGTTCAGCAGGTCGATGCGCCGCGCCATGCTCTCGATCAGGCTGTGGGCGATACGCGGGTTGCTTTGCATCAGGCTGAGGAACTGATCCTTGGGGATCACCATCACGGTGCAGGGTTCGCTGGCGATCACCGTGGCACTGCGCTTCTCGCGGGTGAACACGGCCATGGCGCCGAAGATTTCGTCCTTCTGCACGTCGCCGACCTTCTGTCCGTCGACATGGGCTTCGGCGTGGCCTTCGATGATCACGAACACGTGGTCGGCGTCATCGCCTTGCTGGATCAGCTCTTCGCCGGCGGCGAAGTGCTGGAAGCCGGTAGCCGGGCGGATTTCCGGCTGCTTGAGGCGCGCCAGGGCGTCGGACAGCAGGGCGGTGTGACCGATCAGGTACTGGATGAACAGTTCCTGGCGCTGCTCGCTGCCATAGATGTGCTTGAACACTTCACTGCGGCTGTAGGGCGTCAGGGTCAGGGTTTCTTCGCTGCTGTAACGGCAGCTCGGCAGGTCGATGCCCTGGCGCAGGCCGACCAGGTCGCCTTCCTGCAGATAGAACAGCGGGCGCTCGTCGACCAGCGCATGCAGCAGGCCGCTTTCGATGATGTACAGCTGGTTGCCGGGCAGGATCTTGGCCAGGTCTTCAACCTGTTCGAGGCGCAGGGGCGGGCCGCTCGGCTGCAGGCCGTCGAGCAACTGCAGGGGCAGGCTCTGCAGGCGTTGGATCAGCTGGTCGGCGTAGGCCGGTTGCTCCCCGAGTAGGTACATGACAGTAATTCCTTGAGCTGGCTGGGGCGGACGATAAGCCACGCGCGACCCTGCAACAATAGTGGGCGCCGAAAAGCAGGTAAATCTCGACGCTTGGAGGTTGTGAGCTAGCTCTTGTTGCTCGTGCCCAGGGCGGCGACCTGGCCATTCAGTTGCGCCTTGTGCGCCGGCGGTAGCTGGTTCCAGTGCACGTCCAGCAGGGCGCCTTCGATGGCATACAGCAGCACCTTGGACGCGCGAAAGCCGCGGGCGCGTACGGCGCGATAGGCATCGACCGCGCCCAGCCGGCGCAGGTCGGATGCGTTGTGAATGCCAACCGCATGCAGCCATTGCGCGGAGGTTTTGCCTAGGTTCTTCAGGTGTTGCAGTTCATCGTTCATTGCGCCTCCATGCATTGCTGCGCAGCTACTGATGGGGCAGGGTAGGTCTGCCTGCAAGGAAGTGTAGCGGCCAGCGCACAAAACGCTGCCGTTGCGGCGCACCCCAGGCTTTTTCCAGTTGCGGCAGCAGCTCCGGCAGGGGATCGCGGCCGCTGGCCTGCTGTAGTTTCTGCACGGCGGACCAGGTGCCGAGGTAGCCGAACAGTTGCGGCAGATCCCACTCCAGTTCGATGGCGAAGGCCGGCACGGCGATCCGCGCGAAGGGCGGCTGGATGTCGCTATAGCCGGCATCCACGCTGGCGCGGCCTTGCGGCCAGTAACCGGCGAGGGTGTTCTGGTAGAAGTTGTCGAGCAGCGCATCGAGCTCGCTGCCGATCCGCAGCAGGCTGTAGCACCAGGCGCAGAACAGCCCGCCCGGCTTGAGCAGGCGCACGGTCTCGGCGAAGAAGGCCGGCGTGGCGAACCAGTGCAGGGCCTGGGCCACGACTATCAGGTCGAGGCTGGCGCCGGCCAGTGGCTGCGCCTCGGCGTCGGCGGCAAAGCAGTCGATGCCGTGCAGGTCGCTGGCGGCCAGCAGTTGTTCGGGGCTGCCGTCACAGGCCAGCACCTGCTGGAAGTGCCCCAGCAGCGGGCGGCTGGCCTGGCCGCTGCCGCAGGCGATATCCAGCGCGCGTTGGCGCCCCGGGCTGTTGCTGGCCAGCCAGGCGAACAGTTCCCGTGGGTATTGCGGGCGGAAGCTGGCGTAGGCGCTGGCGCGATTGCCGAACAGCTGGATGACCTCGCTCATCGGCCCGGCTTAGCGCGTGCGGTAGCGCAGACGGGTACCGAAGTTGAGCGACATGAGGACTTCGTCGGCGCTCAGTTCGACCGGGAAGTAGGCGCCGGAGATCTGCGCATGAGCGATGCTGGCGCCTTCCAGGCAGGCGTGACGCAGATCCAGGCCGCGCAGGTCGGCACCGCGAAAATAGGCGTCGGTGAAGTCGATGCCCTGGGCATCCAGTTGGCGCAGATCGAGGCCGCGGAAGTCGCCGCCGCGCAGGTCGACGCTGCCGTCCTTGGGTTTCTGCGTATTGAAGTCGCCGACTTTCTCGTTGTGCAGCAAGCGGTACAGCGGACTGTCGAGCTGGTGGGGCTGGCTCATGGTGTGCCTCCGTTCAGGGCCTGTCGGCAGTATAGACAGGCCCTGAGAGAAGGATTCAGAGCCCGGGCAGGCGCTGGCGGATGCGCTCGATCAGGCTGTCCAGGCTGGCGGCCTCGTGGGTATCGACGCGCTTGCTGTGCGCCTGTTCCTCTTCAGTAAGGGCTTCGCGCTTGGCTTGCTGGGCTTCGATTACTTCGAGGGTGGCGTCGGACGGATCGCTGCCTTCGGCCTGGCGCTGTTGCAGCCAGCCGGCGATCACCTCTTGCGGGGCCTGGCAGTCGAGGATCAGGAAGGGCGCGCCGTTCTGTTCGGCGACCTGCCAGGCCTCGGCGCGTTGCGCCTGCTTCAGGTAGGCGGCATCCAGCACCACCGGGAAACCGGCATGCAGGGCGTTCTCCGCCAGCTGGTGCAGGCGCTGGTAGGTGGCCTGGGTGGCTTGCGCGCTGTAGATGCCGCCATACAGGGCACCTTTGGCATCGTCCGCCTGCTCGCCGAACAGGCGCTTGCGCTCCACGTCCGAGCGCAGGCGAATGGCGCCGAGGGCTTCGACCAGGCGTAGGGCTACGTGGCTTTTGCCGACTGCCGATACGCCGGTGGTGATGGCCAGGAATGGCGAGGGGATGGCGCTGTAGCTTTCCGCCAGGTTGGCGTAGTTGCGGTACTGCTTCAGCGTCTCCACGCGTTGTTCATCGCTTTGGTAGGCCAGGCTGAACAGGGCGACCTTGGCACGCACCAGGGCGCGGTAAGCCTTGTACAGGTTGAGCAGCTCCAGCGCCGCATAGTCGCCGCTGTGCTCCAGCCAGGCGCTGACGAAGCGCCGCGACAGGGCCTTGAGGCCACGGTCTTCGAGGTCCATGGCGAGGAAGGCGGCGTCCGAGGCGATATCGATCAGACGGAACGGTTCGTTGAACTCGATGCAGTCGAACAGTACTACCTGGCCATCCAGCAGAGTGGCGTTGCCCAGGTGGATGTCGCCGTGGCATTCGCGGATCGCCCCGTTGGCGGCGCGCTGGGCCAGCAGGGGTTCCAGGCGGGCGATGTTGGCCTCGGTCCAGGCTTCCAGGGCGTCGACCTGCTGCAGGTCGGCGGCGTCGCTGAGCAGCGGGCGGATCTGTTCGAAGTTCTGCCGCATCGGCGCGACGATGGCGGTCGGCGAGCACAGCGCATGGCTGCTGGCCACGGCCGGCGTGCGCAGGTGGAAGCCGGCAATCTGCACGGCCAGGGCGTCGATATGCGCCGCGGTCAGCTCGCCGCGGGCCTGCACGGCACTGAGCAGCTGGCTTTGCGGGAATTGGCGCATCTTCAGCACATATTCGATGGCCGGACCGTCGCCGCCCAGTTGCGGAGCGCCTTCGCTGCCGGTGATCGGCAGCACGTCGAGGTACAGGCCTTCGGTCAGGCGCTGGTTGAGGCGCAGTTCTTCGCCGCAGAAGTGCTGGCGGGCGTCGAGGCTGGTGAAGTCGAGGAAGCCGAAGTTCACCGGTTTCTTGATCTTGTAGGCGAAGGGGCCGGTGAGCAGCACCCAGGAGATGTGCGTCTCGATGACCTGGAAACCGTCTACCGGGTGGGGGTAGAGGGCCGGGTTCTGCAGCGCGGCGATCAGGGCTTGGCTCACGGTCTTTCCTTGCTTGGCACGTCGATAAGAGGCGGCATTATGGCCGCTGTGAGGCGCTCTGCAAACCGCCGGAGTGCGCCTGTTGATAGGGTCTGTTGCCGCCTCGGCACACGCCGCGTTGCTGCGTCAAATCGCGCCAGGCAAGGCGCGGGACGCAGGGAATGGTGATCCCTTGCCAAGTCCCGCAACGCCGCATGGCGCGATTTGACGCGCAACCCGAAGGGACGGGCCAGTTTTTGCGCGGAACGTCGTTGCTCGACGGCTCATTTGGACGACCAAACTTCGCGTCTCGCGCCTATTTCCGCGCACAAACTGGCTCTGTCGCGGGCGCGCCGAGGCGGCAACAGACCCTAGGCAAAGTGCGTATAATGCCGCGCCATGACTCGTTCCCGTACCCCGCGCAAAAGCGCCAAGCGCCGTTCCGGCAAGTCCCGCCCCTGGTTGGGCTGGGTTCTCAAACTCTCTCTGGTTGGCCTGGTGGTCCTGGCCGGCTTCGCCGTGTACCTGGATGCGGTGGTGCAGGAGAAATTCTCCGGCAAGCGCTGGACGGTGCCGGCCAAGGTCTATGCCCGGCCACTGGAGCTGTTTGTCGGGCAGAGGCTGAGCAAGCAGGACTTCCTCACCGAGCTGGATGCCCTTGGCTATCGCCGCGAAGGCGCTGCCAATGGCCCGGGCGCGGCGGCGGTGAACGGCAACCAGATCGACCTGTTCACCCGTGGCTTTCAGTTCTATGAAGGCAACGAGTCGTCGCAGCGTGTGCGCGTGCGCTTCTCCGGCGACTACGTGGCGGGTCTGACCCAGGCTAATGGCGGCAACCTCGCAGTAGCGCGCATGGAGCCGCTGCTGGTCGGCGGCCTGTACCCGGCGCACCACGAAGACCGCATCCTGATCAAGCTGGACCAGGCGCCGCCTTATCTGGTCGAGACCCTGGTGGCGGTGGAGGACCGCGAGTTCTTCCATCACTTCGGCGTCTCGCCCAAGGGTATCGCTCGTGCCGTGTGGATCAACGCCACGGCCGGCCAGCTGCGCCAGGGCGGCAGTACCCTGACCCAGCAGTTGGTGAAGAATTTCTACCTGACCAACGAGCGCAGCCTCAGCCGCAAGGCCACCGAGGCCATGATGGCGGTGTTGCTGGAGCTGCATTACGACAAGAAGGAAATCCTCGAGGCCTACCTCAACGAGGTGTTCCTCGGTCAGGACGGTCAGCGCGCTGTGCATGGCTTCGGTCTGGCCAGTCAGTACTTCTTCAGTCAGCCGCTGGGCGAGCTCAAGCTCGAGCAGGTGGCGCTGCTGGTCGGCATGGTCAAGGGGCCGACCTACTACAACCCGCGACGTTTTCCCGAGCGCGCCCTGGAGCGCCGCAACCTGGTGCTCGACCTGCTGGCGCAGCAAGGCGTGGTGCCGGCGGCCGAAGCCGAGGCGGCGAAGAGCAAGCCGCTGGGCGTGACCCAGCGCGGCAGCCTGGCCGACAGCTCGTTCCCGGCCTTCCTCGACCTGGTCAAGCGCCAGCTGCGCGACGACTACCGTGAGGAAGACCTGACCGAAGAAGGTCTGCGTATCTTCACCAGCTTCGACCCGATCCTGCAGCTCAAGGCCGAGGCGTCCCTGGCGGACACCCTCAAGCGACTGGGCGGGCGCAAGGGCGTCGACGAAGTCGAGGCGGCCATGGTGGTGACCAACCCGGAGAACGGCGAGGTGCAGGCCATGCTTGGCAGTCGCCAGCCGCGCTTCGCCGGTTTCAACCGGGCGCTGGATGCTACTCGGCCGATCGGCTCGCTGGTCAAACCGGCGGTTTATCTCACCGCTCTGGAGCGCCCAAGCCAGTACACCCTGACCAGTTGGCTGGCCGACGAGCCGTTCTCGGTCAAAGGCCAGGACGGCCAGGTCTGGCGTCCGCAGAACTATGATCGCAAGGCCCACGGCACCATTTACCTGTATCAGGGGCTGGCCAACTCCTACAACCTGTCGACGGCCAAGCTCGGCCTGGAACTGGGCGTGCCGAATGTGCTCAAAACCCTTGAGCGGCTGGGTGTCAGTCGCGAGTGGCCGGCTTACCCGTCGATGCTGCTGGGGGCGGGCTCGCTGAGCCCGATGGAAGTGGCGACCATGTACCAGACCCTGGCCAATGGCGGCTTCAACACGCCGCTGCGCGGTATCCGCAGTGTGCTGACCGCCGAGGGTGAGCCGCTCAAACGCTATCCGTTCCAGATCCAGCAGCGGTTCGATCCGGGTGCCATCTATCTGGTGCAGAACGCCATGCAGCGGGTGATGCGCGAGGGTACCGGGCGCTCGGTTTACAGCCAGCTGCCGTCGTCGCTGACTCTGGCCGGCAAGACCGGTACCAGTAACGATTCACGCGACAGCTGGTTCGCCGGTTTCAGCCAGGATCTGCTGGCGGTGGTGTGGCTGGGGCGCGACGACAACGGCAAGACGCCGTTGACCGGTGCGACCGGTGCGCTGCAGGTGTGGACCAGCTTCATGGTTAAGGCCGATCCGCTGCCGCTGGACATGCCGCTGCCGGATAACGTGGTGCAGGCCTGGGTCGATGCGGGCAGCGGTCAGGGCTCGGCGGCTGGTTGTCCGAATGCCGTGCAGATGCCGTATATTCGCGGCAGTGAGCCGCCCCAAGGGCAGCCGTGTGGCATAAGCGCACCGGCAGGTGAAGTGATGGACTGGGTGCGTGGCTGGCTTAATTGAATTCGCGTCGAGTGAGGATGTGCATGGCTAAGTGGTGGATTGGCGCGGTAGTGGCAGCGTCCGTATTGAGTGGTTGCGCCAGCGTGCCGCGTGGCTCGATTCCGGTGCAGGACTCCAGTGGCCGACTGATGACCGATGAGCAGGCGGCTGCCGACGGCTATGGTCGTGGCACTGCCCGTGCGCCGGTGCAATCGCAGGCGCAGAGCATCCCTGCCGATTCCGGGGTGGTGGTGATGGTGCCGGGAGGGGTTTCCTCCGCGCCGATCCAGACCTACCCGGATGGCAGCAGCTCCATGCCGTCATCGATCAGTTCGGCGCCGTTGAGCACCGGGCCCATCTCCAGTGTCGGTACCTATCAGCCCGGCATGCCGAGCGCTCCGAGCGGTATTCCTTCCGGCAATCTGGCCGCGGACGAGCAGCTGGATGGCCCGGTGCTCTCGCTGCTGACCACGGCCCAGCAACAGCAGGGCAATGGTGACCTGAATGGCGCGGCTTCCAGCTTGGAGCGTGCCCAGCGCATTGCCCCGCGTGAGCCGCAAGTGCTCTATCGCCTGGCCGAAGTGCGCCTGGCTCAGGGTGATGCGGCTCAGGCCGAGCAATTTGCCCGGCGTGGCCTGACCTATGCCAGCGGCCGTCCGGCGCTGCAGGCCAGCCTGTGGAACCTGATCGCCCAGGCTCGCGAGCGCCAGGGCGATGCGGCTGGTGCGGCGCAGGCGCGCGAGCGGGCACGGGTCAATCTCTGATGAGTGCGCGTATCACAGCCCTGGCTGAGCAACTTCTGCTGATCGAGCGCGAGCTGCGTGTACTGGGCTGGTGGGCGTCGGTGGCACCATCGGCCGAGGCGCTGGCCAGCGAGCAGCCGTTCTGTGTGGATACCTTGTCGTTCGAGGCCTGGTTGCAGTGGCTGTTTCTACCGCGGATGAAGGCGCTGCTCGAAGCTGCTGCGCCTTTACCCACCGCTTCGGGGATTCGCTACATGGCGGAAGAGGTCTACCGTGGGCGCGAGCGAGAGGTGCGCGAGCTGCTGAATGCGCTGGGCGAGTTCGATCGGTTGATCGGGAGCGCCTGAGCAGCGCTCCGAGAGCTGCCAGGGGTTACTTGCAGTTTTCTTTGATGGATGCTTCGCTCTTGGCCATGCGCTCTTGGCGGTCATCTTCGGTCAAGCGGCGTGTTTCGCCGTTCTCAGTGACGCGCAGACGCGGGTTGGCTTTCAGTTGTGCCAGATTCTTGCGGGTCTGTTCGCAAAAAGTCTTGCGCTCCTTATCCTGCTTGGCGGCGGCCTGCATGGCCTCTTCGTCGAGCTGCTCCTGCTCGGCGTCTAGCTTGCTGTCTTCCAGTTTCGGCGCTGGCGGGGAAGCAGTTTTGGGCTGACTGATATTCGGGTTCACCTCCGCAGCCTGCTGCCCCTCGGGCGGCTGCGCTCCAAAATGCGTATTGCCCTGCGCATCCACCCATTTGTAGATCTGGCCGGCCATGGCGCTGGTGCTCAGGGCGAGCAGCAGGCTGCCCGTGAGAATCATGCGATGCATGCTGTTTCCTTTTTATGGCTGTGGAACCTGATGGTTACTATAACCAAAACCGACGAAACGTCATCCTGCAGCGTGTCACAGCTGCTGGAGGAAAATTCCTGGCTCTGCGGCTTGACTTGCTGTGTGTTAATCAGAACAATCCCACGTTCCGCTGTAGTGGAGTCCGCCGCAAGCGTCCTCCAGCTCAGTGAAAAAAGGCGCTACCCGTGCCGACCCCCGTTACACCCGCAACGCGTTACCTCGCGCTGGGAAGGAAAGGCTCCGCAAGATTGGGCCATTCCGCTACTCGTTATGCAGACACCCCGCACTACCCCGCGACCACAGTCGCGCTTGTCCGCTGACCAGTAAGACCTACTTCAAGGACCACTCGTTGACGGGTGGTAATCTGGCGTTCTAGAGGTGAACAACGTGGAGCTTTTATCCGGCGCTGAAATGGTCGTCCGCTCGTTGCGTGACGAAGGCGTAAAGTACATCTATGGGTACCCGGGCGGTGCCCTCCTGCATATCTACGATGCCCTGTTCAAAGAGCCGGAAGTGACCCATATCCTGGTTCGTCACGAACAGGCTGCTACCCATATGGCTGACGGCTATGCCCGCGCGACCGGCAAGGCCGGCGTGGTGCTGGTGACTTCCGGCCCGGGCGCGACCAACGCCATTACCGGCATCGCGACCGCCTATATGGACTCGATTCCGATGGTCATCATCTCCGGTCAGGTGCCCAGCACCGTGGTCGGTACCGATGCCTTCCAGGAAACCGACATGGTCGGTATTTCCCGCCCGATCGTGAAGCACAGCTTCATCATCAAGCATCCTTCGGAAATCCCAGAAGTGATCAAGAAAGCCTTCTATCTCGCCCAGTCCGGCCGTCCAGGCCCGGTGGTCGTGGATATTCCGAAGGACATGGGCGACCCGTCGCAGAAGTTCGAATACAGCTACCCGAAGAAGGTCAAGCTGCGCTCCTACAGCCCGGCTACCCGTGGTCATTCCGGGCAGATCCGCAAGGCGGCCGAGATGCTCCTGGCCGCCAAGCGCCCGGTGCTCTACTCGGGCGGTGGCGTGGTCATGGGTGGCGCTTCCGAGCCGCTCACCGAGCTGGCCAAGATGCTCAATATCCCGGTGACCAATACCCTGATGGGCCTTGGTGCCTTCCCCGGCAATGATCGTCAGTTCGTCGGCATGCTCGGCATGCACGGCAGCTACACCGCCAACCTGGCGATGCACCATGCGGATGTGATCCTGGCCGTCGGCGCGCGTTTTGACGACCGCGTGATCAATGGCGAGACCGGTGCCAAGTTCTGCCCGAACGCCAAGATCATCCATATCGACATCGACCCGGCTTCGATCTCCAAGACCATCAAGGCCGACATCCCGGTCGTTGGTCCGGTGGACAGCGTGCTGACCGAGATGGTCGCCATTCTCAAGGAAATCGGCGAGACGCCGAACCAGGAGACTGTCGCCAACTGGTGGAAGCAGATCGACGAGTGGCGTGGTAGTGGCCGCCTGTTCCCCTACAACGAAGGTGACGGCAGCATCATCAAGCCGCAGACCGTGATCGAGACCCTGAGCGAAGTGACCCGCGGCGACGCTTTCATTACGTCCGACGTGGGCCAGCACCAGATGTTTGCGGCGCAGTACTACCGCTTCAACAAGCCGAACCGCTGGATCAACTCCGGTGGCCTGGGCACCATGGGCTTCGGCTTCCCGGCGGCCATGGGCGTCAAGCTGAACTTCCCGGAGGCCGACGTGGCCTGCGTCACCGGCGAAGGCAGCATCCAGATGAACATCCAGGAGCTGTCGACCTGCCTGCAGTACGACCTGCCGGTGAAGATCATCAACCTGAACAACGGCGCACTGGGCATGGTTCGCCAGTGGCAGGACATGCAGTACAGCAGCCGT
This sequence comes from Pseudomonas sp., assembly GCA_051646165.1. Taxonomy (GTDB): domain Bacteria; phylum Pseudomonadota; class Gammaproteobacteria; order Pseudomonadales; family Pseudomonadaceae; genus Aquipseudomonas. The sequence continues at coordinate 5,696 of JBOFCR010000019.1, read as the reverse complement.
TATTCGCACTCCTACATGGAATCGCTGCCTGACTTCGTCAAGCTGGCGGAGGCCTATGGTCACGTGGGCATGCGCATCACCGACCTGAAAGACCTCAAGCCGAAGATGGAAGAAGCCTTCGCCATGAAGAACCGCCTGGTGTTCCTCGACATCGCCGTGGATACCAGCGAGCACGTGTACCCGATGCAGATTCGCGGCGGTGCCATGCGTGACATGTGGCTGAGCAAGACGGAGCGGACCTGAACATGCGCCATATCATCTCCCTGTTGCTGGAAAACGAACCCGGTGCCCTGTCGCGCGTGGTTGGTCTTTTCTCTCAGCGCAACTACAACATCGAAAGCCTGACCGTGGCCCCGACCGAAGACCCGACCCTGTCGCGTCTGACGCTGACCACCGTTGGCCACGATGATGTGATCGAGCAGATCACCAAGAACCTCAACAAGCTGATCGAAGTGGTCAAGCTGGTGAACCTGTCGGAAAGCGCGCACATCGAGCGCGAGCTGATGCTGGTGAAAGTGAAGGCCACCGGCGCCCAACGCGCCGAGGTCAAACGCACCACCGACATCTTCCGTGGGCAGATCGTCGATGTGACCAGCAGCGTCTACACCATTCAGTTGACCGGCACGAGCGACAAGCTGGACAGCTTCATCCAGGCCATCGGCACTGCGTCGATCCTGGAAACTGTGCGCAGTGGTGTCACCGGTATTGCTCGTGGCGACAAGGTCTTGAGTATCTGACCGCCATCTTGCAGAGAGCCCCGCCTGGTGCGGGGCTTTTTTATTTCTGGCGATTCCAGAAGGCGGCGATCAGCGGGGCCTTGAGGCGTTTTTGCAACGCAAACAGGCCGATGTCGTAAGCCGTCAGTGGTGGCTGAATATCATAGATGCGGATTCGCGCGGTCAGCGGGCTGTTGTCCAGCACGATCTGTGGCACCACGCCGATACCGAACCCCAGGCTCACCATGCTGACGATGGCTTCGTTGCCACTCACTTGGGCATAGATACGCGGCTTGATGTTATGGCTCTTCAGCCAGCGGTCGGTGCGCGTGCGCGCCAGTCCCTCCTCCGAAAGAATCATCGGTACGTCCCGCCAGTTCTCTGCGCTGGGGTGCTTCAACTGCTCGTCGCTGAGCAGTTGGGATGACTGTGGGCCGATGAAGCGCAACTCGGAGCGGGTTATGGGTTGAAACTCGATGTCGGCCGGCAGGCTGTCCGGGCGAGCACCGATGGCCAGGTCTTCCAGCTCCTGCTGCACACGCTCGACGGCCTTTGCCGGGTCCCCGGTGTGTAGCTTCATTTCGATGCGCGGGTAGTTCTGACGGAAGCTGCTGAGGATGTCGTACAGAAAGCTGTAGCTTGCCGTGACTGAGCAATACAGGGAGAGCTCGCCGTGCAGGATCAACTGGTCTTGCTTGAATGTCTGGCGGATGGCCTGCCAGCCGCTCATGACTTCCTGGGCATATTCGCGAAACTGCTGGCCCTCGCGGGTCAGCCGAACCGAGCGGTTGTCGCGCAGGAATAAAGGGGCGCCTAGCTCGTCCTCGAGCTGCTTGATGCTGCGGCTGAGTGCGGAGGGGCTGACATGCTGTTCGCGGCTGGTTTTGCCGAAGTGCAGGTTGTCTGCCAAAGAAAGAAAAAGTCTGAGTGCGTGGCTATCCATAATCGTTTCATATATCGGCACGTTGTATTGCAAATATATCATTTTACGCAATGGGGCGGATCGCTTAAGGTGCCTCCGTAGCGGTGCTGCGCACCCCACCCCATTCGATTCAGAAGAGCCAAGAACATGAAAGTTTATTACGACAAAGACTGCGACCTCTCGATCATCCAGGGCAAGAAAGTTGCCGTTATCGGCTACGGCTCCCAGGGTCACGCCCAGGCGTGCAACCTGAAGGACTCCGGTGTCGACGTCACCATCGGTCTGCGCAAGGGTTCCGCCACTGTTGCCAAAGCTGAAGCCCACGGCCTGAAAGTGACCGACGTTGCCACCGCCGTTGCCAACGCCGACCTGGTCATGATCCTGACCCCGGACGAGTTCCAGGGCCGTCTGTACAAGGACGAGATCGAGCCGAACATCAAGAAAGGCGCCACCCTGGCCTTCTCCCACGGCTTCGCCATCCACTACAACCAGGTTGTTCCGCGTGCCGACCTCGACGTGATCATGATCGCGCCGAAGGCCCCGGGCCATACCGTGCGTTCCGAGTTCGTCAAAGGCGGCGGCATCCCTGACCTGATCGCCATCTACCAGGACGCTTCCGGCAATGCCAAGAATGTCGCCCTGTCCTACGCCGCTGGCGTCGGTGGCGGCCGTACCGGCATCATCGAAACCACCTTCAAGGACGAGACCGAAACCGACCTGTTCGGCGAGCAGGCTGTTCTCTGCGGCGGTTGCGTCGAGCTGGTCAAAGCCGGTTTTGATACCTTGGTTGAAGCTGGTTATGCGCCGGAAATGGCCTACTTCGAGTGCCTGCACGAGCTGAAGCTGATCGTCGACCTGATGTTCGAAGGCGGCATCGCCAATATGAACTACTCGATCTCCAACAACGCCGAGTACGGCGAGTACGTGACCGGTCCGGAAGTCATCAACGCCGAATCCCGCCAGGCCATGCGCAACGCTCTGAAGCGCATCCAGGACGGCGAATACGCCAAGATGTTCATCGCCGAAGGCGCGGCCAACTACCCGTCGATGACTGCCTACCGTCGCAACAATGCCGCGCACGGCATCGAAGTGGTCGGCGAGAAGCTGCGCGCGATGATGCCGTGGATCTCCGCCAACAAGATCGTCGACAAGGCCAAGAACTAAGGCCTTCCGATGCTCTAAAAAGAACGCGGCTTCGGCCGCGTTTTTTTATGCTCGGTAGAGGGGCTGTTCCCGTTTCGTTCACGGCCGCGACGGAGCCAGTATTTGCGCGGAGCTAGGCGCGGCACGCGGTTCGCGAACGAAACGGGAACAGACCCTGTGCTTCTGGTATAAAGCGCATTCGTTTGCATGGAGCCGCTGGCGAACCTCTGCCGGCGGCTTCGGTCGAAATCCACTCCAAATCGCTGCAAGGTGTTGTTCATGAACGAACGTCCCGAGGAACCCGGCTCCGCCTCCGAAGAGGAAAGCCTCCTGCCCATTGACGAACATGTGGAAGAGGGGCATGACGCGGAAGGACGCAAGGTCCGCCATCGTGGCATCTACCTGCTGCCCAACCTGTTCACCACGGCAGCGCTGTTCTCCGGCTTCTACGCCATCGTCAACGGCATGAACGGTCAGTTCGATCATGCGGCCATTGCCATCTTCGTGGCCATGGTGCTCGACGGCCTCGACGGTCGTGTCGCCCGCCTTACCAATACTCAAAGCGCCTTCGGTGCCGAGTACGACTCGCTGTCGGACATGGTCGCCTTCGGTGTGGCGCCGGCGCTGGTTGCCTTCGAGTGGGCCCTGGGCAGCCTGGGCAAGGTCGGCTGGATGGTCGCCTTCATCTATGTCGCTGGTGCTGCGCTGCGCCTGGCGCGCTTCAATACCATGGTTGGCAAGGCCGACAAACGCTACTTTATTGGTCTGGCCAGCCCGGCTGCGGCGGCGCTGGTGGCCGGCACCGTCTGGGCCTTCAGCGACTTTGGCATCAAGGGTTCGAACATGGCCTTTGTAGTGGCCCTGCTGGTGGCTGCGGCCGGCACCCTGATGGTCAGCAATATCAAGTACAACAGCTTCAAGGATCTGGATCTCAAGGGGCGCGTGCCTTTTGTCGCAATCCTTGTCGTGGTGCTGGTATTCGCCGTGGTGTTCAGCGACCCGCCCCGCATCCTGCTGCTGATCTTCCTTGCCTATGCCGCCTCCGGTCCTGTGCAATATTTGTTGCAACTGCGTCGCCGCAAAGCTGCCGAGTGATGTAATTTCCTGCCGGCTCCGCAGTCTATTGGCGCATCAGTCGTCCCTAGCTGCGGAGTCACCATGCTGATCAAAGTCCCCCTCGCGTCAGCTGCACGCGAATCCGAAGTCACTCCCGAGTCCGTCTATCTCTCGCGTCGAGCCTTCATGGCGGCTGCCGGCGGTCTCGCGGTCATGAGTGCCTTGCCTGTTCGTGCCGACACGGCACGCTATGCGGATGTCGAGGCAGCTACGCCCCCGGCCTGGTTTGCCGACAAGCTCCCAGGTGTGCAGTGGGGGGCTGTCACTGCCGGCGATGAGGCGTTGACACCGTTCAGTGACGTCACCCGCTACAACAACTTCTACGAGTTCGGCACCAGCAAGGGCGATCCGGCGCGTTATGCCGACAGGCTCGAAGTCGAGCCCTGGACGGTAATGATCGATGGCGAGGTGGCGAAGCCGGGGCCGGTTTCTCTGGAATCGCTGGTACAGCCTCATCGCCTGGAGGAACGCATCTATCGTCTGCGCTGTGTCGAGGCCTGGTCGATGGTGATCCCCTGGCTGGGATTCCCCCTGGCTGAGTTGCTCAAGCGCGCCGAGCCTACGGGTAACGCCAGATATGTGCGCTTCGAGACTCGCGTGGCGCCTGAGCAGATGGCGGGTGTGCGCTCCGGTTTCTCGCTGATCGATTGGCCATATAGGGAAGGACTGCGGATGGATGAGGCCATGCATCCGCTGACCATCATGGCGGTGGGGCTCTACGGGCGCGTTCTGCCCAAGCAGAATGGCGCGCCGCTGCGCCTGGTGGCGCCGTGGAAGTATGGTTTCAAGAGCATCAAGTCGATTGTGCGCATCAGTCTGCTGGCTGAGCGGCCGGTAACCACCTGGGAGAGCCTGGCGCCCGATGAATATGGCTTCTATGCCAACGTCAATCCTGAGGTCGACCATCCGCGCTGGAGCCAGGCGACCGAGCGCCGTCTACCGAATAGCCTGTTCAGTCCCAATGTTGTGTCGACGCGGATGTTCAATGGCTATGACGAGGTAGCTCCTCTATATAGTGGGCTCGATCTGCGGAAGTACTACTGATGCGCTATCGGGCCTGGCGGGTCGTGGTGTTCCTTCTGGCGTTGCCGGCGCCATTGCTGTGGTTGTACTGGGGGCTGACCCGGCGGTTGGGGCCCGATCCCGGCAAGGTGCTGGTGGATAACCTGGGGCAGGGGGCGTTGATCCTGTTGCTGGTTACGTTAAGCATGACCCCGCTGCGCCGCTTGACGGCCTGGGGTGGCTGGATTGCCGTGCGCCGCCAGCTTGGGCTGTGGTGCTTTGCCTACGCACTTCTGCATGTTGCAGGCTACCTGTCATTTATCCTGGGCTTGCGCTTTGATCGTCTGCTCGATGATCTGGGTGAGCGTCCCTACATTATTGTTGGGGCGCTGGCGTTTGTTGCGCTCTGGCTCCTGGCGCTGACTTCCAATCACTACAGTGTGCGCAGGCTGGGGCGGCGCTGGCGGCAATTGCACAAGCTGGTCTATGTCGCGCTGGGCTTGGCACTCCTGCACATGCTGTGGATCGTGCGCTCGGATATTGGCGAGTGGCTGCTCTATACCTCCCTAGGAGTGGGCCTGCTGGTACTGCGTATTCCTGCGGTGGCGGCCCGGCTGTCGACCTATTCGCTGAAGATGACGAAATCATTTCAATAAGGTGTTGACGGCGAATTCTGCAGGCCTATAATGCGCACCTCTTCCGGCGCGGCCTGATCTGAAAACTCCTTGCTAAACAAGAAGTTAGACGAAAATAAAGGTTGCGGCGGTGGCGGATTCGAGTAGAATGCGCCGGCCTGA
>JBOFCR010000015.1:0-11193 GCA_051646165.1 Pseudomonas sp. | reverse complement strand
GGCAAGGCGAGCGCTTCGGCAACACCCTGCCGCGCTGGGTCGCCCTGCTGACCATGGGCCTGCTGTTCGGCCTCGGCCTGTGGCTATGGGCCACCGGCGACTTCAGCCTGGCTCCGGCACCGGGTGCCGAGCTGGCCTGGGCCGCCGAGTTCAAACTGCAGTGGATCGAGCGCTTCGGCATCAGCATCCACCTGGCGCTGGACGGCCTGTCGGTACTGATGATCAGCCTCACCGGCCTGCTCGGCGTGCTCTCCGTGCTGTGCTCGTGGAACGAGATCCAGAACCGCGTCGGCTTCTTCCACCTCAACCTGATGTGGATCCTCGGCGGCGTGGTCGGCGTGTTCCTCGCCATGGACCTGTTCCTGTTCTTCTTCTTCTGGGAAATGATGCTGGTGCCGATGTTCTTCCTCATCGCGCTCTGGGGTCACAGCGGCAGCGATGGCAAGACCCGCATCTACGCCGCCACCAAGTTTTTCATCTTCACCCAGGCCAGCGGCCTGGTCATGCTGGTGGCGATCCTCGCCCTGGTGTTCGTCCACTTCAACCAGACCGGCGTGCTGACCTTCAACTACGCCGACCTGCTGAAGACCGAGATGGCACCTGGCACCGAGTACCTGCTGATGCTCGGCTTCTTCATCGCCTTCGCGGTGAAGTTCCCGGTGGTGCCGGTGCACTCCTGGCTGCCGGACGCCCACGCCCAGGCACCGACCGCCGGTTCCGTGGACCTGGCCGGTATCCTGCTGAAAACCGCTGCCTACGGCCTGATGCGCTTCGCCCTGCCGCTGTTCCCGCATGCTTCGGCCGAGTTCGCGCCGATCGCCATGTGGCTCGGCGTGTTCGCCATCGTCTACGGTGCCCTGCTGTCGTTCGCCCAGACCGACATCAAGCGCCTGGTGGCCTACTCCAGCGTGTCGCACATGGGCTTCGTGCTGATCGCCATCTACTCCGGCAGCCAGATCGCCCTGCAGGGCGCGGTGGTGCAGATGATGGCCCACGGCCTGTCCGCTGCCGCACTGTTCATCCTCTGCGGCCAGCTGTACGAGCGCGTGCACACCCGTGACATGCGTCAGATGGGCGGGATCTGGGCACGCATGCCCTGGTTGCCGGCGGTCAGCCTGTTCTTTGCCGCTGCCGCCCTGGGCCTGCCGGGTACCGGCAACTTCGTCGGCGAGTTCCTGATCCTGATCGGCAGCTTCGGCGCTGCGCCCTGGGTCGTGGTGCTGGCCGCTACCGGCCTGGTGTTCGGTTCGGTCTACTCGCTGGCGATGATCCACCGCGCCTACTTCGGCCCGGCCAAAGCCGCAGAGCCGTTGCCAGGCCTCAAGCCGCGCGAACTGAGCATGGTGCTCGGCCTGGCGGTGCTGCTGATTCTGCTCGGCGTCTACCCGCAGCCGGTGCTCGACACTTCCGCCGCCAGCATGCATGGCGTGCAGCAGTGGCTGGGCGACGCCCTCAATCAACTCGGTAAGTAGTGCTATGCAACTGACGACTCAACACTTCATCGCCCTGCTGCCACTACTGGTCACCAGCGCCACCGTCGTGGTGGTGATGCTCGCCATCGCCTGGAAACGGCACCACTCCTGGACCTTCGGTCTGTCGGTGATCGGCCTCAACCTGGCGCTGCTGTCGGTGCTGCCGGCCCTCAAGGTCACCCCGCTGCAGGTCACCCCGCTGCTGCTGATCGACAACTTCGCCTGTTACTACATGGCCCTGGTGCTGGCGGCGACGCTGGCCTGCGTGACGCTGATCCACGCCTACCTGGGCGGTGAGTCGGGCAAGGGCTATCCGGGCAACCGCGAAGAGCTGTACCTGCTGATGCTGCTGTCCGCCGCCGGCGGTCTGGTGCTGGTCAGCGCGCAGCACCTGGCCGGCCTGTTCATCGGCCTGGAACTGCTGTCGGTACCGACCTACGGCATGATCGCCTACGCCTTCTTCAACAAGCGTTCGCTGGAAGCCGGCATCAAGTACATGGTGCTGTCGGCCGCCGGTTCGGCCTTCCTGCTGTTCGGCATGGCCCTGCTGTACGCCGAGTCCGGCAGCCTGAGCTTCGCCGGCATCGGTGCCAAGCTGGCCGCTGATGGCCTGCCGAGCATGCTGGCGCAGATCGGTATCGGCATGATGCTGATCGGCCTGGCCTTCAAGCTGTCGCTGGTACCGTTCCACCTGTGGACCCCGGACGTCTACGAAGGCGCGCCGGCCCCGGTCGCCGCCTTCCTGGCCACCGCCAGCAAGGTCGCGGTGTTCGCCGTGCTGCTGCGCCTGTACCAGATTTCCCCGGTTACCAGTGGTGGCTGGCTGAACGAGCTGCTGATGGTGATCGCCATCGCCTCGATCCTGTTCGGCAACCTGCTGGCCCTGCTGCAGAGCAACCTCAAGCGCCTGCTCGGTTACTCGTCCATCGCCCACTTCGGCTACCTGCTGGTGGCGCTGATCGCCAGCAAGGGCCTGGCCGTGGAAGCGGTCGGCGTGTACCTGGCCACCTACGTGCTGACCAGCCTCGGCGCGTTCGGCGTGATCACCCTGATGTCCACCCCCTACAGCGGCCGCGATGCCGACGCCCTGTACGAGTACCGCGGCCTGTTCTGGCGCCGTCCGTACCTGACTGCCGTGCTGACCGTGATGATGCTGTCGCTGGCCGGCATCCCGCTGACCGCCGGCTTTATCGGCAAGTTCTACGTGGTCGCCGCCGGTGTGCAGGCGCAGCTGTGGTGGCTGCTCGGCGCCCTGGTGCTGGGTAGCGCCATCGGCGTGTTCTACTACCTGCGCGTGATGGTCACCCTGTTTATGGTCGAGCCGAACCTGCGCCGCCACGATGCGCCCCTGCACTGGGGCCAGCAGGCCGGTGGCCTGATGCTGATGGTCGTCGCCCTGCTCGCCTTCGTCCTCGGCGTCTACCCGCAGCCGCTGCTGGAACTGGTGCAGCAGGCAGGCCTGGTGGCAATCGCCCCGTAAGCCTGAGCGCAGCAATGAAAACCCGGCCAAGGCCGGGTTTTTTACGCCTACGCCGAAAACGTACGGACAGCCGGAGCACTCGCACCACACCCCCATGCGCAATTTTCGGCAATCGCGATCCCACTGGCTTGTCTGCGGGCGGACACAGACCCTGCAAATTCGTGCGGAATTTCGAGCAAAGCGTGCATAATTCTTGCCTGCAATCCTGATCGCTTCACTTAACGCTCAAATAGCCTCCAATCGGCCGCCGCATGCATCAAGTCTGCCTGCCGCACACCGATACAGGGTTATGTAGCCTGACGAAGAAGGCCCCGCCAATGCTGTTCGCCCGCCTCTCCATCCAGTGGAAGATTACCCTCCTCGCCGGCCTCAGCCTGGTCGTCATCGTGACCTTGCTGGTCGGCTCCTCGCTGTACCAGTCCAGGCACAGTGCCGAACTGGTCAAGGCCTCCAGCAGCGCCATGCTCGAAGAGTCCGCACGCCTGCGTATGGCCGGGCGCGGCGAGCTGCAGGGCATCCGCATCCAGCGCTACTTCATGGACGCCTACCAGTACGGCAAGGGCTTCTCCCGCCAGGTGCTGTTCCTCAAGGATCAGGCGGAAAAACGCTTCCTCGATGCCTTCGACCTGCGCGAAGACCTGACCCGCCAGGTGCGTACAGCTCTGGATGCCAATCCCAGCCTGATTGGCCTGTATGTGGTGTTCGAGGCCAATGCGCTGGATGGCAAGGACGAACTGTTCGCCGGCCAGGGTGAACTGGGCAGCAATGACAAGGGCCGTTTCTCGCTGTACTGGTCGCAGAGCACCCCGGGCCAGCTCGAAGCCGAGGCGATGGACGAAACGCAGCTCGCCGACACCAGCGCCGGCCCCAGTGGAACGCCCTACAACGCCTGGTACACCTGCCCGCGCGATAGCGGAAAACCCTGCGTACTCGACCCCTATTTCGACGACATCAACGGCCAGCAAGTGCTGATGACCAGCATCGCCTTCCCGCTGGAGCAGAACGGCAAGATCATCGGCGTACTCGGCCTCGACATCAGCCTGGCCAGCCTGCAGCAGCTCAGCGTCAGCGCCAACCAGGAGCTGTACGACGGCGAGGGCCATGTCAGCATCATCAGCCCCGCCGGCCTGCTGGCCGGGCATAGCCGCGACGCCGGCCTGCTGGGCAAGCCGGCAACCCAGGCCTACCCCGACCACAGCAGCGAGCTGCTCAGCCTGGTCGGCTCCGGTCGTTCGCAATTCCTTGAACACGACACCATGCTGCGCGTGCTTGAGCCCCTGCTGCCGATCCCCGAATCCAAGCCCTGGGCCGTGCTGCTGGAAGTTCCGAAGAAAACCCTGCTCGCCCCGGCACTGAAGCTGGAGCAGCAGCTCGACCAGCAACGCACCGATGACACCCTGTTCAGCCTGGTGCTGGCCCTGATCGCCATTCTCGGAGGCGTACTGCTGATGTGGCTGACCGCACGCGGCGTGACCCGCCCGATTCTGGCGGTGGCCAGCATGCTGCAGAACATCGCCAGTGGCGAAGGCGACCTGACCCGCCGCCTCGACTACAGCAAGGCCGATGAACTGGGCACCCTCGCCGGCTGGTTCAACCGCTTCCTCGACAAACTGCAGCCAATTATCGCCGACGTGAAGAGCTCGGTGCAGGACGCCCGCAGTACCGCCGACCAATCCTCGGCCATCGCCAGCCAGACCAGTGCCGGCATGCAGCAGCAGTTCCGCGAAGTCGATCAGGTCGCCACCGCCTCCCAAGAGATGAGCGCCACCGCCCATGACGTGGCCAACAGCGCCGCCCAGGCCGCCAACGCAGCCCGCGGTGCCGATGCCGCTACCCGCGATGGCTTGGCCGTGATCGATCGCACCACGCTGTCCATCGAGCAGTTGGCCAGCGAACTGAGCTCGGCCATGCAGGAAGTCGAAGGCCTGGCCAGCAGCAGCGAGAAAATCGGTTCGGTGCTGGAAGTGATTCGTGCGATTGCCGAGCAGACCAACTTGCTGGCGCTCAACGCCGCCATCGAAGCCGCCCGCGCTGGCGAGGCCGGACGCGGCTTTGCCGTGGTCGCCGACGAAGTACGCAACCTGGCCAAGCGCACCCAGGACTCGGTGGAGGAAATCCGCCAGGTAATCGAAGGCCTGCAGAGCGGCACCCGCGAAGTGGTCAGCTCCATGCACAGCAGCCACCAGCAGGCCCAGGGCAGCGTCGAACAAGTCGAGCAGGCGGTCAGCGCCCTGCGTCGCATCGGCGATGCGGTCACGGTGATTACCGACATGAACCTGCAGATCGCCAGCGCCGCCGAGGAGCAGAGCGCGGTGGCCGAGGAGATCAACCGCAACGTGGCGAGCATCCGTGATGTCACCGAAGCGCTGTCCGGGCAGGCCGACGAGTCGGCGCGAGTCAGCCAGTCGCTGAACAGCCTGGCCAACCATCAGCAGGGCCTGATGGATCAGTTCCGCGTCTGATGCCCCCTGCCTGGCGTCCTCGGCGCCAGGCTGACGTCTTTCGTCCGCATCCCTGTCGCCGCAGCCCTTGCCCCGCCGTAGAGCGGCCGCTAGCCTCTGCGCCCAGTATTCCCCTCAGAGAGTTGTGCCATGCTGAATATCGCTCTGGTCGCCGGCTCCAGCCGCCGCGACAGCCAATCGGCCAAGGTTGGCCGCTTCCTCCGCCAGCGTCTGATCGAGCTGGGCCTGACCAGCTCCGAGCAGAGCAACCTGCTCGATCTGGGCCAGGCGCCCCTGCCCCTCTGGCCCAGTGACGACAAGGGCCCGTGGAGCGAGTACCAGCAGCAGCTGCAGGCCGCCCACGCGCTGGTGGTGATTGCCCCCGAGTGGAACGGCATGGCCGCGCCGGCGATCAAGAACTTCTTCCTCTACGCCAGCAAGTTCGAACTGGCCCACAAGCCGGCCCTGCTGGTCAGCGTGTCGTCCGGCATCGGCGGCGCCTACCCGATCAGCGAGCTGCGCGCCTCCGGCTACAAGAACTGCCGCCTCGGCTACCTGCCCGAGCACCTGATCGTGCGCCATGTGGAAGCAGTACTGAACGACGGTCCCGCCGCCAGTGAGGACGACCAGCGTATTCGTAACCGCGTCGACTATGCCTTGGATATCCTCGGCAAATACGGCAACGCCCTGAAGCCCGTGCGCGAGTCGATCGACCTGAACACGGCCGCCTTCGCCAACGGCATGTAAAAGTTCCAGGCGAAAAAAAGCCCGGCCAGGTGCCGGGCTTTTTCATGCCCGCCGGGGCAGGCGGATCAATACCCGCAGGCCTCCCAGCGGGCTGTCCTCCAGGCTCAGCTGGCCGCTCCAGGCCTCGACCATGTCGCGTACGATACCGAGCCCCAGGCCGTGGCCGGCCACTTGTTCGTCCAGACGCGTGCCGCGCCCCATGACCTCCTCACGCCGTGCGGCAACAATCCCCGGGCCGTCGTCGTCGACACACAGGCAATAGCCACCGGCCTCCGCCGTCACGTGCAGCTGCACGCGCTCATCAGCCCATTTACAGGCGTTATCCAGCAGGTTGCCGAGCAGCTCGAGCAGGTCCTCGCGATCCCAGGGCAGGCTCAACCCGGGAGCGGCCTGCCAGTCCAGCTGCAGGCCGCGGCTATGGATCATGCCCAGGGTGGCGAACAACGCCGGCAGCTCTTCGGCACAGTCGAAATGCGCCCCGGGCAGGACTTCGCCGGCCAGCCGCGCGCGCCCCAGCTCACGGGCCAGGCGCTGCTCGATCTGCGCCAGTTGCTCGCGCAGGCTGCTGCGCAGCTCGCCATGCGCCTGCAACTCCTCACGGTTGGCCAGGCTGACCAGCACCGCCAGCGGCGTTTTCAGCGCATGGCCGAGGTTGCCCAAGGCATTGCGCGAACGTTTGAGGCTGTCCTCGGTGTGTGCGAGCAGGCGGTTGATCTGCGTCACCAGCGGCTCCAGCTCCATCGGTACGGCACTATCCAGCTCGCTGCGCCGCCCCTGCTGCAGCTGGGCGATCTGCTGCCGCACCCGCTCCAGCGGACGCAGGGCCGAGCGCACGGTATAGCGCTGGGCCAGGAGGATCAGCAACAGCGCCCCGCCGCCCAAGCCCAGACCCAGCCATTGCAGACGGCGGAAGTGGTGCAGGATCGGCGTGTAGTCCTGCGCCACGCTGATCACGAAGTGCTGGCCGAAGCGCTGGTAGTCGGCGCGGTACAGCAGTAGGTGCTGGCCACTCGGGCCATCGCCCAGTTCCGCCTGCAGGCCGGCGGCGGCCGGTTGCTGCAGGTCGCGATCCCATAGCGAGCGCGAGCGCCAGGTTTGCCCGGCAAAGTCGATGCGAAAGTAGTGGCCGGAAAACGGCCGCTGGAAGGCCGGATCGATGCGCTGCTCATCCAGCTGCACGCCTTGCGGCCCGCGAACCAGGGCGATCAGCAGGCTCTCCGTCTCATCCTTCAGGCCGTCCTGGAGGAAGCGCCGCAGGCCGTTGTCGAACAGCCACAAACTACCCTGGGCCAGCGCCAGGCCGACCACCACCAGCACTCCGCCCAGGCCAAGGCTCAGGCGGCGCTGGATCGACCTCACCCGGCCACTCCGGTGAAGCGGTAACCCTGGCCACGGCGGGTCTCGATCACCTCGCGCCCGAGCTTGCCGCGCAAGCGGTTGACGTGCACTTCCAGCACATTGGAATCGCGCTCGGTCTCGCCATCGTAAAGGTGCTCGGCCAGGTGTCCCTTGGACAGGATCTGCCCGGGATGCAGCATGAAGTAGCGCAGCAGGCGGAACTCGGCCGCGGTCAGCTCGACCGTCTCGCCGGCCCGGGTCACGCACTGGCGCGCCTCGTCCAGCTGCAATCCGGCGGCCTCCAGTTGCGGCTGGTTGGCCAGGCCATGGGCACGGCGCAGCAGTGCCTGGATGCGCAGGGCCAGCTCTTCCGGGTGGAAGGGTTTGCTCAGGTAATCATCGGCGCCGGCCTTCAGGCCGTCGATCCGTTCGGCCCAGGAGCTACGCGCGGTGAGGATCAGTACCGGGGTGGCCAGTCCATTCGCCCGCCACTGGCTCAACACCTCGAGCCCCGGTTTGCCGGGCAGGCCGAGGTCGAGAATGATCAGGTCATAGGGCTCGGTGGCACCCTGGTACAGCGCATCGCGGCCATCGGCCAGCCAGTCGACCGCATAGCCCTGGCGGCCCAGGTCGGCGAGCAGCTCATCGGCCAGCGGCACGTGATCCTCAACCAGCAACAGGCGCATCAGTCCTCCACCTCGTCCTTGAGCACCCGGCCATCGCGGGCACTCACTTCCAGTTCGCGCACCACGCCATCGATCAGCAGCTCGATCTCGTAGACATAGATATCGTCTTCCTCCTCCAGCTCGGCCTCCAGCAGCCGGGCGCCCGGATAACGGTCCAGGGCCGGCTGCATCAGCGCTTCGAGCGGCAGGATCACGCCCTCTTGGCGCAAGCGCAGGGCTTCGTCCTGATCCAGATCGCGGGCCTGCACTTCCAGCGCCAGAACCGCGAGGACCAACACCACGATGCCGCTATAACGTGCCACGAACTTCATCAGTCATCCCGGTGATCTTGCAGTACCTGGCCATTGCCGGCATCCAGCGCCAAGTCCCACTGCACGCCTTGGGCGTCACGCAGTTCGACCTGATAGATGTAGCGGCCGTGTTCCTCTTCCAGTTCGGTCTCCCCGACCTGGCTGCCTGGATGCCTGGCAATGGCCGCCTGGTTGAGTTTATCGAAGTGCTGAATAGTATCGGTATCGCGCAGTTTCAGCGCTTCGTCCGGGCCAAGGTCGCGGGCCTGAGCCAGCCCGGCAGTTGTCAGGGTAACCAGAGCAAGCAGAGCAGTCAGTTTTTTCATAGGGAATCTCCTTGAGGAAGGTCATGTGTTTGCCACTGAAGCCACGATAACCAAGTCCTCTTAACTCAAACTGAATTCCCCTGCCCCAAGGCGCAGGCAGCATCATTCACGTGCTGAAGTTCCTTGGTCTGTCCGGGCAGCGCTTTATAATCGCGAGCTCGTTTTGTGGAGAGCAGTATGAGCGCCATCCAGATCAAGTCCCCCGCCCTTAGCTTCCGTGCCGGCAAGCGCGCGCTCGCGCGTATTCGCGAGCGCGGCCTGCAGCCGGCCGATGTCGGCATTCTGCCGGGCGCCGCGGGCGGCCCCAAGGGGCTGGGTATCCAGGGTCTGGATCTGGCACTGTTCGGCGACTGGCTGCCCCGCGCCCCGCGCGAGCGCACGCTGATCGGCGCCTCCATCGGCTCCTGGCGTTTCGCCAGCGCCTGCCTGCCGGATGCCTGCGCGGGTATCCGGCGCCTGGGTGAGCTGTATACCAGCCAGCGCTTCGCCAAGGGCGTGAGCATGGCCGAGGTGTCCCGCAGCTGCGTGCAATTGCTTGATGAGCTGCTGGCCGATCAGGACGCCGCCTTGTTGGCCAACCCGCTGTATCGCCTGAATATCGTGGTGGTGAAAAGCCACGGCCTGCTCCGCCACGATACACGCGGCGCATTGGGCTTGGGCCTGTCCTCGGTGATTGGTAACAATCTGCTCGGCCGCCAGCGCCTGGGGCGCCACTTCGACCGGGTGATCCTGCATGACGCCCGCCAGGCTCCGCCGCTGGCCGAACTCAACGACTTCCGCTCGCACTTCCATACCCTCAACACCGGCAACCTGCGCCAGGCCTTGCTGGCATCCGGTTCCATTCCGATGGTAATGGAAGCTATCCGCGAAATTCCCGGCCTCGGGCCCGGCGCCTATCGCGACGGCGGCCTGCTCGACTATCACCTGGATCTGCCTTACGCCAGTGACGGCGTTGTGCTCTATCCGCACTTCACCGACAAGGTCATTCCCGGCTGGTTCGACAAAGGCCTGCCCTGGCGTCGCGGTAATGCCGGGCGCCTGCAGGATGTGCTGTTGCTCGCCCCTTCCCGCGAGTATCTGGCTGCGTTGCCCAACGGCAAGTTGCCGGACCGAAGCGACTTCAAGCGCTACCTCGGTAACGATAACGGGCGCGAGCGTTACTGGCGTCAGGCCATGGCAGAAAGCACCCGACTCGGCGACGAGTTTCTCGAACTGGTCGACAGCGGCCGCCTGGCCGATCGGCTACAACCGCTCTGATCCTGTACTCGCCACTCATAAGGAAATGCCGGCAATGTTCATTCGCCACCTGCTGCAGGTCAGTACCATCGCGGCACTCTGCGCCTGGAGCAACGCTCAGGCCGCACTCGATGCCCAAGGCGAGAAGGAAGTGAACGCCCTGCTCGCCTTCGTTGCCAGCAGCGGTTGCGGCTTTATCCGCAATGGCAGCGAACACAGCCCGGAAGATGCCCGCGCCCATCTGCAGAAGAAACTCGACTACCTGAAGGACAAGGGCCTGGTCGACTCGGCAGAAGATTTCATCGCCCGCGCCGCTACTGAGAGCAGTTTCAGTGGCGATCCCTACCAGGTGAATTGTGCGGGTCAACGCCAACCCTCGGCCGACTGGCTGAATAGCGAGCTGCAGCGCCTGCGCCAGAACAAGCCCTGAGCTGCGCCGGGTAAAGCCCTGGCGGAGCTGATAAACTGCTGACTGCTTCGTGCCGCTACGCGGCCATCCATTTCAGAGCGTCAGATCTTGGAACTCTTCAAAGAATTCACCTTCGAATCCGCCCACCTCCTGCCCCACGTCCCTGCTGGACACAAGTGTGGCCGCCTGCATGGGCATTCCTTCCGCGTTGCTGTGTACATCGAGGGCGAAGTGGATCCCTATACCGGCTGGATTCGCGACTTTTCCGAGATCAAGGCGATCTTCAAGCCGATCTACGACCAGCTCGATCACAATTACCTGAACGATATCGCCGGGCTGGAAAACCCCACCAGCGAGAATCTTTCCAAATGGATCTGGCAACAACTCAAGCCACTACTGCCTGAGCTCTCACGCATTCGCGTGCACGAGACGTGCACAAGCGGCTGTGAATATCGCGGCGACTGAGATTCCGAATGTAAAAAACCACCTGCGGGTGGTTTTTTTATGAGCGCAGGAAAGCCCTGAAGCTCACGGACTCTTCGCTAGCCACGACATCCCGTCTCGGGCTTTTCTGTCGCGCAAAAGCCAAACCCCCAACCCGATTACTCGGATTGGGGGTTTGGGGATATGAGCTTGACGATGACCTACTCTCACATGGGGAATCCCCACACTACCATCGGCGATGCGTCGTTTCACTACTGAGTTCGGGATGGGATCAGGTGGTTCCAACGCTCTATGGTCGTCAAGCAATTCGGTTGCTGTCTCGGT
>JBOFCR010000183.1:0-8276 GCA_051646165.1 Pseudomonas sp. | reverse complement strand
GCCGATAGCGATCAGGCCATAGACCGCGCCAAGGGTCAGGCCATTGATCAGTTGCTGCAGAAAGATGCCGTCCATGAAGTCATTCTCATCGCCGTGGACACGGGGACGGCAACGGCGAACCGCTGCCGTCGGGAGGCGCGCCGCCCCGCCCGCAACTGCGGGACGGGGCGTGCGGCTGGATCATGGCAGCTGGTGGTACTTGCCCTTGTCGTCCCACTCGTACATCACGTAGTCGGAGACTTTCAGATCGCCCTTCTCGCTCCAGGCCTTCTTGCCCATCACGGTATCGACGTCATGGGATTTCAGCCAGGCGCTGGCCTTGGCCCCGTCGGTGCTGCCGGCGCCGGTGAAGGCCGCAGCCAGGGTCTGAACCGAGGCATAGGCATACAGGGTGTAGCCCTGGGGCTCGAAGCCGCCGGCGCGGAACTTCTCGATCACCGCTTTGCCATCGGCGATCAGGCGCGGGTCGGCGCCGAAGGTCATCAGCACGCCCTTGGTGTACTGCGGGCCGCCGGCGGTGGTGACCAGTTCATCGGTCACCGCGCAGTCACCGGAAACGAAGGTGGCGGTGCTGCCCTGCTCGCGCATCTGCCGCACCAACGGGCCGGCTTCCGGGTGGCAGCCGCCGAAGTAGACCACGTCGGCATCCACCGAGCGGATCTTGGTGACCAGGGCGTTGAAGTCCTTCTCGCCACGGGTCAGGCCTTCGTACAGCACCGGCTCAACGCCGCGCTTGACCAGCTGCGCCTTGGTCGCGTCGGCCAGGCCCTGACCGTAGGTGTCCTTGTCGTGGATCACCGCGACTTTCTTGGCCTTGAGGGTATCCACCAGGTAGTCGCCGGCAATCACGCCCTGCTGGTCGTCACGCCCGCACATGCGGAACATGCCGGTCATGCCGCGCTCGGTGATCTGCGGGTTGGTCGAGCCGGGAGTAATGGAGATGATCCCCGCCTCGTCGTACACCTCGGACGCCGGCATGGTCGAGGAGGAACAGAAGTGGCCGACCACGCCGACCGCCTTGTCGGAATCCACCAGGCGGTTGGCCACGGACACAGCCTGCTTCGGCTCGCAGGCGTCGTCGGCCTTGACCAGCTTGATCTTCTCGCCGTTGACCCCGCCAGCGGCGTTGATGTCTTCGGCGGCCTGGGTTGCGCCACGCCAGTACTGCTCGCCGAACGAGGCGTTGGGGCCGGTGTGCGGGCCGGCCACGCCGATGACGACGTCAGCCTGGGCCAGTGAAGAAACGCCCATTGCGGTGGTAACAGCTAGAGCCAGAAAGCCTTTTCTGAAAATCTTCTGCGACATGGGGTGCTCCTAAGGTTTTAGTTGGCAACCAGCAACAGCAAGGCTTATGCCAGTCGCGACCTGAGAAACCAAAGCAGAAAAAACAGGGCCTGTCGGAAAATAAACCGCAGTTTTCGAAAGAAAAATTTGGAATTAGCCATTTGCAAAAGCTTTTCGAACGGTTATTGCCCGAATTTACCGCACCGCCGCTTTACTTTCGGTAACGGCAATTTCCGGCGAATTTTCCCGCCCCACTTCAGTGCGAAAAAAGCACCCAATCGCCCCGGCAGAGAGCCAATCAATAACGTGCTCGCCGCACCGGCTCGACGTCGATTTCCTCGCCCCCTACTCACGGTAGGCAGTACCTTGCCTTAGAACCTGTTTACGATTTTTCCGCGAACGAGCCCTGCAGGGCTACAGGCGAGATGTTTTTGTAGGAGCCAGCTTGCTGGCGATCCACTGCCCGGGCAAAAGCATCGCCAGCAAGCTGGCTCCTACACGGTCGTACCTCGCCGGAAGCAAAGGCAATCACTCAGGACATGCCCAGGTAATCCATCTTGCCCAGGCTCAGGCCGTTATGCCGCAGGATCGCGTAGGTGGTGGTGATGTGGAAATACAGGTTGGGCTGGGAGAAATTGAGCAGGAACACCTGGCCGCTGAAACTCAGCTCGCGCCCCGGCAGCTTGATGGTCACGGTACGGTTCTCGCTGCCGTTGACCTGCTCGGGGCTGATGCCTTCGATGAACTTCAGGGTCTTGGCGATGCGCTCCTGCAGCTCGGGGAAAGTGGTTTCGCTATCGGCAAAGCTGGGGATCTCGACCTGGGCCAGGCGCGCCACGCAGCCTTTCACCGCGTCGCTGGCGATCTGCACCTGGCGCGCCAGTGGGTACATGTCCGGGGCCAGGCGGGCATTGATCAACACGCCAGGGTCGATGCCCTTGCTCTCGGCATAACCGGCCGCCTTGGCGAGAATGGCCGACAGGTTACCCAGCATGCGGGTGAAGACGGGAATGGAAGCCTCGTACATGGACAGGGACATGGTGCTGACTCCGGGTAAGTGGACGTGAGCGCACAGGCGCGTTGCCACAATACACCCGCCATACGCCTTGCATAGCCAGCACCGGCAAAAGCAATGGCGCTGCAAAACCGGCAGAGACAGGGTTCGTCCCACTCACAGGACGATGCCATGCCAGACCTCAACGACCTGTTCTATTTCGCCAAGGCGCTCGAGCCAGGCGGCGGTGCCGCTGCCAGCAGCCTGCCGGGCAGGCCCGCGACGCCAATAGTTAGCAAGCTTCCTTTAACACCGATCTCGGGCGATCATGATCGCCGTCCCCAACCGTTTTCGGCCAGGTGTCCATGAGCGCGCCCGAGCAGTCCGCAACCGCCAGAACCCGGCAAATCGTAGCCATCGTCTTTTACACCTTTATCGGCTTCCTCTGCGTCGGCCTGCCGCTGGCGGTGCTGCCCGGCTATGTGCACAACGAACTGGGCTACAGCTCGGTGCTGGCTGGCCTGGTGATCAGCGCGCAGTACCTCGCCACCCTGCTGTCGCGGCCGATGACCGGCACCTTGTGCGATCGACTCGGGCCCAAACAGGCCGTGGTCTACGGCCTGTTTGGCTGCGTCGCCAGCGGCCTGCTGACGCTCTGCTCGACCTTGCTGCAGGCCGTACCGCTGGCCAGTCTGAGTCTGCTGCTGGTCGCGCGCCTGCTGCTTGGCGTGGCCCAGGGCCTGATCGGCACGGGCTCGATCAGCTGGGCCATTGGCCGGGTTGGCGCGGACAACACCGCCCAGGTTATTTCCTGGAACGGCATCGCCGCCTATGGCGCCATCGCCGTCGGCGCGCCCCTGGGCGTATTGCTGGTCAACCATGCCAGCATCAACAGCCTGGGCGTCCTGATTGCCCTGCTGGGCATCGGCGCCCTGCTGCTGAGCCGCAAGCAGCCCGCCGTGCCGATCTTCCCCGGTACGCGCCTGCCCTTTCGCCATGTGTTCCTGCGCGTACTGCCCAACGGCCTGGCCCTGGCGCTCGGCACCATTGGCTACGGCACCCTGGCCACCTTTATCGCTCTGTATTACGCCAGTCTTGGCTGGGATGGCGCGGCCTACGCGCTGACCGCCTTTGGCTGCGCCTTTATCGGTGCGCGCCTGCTGTTCGCCGGTTCGATCAAGCACCACGGCGGCTATCGCGTGGCCATCGTCTGCCTGATCATCGAAAGCGCCGGCCTACTGCTACTCTGGCTCGCCCAGCAACCCGCGCTGGTGCTGTGTGGCGCGGCGCTGACCGGCTTCGGCCTGTCGCTGGTCTACCCGGCGCTGGGTGTCGAGGTGATTTCGCGCATTCCCGCGCCCAGCCGCAGCTCGGCGCTGGGTGCCTACGCGATCTTCTTCGACCTGGCGCTGGGTATCGCCGGGCCACTGATGGGCCTGGTCGCCAGCGGTTTCGGCTTCGCTACGATCTTCCTGGTCGCCGCCCTGCTCGCCCTGTGCGGGTTGTTGATCAGCACTTATCTGCAGCGCACGGCAGGCGTCTAGCATCACCTAGAGCGGGTGCAAGCCGCGTTGGCACTGGCGCGGGTTACACCCGCCCTACGGACTGCCCGATCAGTAAGGCAGCCAAGCTCCGAAGAAACGTCCGCCCAGCAGCAGGTGATCGATCCAGAACGCCTGGTGAGCCAGGACGATCAGCCAGAACACCAGCTGGAATGACAGCTTGCGCGTCTTGTGGCGAAACACCTGCTGCGCCAGCAGCGCGCCCGGCCAGCCGCCAAGCAGTTCGGTGATATGCAGGGTATTTTCCGGGGTGCGCCAGCGGCCCTTCTGCGCGCTGTGCTTGTCGTTCCAGTACTGGACGAAGCTGATCAGGCTGAGCAACGGGTAGACGCACAGTGCCCAGATCAGGCCCGTGCCGAGGAACAGCTGTAGAGCGCCGCAGGCCGGCAGCGCGCACAGGGCCGCGAACAGAGCGAGCTTGAGTGGCAACGCCTGGATACCTATGGGTTGCTCGCGCCGCTGAGGCTCGCGTCTCGCGCTCGGCGCAGCCTTGGCCGGCGTGCCGGGTCTGCCCGGCTGCGGTTTGCGGCGGATCGCCGGGCGATCCAGGCTCAGCCCCTCGCCGCGCATATGTTCGGCCCGCAGGCGCCCGCGCTCGTCCTTGCCGGCGATGAACAGCACAGCCTGGCCGGCTTGCGGACGCTGGTCGCCACGCATCGCCGAGATGTGCACGAACACGTCTTCGCCCCCGCGCGCAGGGGTGATGAAGCCGAAGCCCTTGTCGTCATTCCAGCTGCGCAAAACGCCGCGTTGCTCCATGCATGTAACTCCCGATCAGCCCTGCACCGTGCTCCAGTCGATCAGCCCCAACTGCCAGGTAGCCAGGATCAGCAGGCCGAAGCCGATGCGATACCAGGCGAACACCGCATAGCTGTGGTTGGCGATGAACTTGAGCAACGCCTTGACCGCCAGCATGGCGAACAGGAAGGACACCACGAAACCGATGGCGAACACCGGCAGGTCCCCGGCCTGGAACAGTTCGCGGTACTTGTAGCCGGAATACACCGCGGCGCCGACCATGGTCGGCATCGCCAGGTAGAAGGAGAACTCGGTGGCAGCACGGCGCGACAGGCCAAACAGCAGGCCGCCGATAATGGTCGAGGCCGAGCGCGAGGTGCCGGGGATCATCGCCAGGCACTGGGCGCAGCCGATTTTCAGCGCCTCCTTCCAGGTCATCTGTTCCACGTCCTCGACCGTCACCTCATGCTGGCGCTGCTCGGCCCAGAGGATCACCACCCCGCCGATCACCAGGGCCAGGGCAACGGTGATGGGGTTGAACAGGTAATGGTGGATCTGGTCGGCGAACGCCACGCCCAGCACCACCGCCGGCAGGAAGGCGATCAGCAGGTTGGCGGTGAAGCGCTGCGCCTCGCGCTGATGCGGTACGTTGAACAGCACTTCGAGGATCTTGCGGCGGAACTCCCAGACCACCGCCAGGATCGCGCCCAGCTGGATGATGATGTTGAAAGCATTGGCCCGGTCACCGCCGAAGCCGATCAGGTCGGCGACGATGATCTGGTGGCCGGTACTGGAGATCGGCAGGAACTCCGTCAGCCCTTCGACTATGCCAAGAATCACTGCCTGCAGGGCGGTCCACAAATCCATGAATAAACCTCGAAACTGGCCTTTGCGCGAAGCTGGCCGATAGAACGGGAGACGTGTCTGAACATGCAGACAGAAAAAGCCCCGCATCCTACCAGAGCAGTCTTTCCTGCGCTGCCCAGCCAACGGCTGATTGCATAGCTTCTAGACTGGCTGTTAGCTGACGGCTAAGAACCTGTTTACGATCTTCTGGACTAGAGCCAGACAAGGCGCAACGACCAACGGGAGTAACTGCCGCAGGCTGGCCCGAAGGGTGAGCGCCAGCGAATCAAACGGTGAGGAAGCGGAGTTTACGAGCTGTAAATGAGCTTTCCGAGCCTGTTTTTAACGCGGTATGGCCGACGGACAGGAGATCGTAAACAGGTTCTAAAAGCCACCATCACAACAAGTAGTGGAGTCCTTCGTTGCCATGAATAGCCTGCGTAGCCTACCCATCAGCCGTCGCCTGTGGCTGATCCTGCTGAGCTCGATCGTGATGCTGCTGGCCCTGGCCGGCCTGATGCTGCAGCAAATCCACGGCGACCTGTATGCCGCCAAGGCACTCAAGACCCAACAGGTGGTGGAAACCGCCTCCGGCGTACTGCGCTATTACCAGGGCCTGGAAAGCGCCGGCACGCTGAACCGCGAAGAGGCGCAGAAACAGGCGATGCAGATGATCCGCGGCCTGCGCTATGACCAGGACGACTACTTCTGGATCAACGACCTGGGCCCGGTGATGATCATGCACCCGACCAACGCCAAGCTCGAAGGCCAGGACTTGTCCGGCCTCAAGGACCCGGACGGCAAGTTCCTGTTCAACGAGATGGTCAAAGTGGCGAAGCAGAGCGGCGCCGGCCTGGTCGACTATCGCTGGCCCAAGCCGGGCTCGGCAGATCCGGTGCCCAAGGTTTCCTATATCGAGCTGTTCCAGCCCTGGGGCTGGATCATCGGCTCGGGCATCTATATCGACGACATGCAGGCCGAGTTCCGCGAGCAGGCCATGCGCGCACTGGGCATTCTGCTGGTGATCGCCGTGCTGCTGGCCGGTCTGGTCATCCTCATCGCCCGCAGTATTGCCGGTCCGCTGGATGACGCGGTCAGTGCCATGGCCAATATCGCCAGCGGCGAAGCCGATCTGACCCGCAACCTGGACAACCACGGCCGCGATGAGCTAACCGCCCTGGCCGGGCACTTCAACGGTTTCACCGACAAGCTGCGCGGAGTGATCGGTGAGTCCCTGCAGGCCGCCACTACCCTCGACCAGGCTTCGCAGTCGCTCGGCGAGATCGCCAGCAATGCCCAGCAGCACAGCCAGCAGCAGTCGCAGCAGATGGAACTGGTGGCCACCGCGATCAACGAAGTGTCCTACGCCGTGCAGGACGTGGCGAAGAACGCCGAACACGCCGCCAACGAAGTACGCCAGGCCGAGCAGCAGGCCCTGCAGGGCCAGCAGAACATCGACGGCAGCCTGCGCCAGATCGACCAGCTGTCCGAGACCATCGGCCAGGCCGTGGAAGTGATCCAGAACCTGGCCCAGGAGAGCACCCAGATCGGCAGCGTGCTGGAAGTGATCCGCGCCATCGCCGAACAGACCAACCTGCTGGCTCTCAACGCCGCCATCGAGGCCGCGCGCGCCGGCGAACAGGGCCGTGGCTTCGCCGTGGTTGCCGACGAGGTGCGCCTGCTGGCCCAGCGCACCCAGCAGTCCACCGCCGAGATCCAGACCATGATCGAGCGCCTGCAAGGCAACTCCGAGGCCGCGGTGAAGGTGATCAACGCCAGCAGCCAGGCTTCCCAGCAGACCGTCGAGCAGGCCCGCCAGGCCGGCGAAAGCCTCAGCCAGATCGCCAGCGCGCTGCGTAATATCACTGGGTTGAACGCTTCCATCGCCAGCGCCACACTGCAACAATCCCACGTGGTCGACGATATCAACCAGAATGTTACTCAGGCGGCTTCGCTGGCCCATGAGAACGCCCTGGCCGCCGACCAGTCCAGCGCCGCCAGCCAGCATCTCGGGCAACTGGCCAGCCAACTGAACCGCCTCCTGGGGCAATTCCGCGTATGAGGGCCGAATGAGCAGCATGGAGCATCAGGAAGTCGATCTGAGCAAGCCGCAGAATCAGGATCTGATCTGGGACATGGACAGCATTGCCCGGCGCGAGCTGGCGGAGCGCTTCATTACCCTGTTCGAGAACCGTCTGTGCGTTTATTCGGAGTCGGTACGCCAGCTCTACACCAACTACAACCTGCACTTCCCCAGCGACCTGGGACGCAAGATGGTGGTGCTGCCCAATCCTTATGCCTTCCATGACACCCTGCACGGCATCGACAGCATCGCGGTGCGCCAGACTGGCCTCTGCGTGCTGCCGGGCCGGCTGATGGGCAAGCCCGGGCTGCTGCTGGCCACGCAGATGAAAGAAGGCGGCCCGGCCCCCAAGACCATGCCGTTCAAGCAGGCCCTGGCGCAGATCATCAGCAACCAGAAGAAGATCGGCGACGTGTTCCTGCCAATCATGATGAAGGGCGACCTGCGCGAATTCGACCAGCAGATGCCCTACATCCACCTGCATCGTCTGCAGGTGCAGAAGCTCACTCGCCTGTCGACCTTCGAGCGCGACGATATCCAGCAGACCATCACCCGCAAGATGCTGGAGCTCTACCGCCAGGCCGATAGCCTGGGCTGCTGAAGCCACAACTGTTTCACCCCCCTGACAGCTCCCCCTGAGCTGCACCTTGCAAGTGCTCTAGCCCGGCCCTTCTTGGCACCTGTACCACCTGCCTTACACCCTCGAATGTTCCCCGTGCAGGCCTAGCCTCGCATGGCGGGACGCGGCTTTAGTCAAAAAAACGACTGT
>JBOFCR010000181.1:0-52509 GCA_051646165.1 Pseudomonas sp. | reverse complement strand
GTCGGCATGCTTGACCTGCTTCTCGGTAAGGTTGCCGGCCATGTTCTGCTTCAGCTGCTCGCTGAGGATCAGGATGCTGTTGAGTGGCGTACGCAGCTCATGGGACATGTTGGCGAGGAATTCGGACTTATAGCGGTTGGCCAGCGCCAGTTGCTCCGCCTGCTCCCGCAACCGCTGTTCGGCGGCTTTGCGCTCGCTGATGTCGATGATTACCGCCTGCACCAGTAGCTCCTCGCCGGTGCGCAGCGGTGACAGCCCCACCTCCAGGGGAATCAGCCGGCCATCGCGGTGCTGGCCGTACAGTTCGCGGTTGCTGCCCATGCTGCGTGGCGAGGGGTCGTTGAAGAAGCTCTGGCGCAGCCCGGGATGTGCGGCCCGCAAGGATTCGGGCAGCAACTTCTCCACCGGCTGTCCCAGCAACTCATCGCGCGCATAGCCGAACATGACTCCGGTCTGCTGGTTGACCATGACCACGCGGCCCTTGCCGTCGACCAGCAGGATGGCATTGGGCGAGGCCTCCACCACCTGGCGGAAGCGCTCTTCGGCGGCCTTGCGCGCACTGATGTCGATGATCACCGCCTGCACCAGCAGACGCTCACCCGCGCGGATCGGCGACAGCCCCACCTCCAGCGGGATCGCGCGACCATCACTATGCTGACCGAACAACTCGCGATTGCCGCCCATGCGGCGCGGCTCCGGCGACTGCTGGTAGCCCTCGCGCAGGCCAACATGCGCCGCCCTGATGGCCTCGGGCAGCAGTTTTTCTACCGGTTGCCCGAGCAAGGCCTCACGGTCATAGCCGAACAGCAGTTCGGTCTGACGGTTGACCATGGTGATGCGCCCGCGGTGATCGGCCAGCACTATGGCATTCGGCGAGGCCTCTACCACCAGGCGGAAGTGCTCCTCGCGCTCGCGCAGCTGCTGGCTCTGGCCTTCGCTGCGGGCCATGGCCCGCTCGCGCAGGAACAGGTAGCCGCCGACCAGCAGAGACAGCAGCAGGGAAGCCGCCAGGCCGCTGAACAGGCTGAAGCTCAGGTCGCCACTGCGCACCGCCGCCTCGTAGCGCGGCGTGCTGCTGACGGTGAGTTGCCAGGTACGACCATACACATGCAGCGGCCGCACCAGCTGGAAGCGGGGCCTGTGCACTTCCGACGCCATATCCGCAGTGAGCAGAGGGTTGCCGGCGTCCTGGGCATCGGCCAGCCCAACCGAGAACAACTCGCTGCTGCGACCCAGGATGCCGTGCATCAGGTCAACCATGCGGAAGGTGCCGGCGACCATGCCCAGCACCGCGCCACGGCGCTCATCGACGCTGGTTTGCGGAGCATCCTGGCGGTACACCGGCAGGTACAGCAGCAAGCCGGCCTGCACCCCCTGCTCGGTTTCCTGGCGCAGCCGTACTGGCCCGGTGAGCACCGCCTCGCCACTGTCACGCGCCTGGCTGATGGCCTGACGCCGGGTGGCCTCGGTGTACATGTCGAAACCCACGGCGCGGCGATTGCGCCAGTCCAGCGGGTAGATGAAGTCGACGATCAGATAGTCATCGCGCACGCCCGGCGGGAAAGCCTGGAACTCCGGGCGGCCATCGGCACGCGCGTGCCGGACGAAGGACTCCAGCCCATCGGCATGCACATAGGCGTTCCAGCTCAGCGCCTGGATGCCCGGATAACGCTCCTGCAACTGCAACTGCTCGCTCGCCCGGCGCCACTCCTCATGGGACACCTCACTGCTGCCGGTCACCAGGCCGGACATCCCCCGCAGCACCATCTCGTAGGCCAGCATGCGCTCGCGCACGCTCTGCTCGATGCCGGACACTTCCAGGGCAAAGCGCTGTTCCTGCTCGGCCTTGCTGTTGCTCCGGAGGGCCTGCCATTGCCAGCTCACCAGCGAGCCGAGCCCCAGCATCAGCAGCGCCGAGACCAGCAGGGGAATCCAAGGTTTGCGCACGTGCAAGACGGGAGCAGAGTCGTCCATGGGGCCATTCATCCTTCGACGGCATACGTCGCTCACCTGACGCACACCAAGCCGGCTAAAGCCAGAGGGGAATACTGTTGAGAGTCTAGTCAGGAATCTTGCGAGCACCACCCGCACGACAGGCGGCACCAGACAGCACAAGGCCCTCGTTCGAGGGCCTTGTGGCGGGGCTTATTGCTGGCCTGGCAACGGTCGCAAGGTAACTTCGACCCGGCGGTTCTGCGCTCGCCCTTCCGCGCTGGCATTGCTGGCCACCGGTTGATCCGGGCCGGCACCGCGGGTACTCAGGCGTGAGGCGTCGACACCCTGGGCGCTCAGGTAGTTGGCCACGCTCTGCGCGCGGCGCTGCGACAGGCTCATGTTGTAGGCGTGGCTACCGGTGCTGTCAGTATGCCCGACGATCTCGATGCTGTTCTGGTTGTACTGGCGGAACGAGTTGGCCAGGTTGTTCAGCGGACTGTAGAAGCTGCTGGCGATGTCCGCCGAATCGGTGGCGAAGGTGATATTGCCGGGCATGATCAGCTGGATGGTGTCGCCCTGGCGCTCGACCTGCACGCCGGTGCCTTCCATGCTGCGGCGCAGTTCGGCTTCCTGCTTGTCGGCGTAGTAGCCGTAGCCGGCACCAGCCGCACCGGCCACCGCGGCACCGATCAGGGCGCCCTTGCCACGGTTGTCGTGGTTGATCGCCGCACCGGCGACCGCGCCGGCCAGCGCGCCAAGGCCGCCATACTTGGCCGTCTTGCTCATGCCGCCAGAGCTTTGGGTACCGGTGCTTTGGCTATTGTCATAAGGATTCTGCGAGGCACAACCTGTCATCAGTGCGGCCAGGGTAGCAGCCAGGATCAGGCGTGAAGGGGTAAACATGGATTGGGCTCCCACGAACAAGGACTCAGCCGGAGCGGCTGACAGCCATTGGAACACGCCAGCCGCAGAAGATTCCTTGCGCTCAGGCACGAACGAAGGGGTTCTCACGCATCTCGTCGCCCAGGCAGGTATCCGGGCCATGGCCGGTCACTACGGTGGCGTCCTCGTCCAGGCGGTAGAGGCGCTGGCGAATCGAGCGCTCGATGGTAGCGTAGTCGCCGCCCCACAGGTCGGTACGGCCGATGCCGCGACGGAACAGGGTGTCGCCGGCGATCAGCAGCTTGGCCTGGGGGAACCAGAAACTGGTCGACCCCGGCGTGTGCCCCGGGGTATGCAGGGCCACGCCGCAGCCGCAGGCCAGCTCCTCGTCGTCGGCCAGCCACTGGTCCGGGGCGGGCACCGGCGTATAGGGCACGCCGAACATGCGGCACTGCATTTCCAGGTTGTCCCAGAGGAACTGATCGTCCTTGTGCAGGTGCAGAGTCGCGCCGGTCAGCTCCTTGAGCTGGCCCGAGGCGAGGAAGTGGTCCAGGTGCGCGTGGGTGTGCACGATGCTCACCACTTTCAGGCCATGGGCCTCCAGGCGCGCCATGATCAGCTCCGGATTGCCACCCGGATCGACCACTATGGCCTGCTTGCTCACGGGGTCGCCGATGATGGTGCAATTGCACTGCAGGGGGCCGACCGGGAAGGTCTCGCGGATCAGGCTGGGCGGCTGGCTGGCGGTCATCGGAGGGTCCTCAGGGCTGGTCGGGGGCGGCACGATAAGCGCTCGGCTGCTTGCCCGTCCACTTGCGGAAAGCCCGGCGGAAGTTGGACGGGTCGCTATAGCCCAGCAGTACGGCGATCTCGTACAGCGGCAAGTGGGTGGTACTGAGGTACTGCTGGGCCAGACGCTGGCGTACCTCGTCGAGCACCTGCTGGTAGCTGGTGCCGGAGGCGGCCAGATGGCGGCGCAGGCTGCGTCCGCTGGTGTGCAGGGCGCGGGCGGCGCTGCCCAGGTCGGGAAAGTCGCCGGGGCGCGCCAGCAGCAGGCGGCGCACCCGGCTGAGCAGGGCGTCCTGCACATCGAGGCTGGCCAGCAAGGCCTCGCATTGCTGCTCGCACATCTGCATGGTGGCCGGATTGGCCAGGGCCATGGGGTGATCGAGATAGTGGCGCGGCAGCTTGAACCAGTGCCATGGCTGCTCGAATTGCACGGTCGTGCCGAACATCTCCGTATAGCGCGGCGCATGGGCCGGCGCCGGGTAGGTGAAACCCAGTTCGACACCACGTGGCGTCTCACCCAGGAGGAACTGGGCGATGCTGTACAGGCTGGCGAACAGGCCCTCGGCGGCAAAGCGGCTCAGCACGCCCAGCGGCAGCGATTCGCTGGCACGCAGTTCCAGGTGCTCGGCATGTTCGATCAGCTCCAGTTCGAAGGTCAGGCCCAGTACCCGGTAGTACTTCAGGGCGAACTGGATGGCCTTGCCCAGGTTGGCACTGGAGAGCAGCGCATAGCCGAGGATGCCGTGGGCCGAGGCATTCAGCCGCTGCCCCAGCAGCAGCCCCAGTGCCGGCTCGTCGCAGAGCAGCAGCGCGGTATTGGCCAACTGGTGGAAGTCGCTGAAGGACAGGCGCCGCAGCGGATTTTCCAGCACCTGCGCGCTCACCCCCGCACTTTGTAGCAGGCGCTCGCGTGCTACGCCGCGTTCCTCGGCCAGAACCAGCAAGGCCTCGGCATAGGTGACGGGCACCAGCTCCGAACTGAAAGTAAGGGGTTTGCTCATCTGTCCTATCGACTGAAATCAGTGGCCGGATATGACCCTTATATTGGCTGAAGATAACCTTGCCCGGGAAAAGCCGGCAAGCCCATAGTCGGGACAAACCATAACAATAGATGGGAGGCAGCATGGCCAGCCCTACCCCGCACGACCTGCAGATCAAGGCGCGTCAGCCGCAGTTCGATTTTCCCCAGCCCTGGCTGCGCGACTGGCATGGCGGCGACGCCTTCAAGAGCCATTTCTTCGACGCCATGTCCCTGCTGTTCCCGGATGGCGAACGCTTCTTCATCGACTCGGTGCGGCTGTATCGCGACCAGGTCAGCGACCCCAGGCAGCTGGAGCAGATCCGCGGCTTTATCGGCCAGGAGGCCCATCACAGCCGCGAGCACCAGCACTACAGCGATGCGCTGCGCGCCTGCGACTACGACCTGGATTATCTGGAACGCCGCCTGAAGCGCCGCCTGGCGTTCGTGCGCAAGCACCTGCCGGCCAAGGTGCAACTGGCCGCCACCGTCTCGGTGGAACACCTGACCGCGATCATGGCCGATGCGATCCTGCAGAATCCGGACTGGCTGCGCGGCGCCGATCCCGCCATGGCCCGCCTGTGGCGCTGGCACGCGCTGGAGGAAAGCGAGCACAAGGCCGTGGCTTTCGATCTCTACCAGCAGGTGTGCGGCAGTGTCTGGCTACGCCGCCGGGCGATGTTGCAGAGCACGCTGTTCTTCACCCTGGATACCTTCAAGGGCCTGGTGCACATGCTCAAGCGTGACGGGCTGCTGTGGAACTGGCGCGTCTGGCGCGACGGCCTGGTCTGGCTGTGGGGCAGCCGCGGCATCCTGCGTCCGCTATGGCGGGTCTACTGCGACTATTTCCGCAGCGACTTCCATCCCTGGCAGCACGACAACCTGCATGTGATCGAAGAGTATCGCCGCGAGTTCGACGCGCCCGTCGAAGCGAGCTAAGAGCCTGTTTCGGATCTTTTGAGCTAGAGCCAGGCAAGGCGCAACGACCAACGGGAGTAACAGCCGTAGTCTGGCTCGAAGGGCGAGCGCCAGTGAGTAAATGGAGCGAGGACGCGCAGTTTACGAAGTGTAAATGAGCAGTACTCGTTTCACTCGCCCTTCGGGGCGCGCTAAAGCGCGTTAGCCGCAGGCGGCTTTCCGAGCGCCATTTCAACGCTGCATGGCCGACGATCAAGAGATCCGAGACAGGTTCTGAGAGCCTGTTCACGATCTTTTGGACTAGAGCCAGACAAGGCAAAAACAGGCGAGGAAGCGGAGTTTACGAGCTGTAAATGAGCATTCCGAGCCTGTTTTTAACGCGGTATGGCCGACGGACAGGAGATCGTGAACAGTCTCTGAGACTTAGCGCAACAAACCCAGGCCCTTGGCGCGTGCCACGGCCTGGGTACGCCGCTCAACGCCCAGCTTGCTGTTGATATGCCGGGCGTGGGTCTTCACCGTATGCAGCGAGATAAACAGACGCTCGCTGATTTCCTGGTTCGAGCAGCCTTGGGCGATCAGGCCCAGCACGGCCAGCTCGCGACTGCTCAGGGCCTCCGCCGGAGCCGACAGCAGCGCGCCCTCACCGGCCAGTTGCTCTGCCGGAAGCAGGGCCAGCAATGTCTCGACCAGCGGCGACGGCGGCGCACAACGCAACTGATCGCGCAGCCAGTCCGGCTGGTGTGCGAGCAGTTCGTGGAAAGGCAACAGCGCACCGCCGCTGCCAGCCGCCAGGCAGTTGTGCAACTGCTGTTGCGCCTCGCGCTCGCGCCCGGCGGCGCACAACATCAGGGTCAGCTGCACATGAGCGAAGACCCCGAGCAACTGGCCGCCACAGTTCGGCGCCCGCAGGATCAGCGCACGCAAGCGCCGCTCGGCATCGCTCAGCAAACCCTGGCGGCGCTCCAGGGCCGCCCGGTGCAACTCGACATGCAGCGGCAACTGCGGGTGGAACTCTGGCGCCGCGGCCGCATTCTCGCCACCGTAGGTGTCCGCCAGACGCAGCAACCAGGCATTGGCCAGGTCGACCTGGCCCTGGGTCAGCCATAGCTCGCACTTGGTCAGGGTGATCATGGCCAGGTAATACACCGGCGGCACATCCCAGATATGCATCAGGCGCTCGGCCTCCGCCAACTGGGCAAAGGCTTCGGTGAAGCGGCCACTGCGCCCGTCCTGACTGGCCAGCAGGCAGTAGCCGATCAGCAGGCTGATATCGCGACAGGCGCGCGCCTCGGCAATACCCGCCTGCAAGCGGCTGCGCGCCTCTTCCGGCTGCAGACGCAGCGCCAGCAGAAAGCCTTCGTACAGGCTCAGGCGCGCCCGCACTGCATACACCCGTTGCGCCGGCAAGCCGCGCAGGCGCTCGAGACCATGGCGGGACTCTTCCAGCGCGCGGACGATCTCCCCGCGCGCCTGCAAGACCCGGCTGCGGTCGTAATGACAGAGCGCCTCGAACAACGGGCTGGCCTGGCGCTGCGCCAGCTCCAGGGCCTCGCGATTGAGACCGCGAGCACGCCACAGATCGCCACGCACCACGGCCAGATTGGCCAGGGTCGACAGGCACAGCAGGCGCGCACCGAAACGCTCGGGCGGCATGCTGGCCAGCGCTTCGACAAAGTACTGTTCGGCCCGCGGGCTGTCGCCACGGCCACGGGCGATCACCCCGTTGATCGCCAGCCATTGTGCCAGCAGGCCCTGCTGCTCGATGGCCGTCGGCGCCGGCAGGAAGCGGGCCAGCTGATTGGCCAGGTCCTCGGCCGCATCCAGCTGGCAGGCCAGCGCCAGGGCCCAGCTGTACAGGGCAACCAGGCGCGGCGTACTGGTCAGCAGGCTGTCGGGCAAGTCCATCTTCCAGCGCAGCAAGACGGCGACATTCTGCTCGGCCAGCAGATGTTCTTCGGAAAAGTTCTGCACCAGGCTGGCCGCCACATCCGGCTGACCGGCGCGCAGTGCCTGCTCCACCGCTTCATCCAGCATGCCCTGGCCGCTGAACCAGCGGCACGCACGCAGGTGCAAGCTGGCCGGCGGCAACGAGGGCGACGCGGTCTGGCTGGAGCGCAGCAAGTCGGAAAACAGGTGGTGATAGCGGAACCAGCGACCATGCTCGTCGAGCGGCACCAGAAATACCTGGTGCGCCTGCAGATGCTGGAGGATCTCGGCGCTGTCGTGGCTGTCGCGCATGGCATCGCACAATTCGGCGCAGAAGCGCTCGAGGCAGGCGGTGTCGTAGAGAAAGGCCTGCACTTCGGCTGGCTGGCGCTCGATCACTTCTTCCAACAGGTAGTCACGGATCAGGCCTTGCCCGCCGTGCAGGTCACGGGAACCCTCTTCCACTTCCTCGCGCTCATCGCCAGTCAGCAACCACAGACGCAGGCCGGCCACCCAGCCCTCGCTGCGCTGCAGCAGGCCGTCCAGTGCCTCGCCCTGCAGGCTGGCGCCCTGGCTGGAGAGCAGTTCGCTGGTTTCCTCGAGGGTTAGGCGCAGATCCTGTTCCTGCAGCTCCAGCAGCTGCCGCGACAGGCGCAGGCGCGCCAGGTGCCAGTCCGGGCGCTGGCGGCTGGTGACCAGCACCAGCAGCCCGGCCGGCAAGTGATTGAGGAAGAACTGCAGGCAACGATCCAGCACCGCACCCTGCGCCAGGTGATAGTCGTCCAGCACCAGCAGCAAGGGCTCGGCCGGATCGATGCGCTCGCCCAGTTCGTCGAGCAGGCCATCCAGCCATTCCTCGAAGGCAAACGGCTGGTGGCGCTGGCGCATCTTCAGCATGCCCAGCGCCTCTTCGCCGATCGCCGGAAAGTGCTGACGCAGACCTTCCAGCAGGCGTTCGAGGAAACGCCCGGGATCGCTGTCGCGCCGGTTCAGGCTCAGCCACAGGCTGTGCCACTGCGCCGGCAGGCGCTCGCAGAACTCGATGGCCAGGGAACTCTTGCCGAAACCGGCCGGTGCACAGACCAGCAGCAGACGCCCGTCCATGCCCTCGCCCAGCCGTTCGCACAGCCGTGGACGCAACACATGGCCAACGGGCAAAGGCGGACGAAAGAAGCGCCCATCCCCGGGAGTCGCGGGGAAACAGGCTAGATCGGAGGAGCGGGACAGATCGGTCACGGGGTGATCAGAGGCTCGGCTGCTGGCAAGTTGCCCGCAGACTATCCCCTTGCTCCGCGCTTTTGAAGCCCGCTTATCTGCGGGCAAAGAAAAAGCCGGCACTAGGCCGGCTTTTTCATCACGCTGCAGCGGATTAGCGCACGCCCGCCTGGCGCAGGGCCGCCGGGGTGTAATCGCTGGTGGAAGCCTTGTAGTTGAAGTCGTAGGACTGTTTCTCCTCGTTCTTCATACCCAGAGCCAGGTAACGGCCCGAGATGATGTCGTACAGGGTCTCCACGGTGTACCACGGCACTTGCTTGTCGTAGTAGTACTGGGCCTGGGCCTCAGCTACGCGCCACAGCGAACCACGACCGTCGTAGTGGTCGATGATCGCGGCTTGCCAGGTGTCTTCGTCGATGTACATATCGCGCTTGGCATAGATGTGACGCTCGCCAGCCTTCAGGGTACCGGTGACGTGCCACACGCGGTGCAGCTCGTAACGGGTGTGGTCAGGGTTCAGGTGACCGGCCTTGATGATGTCGGCGTATTTCAGCTTCGGCGAGTCCAGACGGTAGGTGTTGTAAGGAATGTAGATTTCCTTCTTACCGTTGAGCTTCCAGTCGTAACGGTCAGGAGCACCGTTGTACATGTCGAAGTTGTCGGAAGTACGCAGACCGTCGGCGGCGGTACCCGGACCGTCGTAGGACACCTGCGGGGCGCGGCGAACGCGGCGCTGACCGGCGTTGTACAGCCAGGCCAGACGCGGCTCTTTCACCTGGTTGAGGGTTTCGTGCACCAGCAGCACGTTACCGGCCAGACGAGCAGGAGCGGTTACGCGCTGCTTGAAGTAGAACAGGATGTTGCTCGGCTTGCTCGGATCGTAGTCGGTCAGACTGGTCGGGAAGCTGAACTCGTCCTGGAAGTACACCAGGCTGTAGGAACCGTTCGGCTGCGGAGTGGCCTGGGTCACCAGACGACGCACGCTGCCACCACGGTAGCGGGTGATCTGGTTCCAGACGGCTTCCAGGC
The DNA here is from genome assembly GCA_051646165.1 of Pseudomonas sp. Lineage (GTDB taxonomy): Bacteria > Pseudomonadota > Gammaproteobacteria > Pseudomonadales > Pseudomonadaceae > Aquipseudomonas. The sequence continues at coordinate 42,794 of JBOFCR010000181.1, read as the reverse complement.
CGTTCTGCGGGATCGGGAACGGGTAGGCAGTCTTGAAGTTTTCCAGACCGTTGCCACCTTCGACCAATTTGGTGTTGGCGGCGTTGGACTTGGCGTCAGCCAGCACGCTATCCGGTACGGAAGCGGTACGGTGGGTGGTGTACACCGGCATCCGATAGCTGTCGGGGTAGCGTTTGAACATTGCCTGCTGACCCGGGGTCAGCTTGTCCTTGTACTGATCGACGTTCTGCGCGCTGATGGTGAACAGCGGCTGCTCGTTCGGGAACGGGTCGGCCAGGAAGCCGCGACCATCCACAGTACCGGCACTTTTCGGCAGGCCGCCGGTCCACTCGGGGATGGAACCATCGGCGTTACCGGCTTTTTCGGCGCCCAGCGGAGTCAGGCTGGCACCCAGCTTGGCAACTTCATCAGCAGAAACGGCAGCCATTACACCGGTAGCCACCAGCGACAGCGCCAGGGCACCGGATTGCAGCAAGTATTTTGTTGTTTTCATGTGCATGTCTTTCCTTAATGGTCCCGGCGCTTAGAAGCTGGCGCCGAAGCTCAGGGCTACGAAGTCGCGATCAGTCAGGGTGTTGTAGTCGCCACCGAAGTAGTCGGTGTAGGACAGGCTGGCGGTGTAGGTGTTCTGGTACTCGGCATCTACACCCAGGCTGACAGCCTTGCGGCCTTCTTCGAAGTTGGCACCCGGGCCAGGCGAGTAGCCATCGACGTCATGCGACCAGGCAATGTTCGGACGCAGGTTGATGCCGGCGAACACGTCGTTGTAGTCCCAGATTGCGCGGGCACGGTAGCCCCACGAGCTGTGGGTGGTGAAACCGTCGTCGTTGCAGTCTTTGGAGACGTTGGACATATCGGTATTGGTTACACCATCAACCACCGCACCGCCCAGAGTGACCGCATTGAGGCGCTCACAAGTCCCATTCGGCAGTTCACCCGGACCGAAGATCGGATCACGGCCGTAGCGGGCTTCGCTGCTATGCTCCAGACCGCCAACGAAGGTCATGCCTGCCTCGCCAACCAGAGTCAGACGCTCGGCGCCCATGACCTGATCGAAGAAGTGGGTGAAGGTGGTCTGGATCTGAGTCACTTCCTTGCGGTTGTAACCATGACGGGTGGCACCTGCCGCCCCATCCAGTACCGAGGCGTCGGCGTAGGGGTTGGTGGCACTAGGGTTAGTGATCGGGCGAACGGCCGAGTACAGAACGTCAGTCGTGTTCAACGCGACCGGAGCGTTCGGACGGTAGCTGACCTCGCCCTGCCAGGCAGTACCGGTAGGCAGAGTGGTGGAGAAGCTCAGGCCGTACAGGCGGATATCTTCCGGATATTCGATGAAATAGCTGGAGTTACCGGCAATTGCCAGAGCCGCACCTGAACTCGATAGAGGCAGAACGCTGTTGGCCACATCATAGATATCCTGACCCGGCGCAGTGGCACTGAGAATCGGTGCACGGCTGTGATAGTTCATCGCATACGCGCCGAACTCGGTATCTAGCGGCTCGAAGAGGTAACGTAGGGCAAAGCCCCACTGACCGCTGTCACGCGCGTCACGGTCATCGGCACGAACAACCAGGTTGCCTTCAGCGTTGGTATCCAGCGGATCGAGATCGTTTGGAATCAAGAAGAAATTGTTGAGCGTATTGATCAGAGACTGGTTGTTCGACAGCAGACGCAGGTTGTCATCGCAACCATCAGCCGCCACATCGGCGTTGGAGAAGAAGGTGCCGCAGTTGTCGACGACAGTCTGATCCCACTCCAGCTGATAGAAGGCTTCAGCGGACAGGTTGTCGGTCAGGCTCTGCGAAACGTAGAACATGTTGACCGGGATCAGACCTTCCTTGACCTCAGCACCCGGACGGCGGAATGCCGCCACGTCCACCGGGTTGACGGCGTTGATACCGTTCTGGATGAAGGTACTTTCACCCCAGCTCACTACCTGCTTGCCCAGGCGCACGGAACCCGGCTGCTCGGCGATGTCGTAGTTGTGATAGACGAAGGCGTCGAGGATCTGCGCACCGGATGCCTGGGCGCCCTCTTTGCGGTTGGAGTCGTCGATGTCCTTGAACTCGCGATTCTCGTCCTTCAGCTCGAAGTCGTACCAGTACTTGCCACGCACGAAGACACCGGTATCACCGTACTTCAGCTCGAGGTCGTGGATGCCCTTGAAGATTTTCGAGAAGGTTTTGTTCTTCTTGAAGTTCAGGTGACCGTCGTCGCTGGTTTGCGACAGGCCCTGACCGCCGTTGTTGACCCCGATGAAGTCACGATCCGGATCACGCACCGACCAGCTGGAACCCACCGACAGGGTGGAGTCGAGCTGACCTTCGATTTCACCGATATTGAAGGTGACGCCGAATGCCGGGGCAGCGAGGGTTGAGGCGAGGCTGACTGCCAGAGGCAGCTTGGCCAGACGCCAGAACGGTTGAGTTGTTGTCATCGACGCTACTCCATGTGTTTTTTGTTATGGATGGTGGCGAATATAGCCACCGGGTAGTAAGGCTTGATCCCCCGAAAGTGTGATTTCCAGCCTCCAACCCGTCTAGACCGGCCAGTCACGAAAAGCGTGGCGAGCCGAATGCGCAGCAAAACAGCAATTTATGAGCCAAGCGTTTGCTCTGTAGCCCGCTTTTACACCCCAAAGCGGGCATACCGGCCATCACAGGGTAGACAGAAACGCGCTACCTGCTGCCTGCCACTGGGCGATATCCGTGCGAATGCGTTTCTTGTCCAGCTTGCCGACGCTGGTTTTGGGAATATCGGTAACAAGTGCGATCTGACTGGGTATTGCCCACTTGTTGATATGCCCCTGTTCGACAAAAGGCTTGAGGTGTTCCTTGAGGGCCTTGGCATCGATAGCCAACCCTTCACGCGCAACCAGCAGGGCAAAGGGACGCTCCCCCCATTGCGGGTCAGGCACGCCGACCACCGCCACTTCGCGCACGGCCGGGTGACGACTGATCAGGTCCTCCAGCTCCAGCGACGACAGCCACTCGCCGCCGGTCTTGATCACGTCCTTGATGCGGTCGCGGATATCGATGAAGCCGAAGTCGTCCAGGGTGGCCACATCGCCGGTGTGCAGCCAGCCGTGTTCCCATAGCTCGGCGCCCTTCTGCGGCTCGCGGAAGTAGCCCATAGTCAGCCACGGCGCGCGCAACACCAGTTCACCCTGAGTCTCGCCATCGGCCGGCAGCAGTTGGCCGTCGGCCGACATGATCGCGGCCTCGACCAGCGGCACCGGCACACCGGCCTTGATCCGGTAGGTGGTGCGCTCATCCTCGCTGCCAGCCAGCAACTCGTCGTTGATGTGGGCGCAGGAGATCAGCGGGCAGGTCTCGGACATTCCGTAGGCTGCAGTGAGCTGGATGCCACGGGCCTTGGCCCCTTCATACAGCGCACGGTTGAGCGCGCTGCCGCCGATGATGATCTTCCAGCCGGCGAAATCCAGGCCTTGCCCCGCCTTGGCGTTGAGCACCATCTGCAGGATGGTCGGCACGCAGTGGGAGAAGGTGACCTTCTCGGTCTGCCACAGCTTGACCAGCAGTTCCGGGTCGTAGCGCCCGGGATAGACCTGTTTGATGCCGAGCATGGTCGCCACATAAGGGATGCCCCAGGCATGCACGTGGAACATCGGCGTGATCGGCATGTACACATCGTTGGTACCGAGCAACCGCACGCTGTCCAGGCTACCCAGCACGCTGGCCTCGGCCAGGGTGTGCAGCACCAGCTGCCGATGGGTGAAGTACACGCCCTTGGGGTTGCCGGTGGTGCCGGTGGTGTAGAAGGTGGTGGCCACCGAGTTCTCGTCGAAATCGGGGAAGTCGTACTTCGGGCTGGCCGCGGCCAGCAGTTGCTCGTACTCGCCGACCAGGTTCGGCAGTTCGGCAGTCTTCTCTGCGGCATCGGTGAGCAGCAGGGTCTTCTCCACCGTGGTCAGCTGGCTCTCGATGCCCTTGTACAGTGGCACGAACTCGCTGTTGACCAGCACGAACTTATCTTCGGCATGGTTCATGGTGTAGAGGATCTGCTCGGCCGACAAGCGGATGTTGATGGTGTGCAGCACCGCGCCGATCATCGGGATGGCGAACATGCACTCCAGGTAGCGATGGCTGTCCCAGTCCATCACCGCCACGGTATCGCCGGCCTTGACCCCGGCCTCGCTCAGCACATTGGCCAGGCGCGCCACGCGCTCGTTGAAGGTGGCATAGCTGTAGCGCAGCTGGTCGCGGTAGACGATCTCCCGGGTCTTCTCGTAGCGGCTGCCGGACAGCAGCAGGCGCTTGATCAACAGGGGCGCTTGGTTGGCGATGGCGGTTGGCGGAATGACTCGAGTCTGCAGCATGACGGCACCTGTTATTGGAAATTTTTCACCGACGTCAATCTAGAACCGCTCTGGCACCTGCTTAATCAGCCCAAAGAATGATTTTCCCCGTGACTCTTTGGCCACTTTTGGTCAGGGAGTAGAATTTATTTCATTGGCCGTACCCGGCTTCACCCGCAAGAGGTAACACCGATGTCCGAAATCGTCATTGTCAGCGGCGCCCGTACCCCCATGGGCGGTTTCCAGGGCAGCCTGTCCGGCGTACCCGCCGTGGAACTGGGCGCCATCGCCATCCGCGAAGCCGTGGCCCGTGCCGGCATCCAGCCCGCCGATGTGCAGGAAGTAATCATGGGCTGCGTGCTGCCCGCCGGCCTCAAGCAGGGCCCGGCCCGCCAGGCCTCGCTGAATGCCGGCCTGCCTGCCGCCACCGGCTGCACCACCATCAACAAGCTGTGTGGCTCCGGCATGAAGGCCGTGATGCAGGCCTTTGACGCGCTCAAGGCCGGCAGCAACGAAGTGATGGTCGCCGGCGGCATGGAGAGCATGTCCAACGCGCCGTACATCATCGAGAAGGCCCGCACCGGCCTGCGCATGGGTCATGGCGAGATCAAGGACCACATGTTCTTCGATGGCCTGGAAGACGCCCGCACCGGCCGCCTGATGGGCTCCTTCGCCCAGGAAACCGCCGACAAATACGGCATCACCCGCGAAGAAATGGACGCCTACGCCATCGAATCGCTGAAGCGCGCTCAGGCCGCCATCGCCGACGGTTCACTGGCCAGCGAGATCGTCCCGGTCACCGTCACCAGCCGCAAAGGCGAAGTCGTGGTCAAGGACGACGAGCAACCGCTCAATGCCAACCTGGACAAGATCCCCAGCCTCAAGCCGGCGTTCAAGAAAGACGGCACCATCACCGCTGCCAACGCCAGCTCGATCTCCGACGGCGCCAGCGCGCTGGTGCTGATGACTGCCGAAGAAGCAGCCAGGCGCGGCCTCAAGCCGCTGGCCAGAATCGTCGCCCACGCCACCCAGAGCCAGGACCCGAGCGAGTTCACCATCGCGCCGATCGGCGCCATGAGCAACCTGTTCAGGAAGACCGGCTGGAGCAAGGACGACGTCGACCTGTTCGAGATCAACGAAGCCTTCGCCATGGTCACCATGCTGGCCATGCGCGAGCACGGTCTGGATCACGCCAAGGTCAACGTCTACGGCGGCGCCTGCGCCCAGGGTCACCCGGTCGGCTCCACCGGCTCGCGCCTGATCGTCACCCTGATCAACGCCTTGCAGAAGAAAGGCGGCAAGCGCGGCGTGGCCTCGCTGTGCATCGGCGGCGGTGAAGCCACTGCCGTGGCCATCGAGCTGATCTAAGCGTTAGCGCAACGAAAAAGCCCCGCCTAGGCGGGGCTTTTTTGTCCGCGACCGATCAGCGCAGTTCGGTGAAGGCCAGCTTGATGCCCAGCCCTACCAGCACCACGCCCATCAGCCGGTCGAACCAGTGGCCCATGCGCGAGAACCCGGCACGCACCCGCTGCTGACTGAACAGCAGCGCCACCAGGCAGAACCACAGCGCCGTGGCGCAAGCCAGGTAAACCCCGTAGCCAGCCTGCACCAGCAGCGGCGTGTGCGGGTTGATCACCACGGTGAACAGCGAAAGGAAGAACAGCGTGGCCTTGGGGTTCAGGCCATTGGTGACGAAGCCGGTCATAAAGGCGCCGCGCGGCGAACGCGCCGCCCTATCCACCGCCACCTCCAGCGCCCCCTCGCCCGCCGGCTTGGCGCGCAGGGCCTTGATGCCGATGTAGAACAGGTAGGCCGCCGCCAGCCACTTCAGCGCGTTGAACAGCACGATCGACTGCGACACGATCAGGCCGATGCCGAGCAGCGAGTAGCCGACATGCACGAAGATGCCGCTACCGACGCCCACGGCCGTCCAGGTTCCGGCGCGGCGGCCATGGGCCACGCTCTCGCGCACCACAATGGCGAAATCCGGCCCCGGGCTGGCTACAGCCAGCAGGTGGATCAACGCCACGGTGAGGAACTCAGCCCAGTACATACGACCTCCGAACAGTGGGAATCAGCGCTTGAGGCTGGCAACCTTACGCCAGCCCACTGATTCAAGAACAGGTACAGCTGATGAACAACAGCGCCCGCGCGGTATTTCTCGATCACGCCTCCCTTGATCTCGGCGACCTCGACATGGCGCCGCTGCGCCAGGCCTTCGGCGAGCTGACCCTGCATGCCAGCAGCACCCCGGAGCAGGTGGTCGAACGCCTGCAAGGTGCGCAGGTGGCGATCAGTAACAAAGTGCACCTGGATGCCGCCACCCTGGCCGCCTGCCCCGCGCTCAGGCTAATCCTGGTCTCCGCCACCGGCACCAACAACATCGACCTGGCGGCCGCCCGCGAACGCGGCATCGTGGTTGCCAACTGCCAGGGCTATGGCACGCCCTCCGTGGCGCAGCACTGCCTGATGCTGCTGCTCGCCCTGGCCACCCGCCTGCCGGACTACCAGCACGCCATCCGCGACGGCGCCTGGCAGCGTGCCAGCCAGTTCTGCCTGCTGGACTTCCCGATCATCGAGCTGGAGGGCAAGACCCTCGGCCTGCTCGGCCATGGCGAGCTGGGCGGCGCGGTGGCGCGCCTGGCCGAGGCCTTCGGCATGCGCGTGCTGCTCGGCGCCCTGCCCGGCCGCCCGCCACGTGCCGATCGCCTGCCGCTGCACGAGCTGCTGCCGCAGGTCGATGCCCTGACCCTGCACTGCCCGCTCACCGAACAGACCCGCCACCTGATCGGCGCCGCCGAGCTGGCCCTGATGAAGCCGCAGGCGCTGCTGATCAATACCGCCCGTGGCGGCCTGGTCGACGAGCAGCCTCTGGTCGATGCCCTGCGCGGCGGGCACCTGGGCGGGGCGGCGTTCGACGTGCTCAGCGAGGAGCCGCCGCGCCACGGCAATCCGCTGCTGGCACCGGACATCCCGCGCCTGATCATCACCCCGCACAATGCCTGGGGCAGCCGCGAGGCGCGCCAGCGTATCGTCGGCCAACTGGCGGAGAACGCCACCGCCTTCTTCGCGGGCGCGCCCAAGCGGGTGGTCAACGGGTAAACTACGCGCCCTTTTTCTAACCCGGAGAGCGCCATGGACCCACGAAGCGAGGTGCTGCTGCGCCAGGCGGAGCTGTTCCAGGGCGATCTGCTGCTGACCGGCCTGCCCGCCGACGACCTGCTCGGGCGTCTGCCGCGTGCCCACGGCTGGAGCTGGCATGCCGGCGAACAGCAGTTGTTGGACGCCCGCTTCGCCGGGCGCAGCCAGTTCGGCACCGGCGTACCGGCGCGCGCGTTCGACAGCGCCGTGCTGTTCCTGCCCAAGTCGCGCGAGCTCGCCGACTACCTGCTACAGGCCCTGGCCGCGCGCCTGGCTGGCCGCGAGCTGTACCTGGTTGGCGAGAAACGCGGTGGCATCGAGCGCGCCGCCAAACAACTGGCCGCCTATGGCAAGCCGCGCAAGCTGGACAGCGCCCGCCACTGCCAGCTGTGGCAGGTGACCGTGGAGCAGGTGCCCGCCGCGCCCGATCTGCACAGCCTGGCCCAGCGTTATGAACTGGATCTGAGCGACGGCCCGCTGCAGGTGCTGAGCCTGCCCGGGGTGTTCAGCCATGGCCGCCTGGACCGCGGCAGCGCGCTACTGCTGGAGCAGCTGGATGGCTTGCCAGGCGGCCACCTGCTCGACTTCGGCTGCGGCGCCGGGGTACTCGGCGCGGTGCTCAAGCGCCGCTACCCGCAAAGCCAGGTCAGCCTGCTCGACGTCGACGCCTTCGCCGTCGAGAGCAGCCGCCTGACCCTGGCGGCCAACGGCCTGCAGGCCGAGGTCATCGCCGGCGACGGCATCGACGCGGCACCCCAGGGGCTGGCGGCGATCCTCAGCAACCCGCCGTTCCACCAGGGCGTGCACACCGACTACCAGGCCAGCGAGCACCTGCTGCGCCAGGCTGCCCGCCACCTGGACAAGGGCGGCGAGTTGCGCCTGGTGGCCAACAGCTTCCTCAAGTACCCGCCGCTGATCGAGCAGCACCTGGGCGCCTGCCAGACCCTCAAGGATGCCGAGGGCTTCCGCATCTACCGCGCCACTCGTCGCTGAACCACGGCAGGGCGGGGGCAAGCCGCGCCAGCGGCACCGCGGGTTTCATCCGCCCTACGCCCAGCCACACGCTCCTTGAGGGTTGCCCAGCCTGGCCGAGTTGGGCAAAATGCCGACCGTCCTAGGGGAGTAGTCTCCCGTGAGCGCCCAGCTCACCCGGCATGCGTCAACACACTTGCTCCGCAGAGCATGGCGCATGCGACCCAAGGCCCGTAGAGGCCAGGGTTTGACAAGACCTATGACACGCACACCTCACCCGGGGCGGGAAGGTCGTACGTGTCATAGCTAACCGTCAAACCCGCCCCCGTAGGAACGCCTGATGTTTTTGGAATCCCTGTTCGTGCCCACCGGCATCGTTGCCCTCGCCGAGATCGGCGACAAGACGCAACTGCTCGCCCTGCTGCTCGCCTGCCGCTTCCGCCGCCCCTGGCCGATCATCTGGGGCATCGTCATCGCCACCCTGGCCAACCACGCCGCTGCCGGCGCCGTGGGCAACTGGGTCGCCAGCTTCTTCTCGCCAACCACCCTGCGCTGGATCCTCGCTGGCTGCTTCGCCGCCGTGGCCCTGTGGACCCTGGTGCCGGACAAACTGGACGATGACGAGGAATCCCACCTCAAGCGCTTCGGCCCGTTCCTCACCACCCTGATCGCCTTCTTCCTCGCCGAGATGGGCGACAAGACGCAGATCGCCACCATCATGCTGGCCGCGCAGTACCCGGACTTCCTGCTGGTGGTACTGGGCACCACGCTGGGCATGCTGATCGCCAACGTACCCGTGGTACTGGCCGGCAATTTCGCTGCCGATCGTCTGCCGCTGACGCTCATTCGTCGCCTCGCCGCCCTCGCCTTCGCCGCCCTGGCGATCTACGCGGCCTGCCAGGCACTGGGGATTGGCGCCAGCCTCTGACTTCGGCACGGCCATGGTGTCCGCCACAGGTGGCTGTGCTCCGCCGCGCGGCTGGGTAATCTGTGCAAGGTGTTGCACAGTTCCAGCCAAGCGAAGGAGCCGCAGATGTCACTGGAAGAGATGAAGAAACGGGTGCGCCAGCACATCGACCTGAGCTGGAACAAGGGCCGCCTGGCCCTGGCCGAGCAGCTGCACAGCGCGGACTTCCTGTACAAGAGCTCCTTCATGGGCCGGCCGCTGGACAGCGCGGGCTTCACCCGCATGGTGCAAGAGATCCGCAGTGCCATGCCGGAGCTGGAAGTGGTGCTGGAAGAGTGCATCGCCGAAGGCAACAAGGTGGTGACCTGGAGCACCCTGATCGGCACCATCGACAAGCCCGCGCTGGGCTACCCGCCAAGCGACAAGGTGCTGAGCATCTCGGCCATGGCCTTCTGGACCCTGGCGCCGAACGGCGATATCCGCGAAATCTGCACCATGTTCGACATGGAAAGCTTCCGCTCCCAGCTGGGACTGGAGACCCGCCCCTTCGCCGAAAAGGCCCTGCCCTGACATGACAACGGCGCCCGCGGGCGCCGTTTTTCGCTATTTATTGGCCTGCTGGTACAGCGGCATCACCTTGGGGATCGCCGCCTGCAGCGCCGCGATACGGCTACTGGACGAGGGGTGGGTGCTCATGAACTCCGGCGGCGCACCGCCACCGGCCTGGCTCATCTTCTGCCACAGGCTGATCGCCGCATTCGGGTCGTAACCGGCACGGGCGGACAACTCCAGGCCGATGACATCCGCCTCGTTTTCGTTGGCCCGGCTGTTGGGCAGGGTCATCAGGTATTCCACCCCGGTATCGGCCATCTGCTGACCGAAATCGCCCAGGCCGAGCAGAGCAGAGCCCATCTGGGTCGCCATCTGCGTGCCATAGGCCTTGGACATCGCCTCGCGGCTGTGCTCGCGCAGGGCGTGGGCGATCTCGTGGCCCATCACCGCCGCCAGCTCGGCATCGGTCAGCTGCAGCTGGGTGATCAGGCCGCTGTAAACGATGATCTTGCCGCCGGGGCCGCAGTTGGCGTTGAGCTCGTCGCTCTTGACCAGGTTGACCTGCCAGTCCCACTGCGCGGCATCGGCACGGAATACCGGGGCCTGGGCAATCAGACGCCTGGCGATGGCATGCACACGCGCGGCATTCTTGCTGCTCTTGTCCAGCGCCCCCTTGCTCGAAGCCTCGCTCAGCGTCTGCTGATAAGCCTGGGCGTACATGCTGTCGACTTCCTGGGCGGACAGCATGCTGAACATGTACTGCTTGCGCTCAACGCCAACCGCGCCGCCACTGGTGGTATTAACGGCCTGACAGGCAGCCAGCAGCCCGAAGGTGGCCAGGGCAGTCAGACGAAACAAGGTGTGCATGGGAATCTCCGTATCGGCAAGGCACGTATGCTAGGACGCCCCCGGGCACAGAACAACCGTTCTGCTTGCCGTATGACCCGCCGCCAGCTTTGCTAGTTGCAGGAGGCTAATGCTTTTTCAGACTGCGGCCGATAAGCCAGGGACCGGCGCACACTCATTGCGGAGTCCCCATGAAGTTCCGATCGATCCAGTTTTCCGTGGCCTTCATGGCCGGAGCCAGCATTCTTGCGGTTGTCGTGGCTCTGGTGCTGTATGCGCTGTACACCAGTTCACGCACCCAGACCCTGCTGCAGGAACGCAGCCATGACCTGCTCGAACAGGTCATCGACCAGCGCCTGATAGCCCTGGCCGAAGCCCAGGTCGGCCAGTTGCAGCGCCAGTTCGAAGTGCCCATGACCCAGGTCAAGTCCCTGGCCACCCTCAACAGCCGCCTGGGCGCCAGCGACGGCACCGCCATCAACCTCAGCCGCGACGAGCTGACCGCACTGGTCGGCGAGAACCTCAAGGCCAACCCGCAACTGATCGATTTCTACATCGGCTGGGAGCCCAACGCCTTCGATCAGGAAGACGACCTGTATGCCGGGCAGAAAGACAATGGCTACGACGCCACCGGCCGCTACATGCCCTGGTGGTACCGCAGCGGCAATGAGTTCAAGCTCGAACCGCTGACCGTCGAGCTGATGGAAAGCACGAAAGTGCTGCCCACCGGTGTGCGCGAGGGCGAATACTACCTGTGCCCCAAAGCCAGCAAGCAGCCTTGCGTGGTCGACCCGGCATCCTACGACTTCGGCGGCAAGCAGGTGCTGGTCGCCTCGTTCAACGCACCGATCCTGGTCGGCGGCCAGTTCAAGGGCGCCGTCGGCAACGACCTGTCGCTGGACTTCATCCAGGGTCTGCTGAACACGGCCAAGGGCAGCCTCTACGAAGGCGCCGGCGAGCTGGCCCTGGTTGCCGGCAATGGCACACTGATCGCGGCCACCAAGGACGCCAGCCTGGTCGGTCAACCGGCGAGCAAGGCGCTCGGCGACGCACTCGCCAGCCAGCTCAAGCAGAGCACGGGCACCACGCCGATCTCCAACCTCGACCAGGAACGTCAGGTATTCCAGCTGCTGCTGCCGTTCCAGGTCGCTGGCACCAGCACCCGCTGGACCCTGGCCATCGAGCTGCCGAGCTCGGCAGTGTTCGCCGACCTCAAGCAACTGCAGGACGTGCTGGCCAACCAGGCCCGCGAAGACATGATCGGCATGACCGTGGTCGGCCTGATCATCGCCATCATCGGCCTGCTGGTGATCTGGTTCGTCGGTTACGGCATCGCCCGCCCGCTCAAGCAGATGGTCGGCATGCTCGACGATATTGCCAAGGGCGATGGCGACCTCACCGTGCGCCTGAACGTCGACCGCGTCGACGAGCTGGGGCAGATCGCCAATGGCTTCAATACCTTCCTCAACAAGCTGCAGGGCATGATCCGCGATGTGGTCGGCTCGGTGCAAAAGGTCAGCGACTCCTCCGAGCACACCGCCGACATCGCCATCCGCACCAACCAGGGCGTGCAGAAGCAGATGGCCGAGATCGACCAGGTCGCTACCGCCGTGCATGAGATGACCGCTACCGCCCAGGACGTGGCACGCAACGCCACCCAGGCCGCCGAAGCCGCCAACCACGCCGACCGCTCGGCCAACGACGGCAAGAACATCGTGCAGAAAACCTCTGCCGCCATCGGCTCGCTGGCCACCGAGATTGGCCGCGCCACTGGCGTGGTACAGACCCTGGCCAAGGACAGCGAGAACATCAATGCGATCCTCACCGCCATCCGCGGCATCGCCGAGCAGACCAACCTCTTGGCCCTCAACGCCGCCATCGAGGCCGCGCGCGCCGGCGAACAGGGTCGCGGCTTCGCTGTGGTAGCCGACGAGGTGCGCAACCTGGCGCAGAAGACCCAGCAGGCCACCGAAGAAATCCAGTCGATGATCCAGCAGCTGCAGCATGGCACCCGCGAAGTGGTCCACGTCATGGAGCAGAGCCAGGCGCGCACCGACGAAAGCGTGCAACAGGCCGCCGCGGCCGCCCTTGCCCTGGAGTCGATCACCCAGGCTGTGTCGGTGATCAACGACATGAACACCCAGATCGCCAGTGCGGCCGAGGAACAGAGCGCGGTGGCCGAAGACATCAACCGCAACGTCACCAATATCGGCCAGGTCGCCGCCGAAGTGGCCGGCGGCGCCGACGAGGCCAGCCAGGCCAGCGCCGAGCTGACCAAGCTGGCCGAGCAGCAACGCCGGCTGATCAATCAGTTCCGCGTGTAAGTGAGAGCCCGTGTGGGGGAGTGCCTGGAGCAGTAGCCCGGACTTCAGTCCGGGGCTGACGGAATATCCTGGACTGAAGTCCGGGCTACCGTAGAACTGTCAGGTCTTGTGCGCCCAGCGCTGGCGCAGCCACTCCAGATCTTCCGGACGGGTGATCTTGAGGTTGTCCGCCCGCCCCTCCACCAGCTTCGGCGCCTGCCCGGCCCATTCCAGGGCCGAGGCCTCGTCGGTGATGGCCACGCCCGCCACCAGCGCATCGGCCAAGGCGCGGTGCAGGGCAGCGAAGCGGAACATCTGCGGCGTATAGGCCTGCCAGATCAGGCTGCGGTCCACGGTCTGCGCGACGCGACCGTCGGCACCAGCACGCTTGAGCGTGTCGCGCGCCGGCACGGCCAGCAAGCCGCCGACCGGGTCATCGGCCAGCTCCAGCAGCAGCTGATCGAGGTCATGACGGGACAGGTTGGGGCGCGCGGCGTCGTGCACCAGCACCCAGTCGTCTTCCTGCGCGCCCAGTTCGAGCAGGCGCAGCAGGCCGCTGAGCACCGAGTCAGCCCGTTCGTTACCACCAGCGGCGCGCTGGATGCGCGGGTCGCTGGCGCCGGGCAGTGACGGCCAATAGGGGTCGTCCACCGACAGGCAGAGCACCAGGCCCTTGAGCTGCGGGTGGTCGAGGAAACAATCGAGGGTATGTTCGAGAATGCAACGCCCGCCTAGCTGCAGATACTGCTTGGGGCGATCGGCACGCATGCGCGCACCAACGCCGGCGGCAGGAATCACCAGCCAGAAGCCCGGCAGAGTTGCCACGCTCATTCGGCTAGCTGATAGAGGGTTTCGCCCTCTTTGACCATGCCCAGCTCGTGGCGAGCACGCTCTTCCACGGTTTCGGTGCCCTGCTTGAGCTCCAGCACCTCAGCCTCGAGGATACGGTTGCGCTCCAGCAGGCGCTCATTCTCGCCCTGCTGCTCGGCAATCTGGCGTTTCAGGTCGGTCACCTGGGCCAGGCTGCCTTCGCCCACCCACAGGCGGTACTGCAACCCGGAAAGGACCAGCACCAGCACGACGAACAACCAGTAAGGGGCTTTAGCCATCTAACTCAGAATCCATAAGCAAAGGGCAGCTTGCGCTGCCCTTTTACCATTTCTTGCCCGATAACTGAAAACGTCGCGAGCGACGGTCAGGCAAGGCACAACAACCAACGGGAGTAACAGCCAGAGGCTGGCCCGAAGGGAGAGCGCCAGCGAATCAATCGGGTGAGGCAGCGCAGTTTACATGCAGTAAATGAGCATGCCGAAGCCGATTTCAACACCGCCTGGCGCGCGAAGCCCGCAGCAGTTTTCAGCCGCGGAACTCGGCACGGCCCTTGTACGGGGCCTTGCCGCCCAACTGCTCTTCGATACGCAGCAGCTGGTTGTACTTGGAGACGCGATCGGAACGGCACAGCGAGCCGGTCTTGATCTGGCCGGCAGCAGTGCCTACGGCCAGGTCGGCGATGGTGCTGTCCTCGGTCTCACCGGAACGGTGCGAGATCACCGCGGTGAAGCCAGCGGCCTTGGCCATCTGGATGGCTTCCAGGGTTTCGGTCAGCGAGCCGATCTGGTTGAACTTGATCAGGATCGAGTTGCCGATCTTCTCGTCGATACCGCGCTTGAGGATCTTGGTGTTGGTCACGAACAGGTCGTCACCGACCAGTTGCACCTTGTCGCCGATCTTGTCGGTGAGAACTTTCCAGCCAGCCCAGTCGGACTCGTCCATGCCGTCTTCGATGGAGATGATCGGATAGCGCTGGGTCAGGCCGGCCAGGTAGTCGGCAAAACCTTCGGCGCTGAACACTTGGCCTTCGCCAGCCAGGTCGTACTTGCCGTCTTCGAAGAACTCGGAGGAAGCGCAGTCCAGGGCCAGGGTCACATCAGTGCCCAGTTTGTAGCCGGCGTTGGCCACGGCTTCGGCGATGGCGGCCAGAGCGTCTTCGTTGGAAGCCAGGTTCGGTGCAAAGCCGCCTTCGTCACCGACAGAGGTGCTCAGGCCACGGGCCTTCAGCACGGCTTTCAGGTGGTGGAAGATCTCGGTACCCATGCGCAGCGCGTCGGAGAAGGTCTTGGCGCCAACCGGCTGGACCATGAACTCCTGGATATCGACGTTGTTGTCGGCGTGCTCGCCGCCGTTGATGATGTTCATCATCGGCACCGGCATCGAGTAGACGCCCGGGGTGCCGTTGAGGTCGGCGATGTGCGCGTACAGCGGCACGCCCTTGGCCTGGGCGGCAGCCTTGGCGGCGGCCAGGGACACGGCGAGGATGGCGTTGGCGCCCAGCGTGCCTTTGTTCTCGGTGCCGTCCAGATCGATCATGGCCAGGTCGAGAGCTTTCTGCTCGCGGGCGTCGAAGCCCAGCAGCAGGTCACGGATCGGGCCGTTGATGTTGCCTACGGCTTTCAGCACGCCCTTGCCCAGGTAACGGCTCTTGTCGCCATCACGCAGTTCCAGCGCTTCGCGCGAACCGGTGGAAGCACCGGACGGCGCACAGGCGCTGCCGATGATGCCGTTTTCGAGGATTACATCGGCTTCTACAGTGGGGTTGCCACGGGAGTCGAGAACCTCACGGCCCTTGATGTCGACGATCTTTGCCATTCTTGCTAGCTCCAACAGTTGAAAGATGCGTGAACGAGCGGTTTAAGCCGTCTCGATCGGGGCAAAACTCTTGATCAAATCATCCAGCTGCTTGAGCTGGGTGAGGAAGGGTTCCAGCTTGTCCAGGCGCAGGGCGCAGGGACCATCGCACTTGGCGTTGTTCGGATCCGGGTGGGCCTCGAGGAACAGGCCGGCCAAGCCCTGACTCATGCCGGCCTTGGCCAGGTCGGTGACCTGGGCACGGCGGCCGCCGGCGGAATCGGCGCGCCCGCCCGGCATCTGCAGGGCATGGGTGACGTCGAAGAACACCGGGTAGTTGAACTGCTTCATGATGCCGAAGCCGAGCATGTCCACCACCAGGTTGTTGTAACCGAAGGAGGAACCGCGCTCGCACAGGATCAGTTGGTCGTTACCCGCCTCTTCGCACTTGGCCAGGATGTGTTTCATCTCCTGGGGCGCGAGGAACTGGGCCTTCTTGATGTTGATCACCGCGTTGGTCTTGGCCATGGCCACCACCAGGTCAGTCTGCCGCGAGAGGAAGGCCGGCAGCTGGATGATGTCGCACACTTCGGCCACCGGTGCGGCCTGATACGGCTCGTGCACGTCGGTAATCACCGGCACGCCGAAGGTCTTCTTCACTTCCTCGAAGATCTTCAGGCCTTCTTCCAGGCCCGGGCCGCGGAAGGAGGTGACGGAGGAGCGGTTGGCCTTGTCGAAGCTGGCCTTGAACACGTAGGGGATGCCGAGCTTCTCGGTAACCCGCACGTACTCTTCGCAGGCTTGCATGGCCAGGTCGCGCGATTCCAGTACGTTGATGCCGCCGAACAGCACGAACGGCTTGTCGTTGGCGATCTCGATGGCGCCGACCTTGATGATCTTCTGGCTCATGCCTTGCCGGCCTGTTTCAGGGCTGCCTTGACGAAGCCGCTGAACAGCGGATGACCGTCACGCGGGGTGGAGGTGAACTCCGGGTGGAACTGGCAGGCGACGAACCACGGGTGATCCGGAGCCTCGACCACTTCCACCAGCGCACCGTCAGCGGAGCGACCGGTGACTTTCAGGCCGGCCTGCAGCAGTTGCGGCAGCAGGTTGTTGTTCACTTCGTAGCGGTGGCGGTGGCGCTCGACGATCACGTCCTGGCCATAGCACTCACGCACATTGGAGCCGCTCATCAGCTGGCAGTCCTGGGCACCCAGGCGCATGGTTCCGCCCAGGTCGGAGGCGTCGGTGCGCAGCTCGGTGGCGCCGGTGGCATCCTGCCATTCGGTGATCAGGCCGACCACCGGGTGAGCGCTGTTCTGGTCGAACTCGGTGGAGTTGGCGTCTTTCCAGCCCAGCACATTGCGGGCGTACTCGATCACCGCCACCTGCATGCCGAGGCAGATGCCCAGGTAAGGGATCTTGTTCTCACGGGCGTACTGCACGGTGCGGATCTTGCCTTCCACGCCACGCAGGCCGAAGCCACCAGGGACCAGGATGGCATCGACGCCCTCCAGCTTGGCGGTGCCTTCGTTCTCGATCTCCTCGGAGTCGATGTAGCGCAGCTTGACCTTGGTGCGGTTCTCGATGCCGGCGTGGCTCATCGCCTCGATCAGCGACTTGTAGGCATCCAGCAGCTCCATGTACTTGCCGACCATGGCGATGGTGATTTCCTTCTCCGGGTTCAGCTTGGCATCCACCACGCGGTCCCACTCGGAGAGGTCGGCCGGGTTGCACTGCAGGCCGAAACGCTCGACGACGATGTCGTCCAGGCCCTGGGCGTGCAGTACCGACGGAATCTTGTAGATGGTGTCGACGTCTTCCAGGGCGATGACCGCGCGCTCTTCGACGTTGGTGAACAGGGCGATCTTGCGCCGCGAGGCCAGGTCGATCTCGTGGTCGGAGCGGCAGATCAGCACGTCCGGCTGCACGCCGATGGAGCGCAGTTCCTTGACCGAATGCTGGGTCGGCTTGGTCTTGGTCTCGCCGGCGGTGGCGATGTACGGCACCAGGGTCAGGTGCATGAACATGGCACGCTTGGCGCCCAGTTCCACGCGCAGCTGGCGGGCCGCTTCGAGGAACGGCTGCGACTCGATGTCGCCCACGGTGCCGCCGATCTCGACCATGGCCACGTCGGCGTCGCCAGCGCCCTTGATCACGCGGCGCTTGATCTCGTCGGTGATGTGCGGGATGACCTGGATGGTGGCGCCCAGGTAGTCACCACGGCGCTCCTTGCGCAGCACGTCTTCGTAGACGCGGCCGGTGGTGAAGTTGTTGTTCTTGGTCATCGTGGTGCGGATGAACCGCTCGTAGTGACCCAGATCGAGGTCGGTCTCGGCGCCGTCGTGGGTGACGAACACCTCACCGTGCTGGAACGGGCTCATGGTGCCCGGATCGACGTTGATGTAAGGGTCCAGCTTGAGCATGGTGACCTTCAGGCCCCGCGCCTCCAGGATGGCCGCCAGTGAAGCCGAAGCGATGCCTTTCCCCAATGAAGAAACAACACCACCCGTGACGAAGATGTAGCGCGTCATGAAAAATCCTAGAAGTCTGCGTTCAAGCGGTCAGCGCCGCCGGGGTGAAAGCGCAGGCCGGCACTCTTGGCCAACCTGAAATAAGCAAGCCTCCGCGGGTTCCAGGGAACTCGCAGAAAGCAGTAACAAGACGGGAGCGTAGTCTACCGGAAAGGCCCTTTCAGCTCAAACTTTGGTCGCTCGTCGGCGGCTGCCACTGCAGGCGCCAGTCGCCCCACTGCGTACCATCCAGTCCGGGCAGATTGGCCACCGCCAGCAGCTCGTTCCCGCGATAGAGCAGCGGCAGGCGACTGCGCACAAAGGCCGGGATACCGCACTCATTAAGCAGGCGCTTGAGATCGCGATGGCCGCGCCCTGGCACGGCCAGCACTTCGCCGCCCTGGCGATAACGCACCTGCAACGGCCCCGACGGCGCGCAACCCACACAGCACAGCTGGCCATTGCCGGGCAGCGCCAGGGTGCCGGCGGGGTCGAACCCCGCCGGCGGCTGAGCCGGGGCCTGCAGCCAGGCACCAGACAACCACCACAACCGTCCGTCGGCACGCCTCAGTTCACCGCTCGCCAGGCGCCATAGCGGAGCCGCATCGACAGCCGCGTCACGCAGATCGCGCCAGCCTGCCCAGTGCTCACTGTCCGGCAAGGTGGTGAACGCCGCCAGCCAATGGCGCAGGGCATTGCGCTGGCGGGCATCACTCAGGCTCAGCAGCGGCGCCAGCTCCAGCGACGACAAGCCCAGCCAGGTGAAGTCGCTAGCCGCGCCGGCCGCCGCCAGATCCTGCCGGGCCAGCTCATCCAGCAGCTCCTGCGCCTCGCGCAGATGGCCGGCGCTGCGCGCCAGATTGAGCGCCGCCTGCGGCCAGTGCGGCGCCAGGCCCGGCAGCACCTCGCTGCGCAGGAAATTGCGCGCCAGGCGGGTATCACTGTTGGAAGGGTCTTCGACCCAGCGCAACGCGTGCTCACGCGCATAGGCCTCCAACTCGGCGCGCGACACCTTCAGCAACGGCCGCAGCAGCCGTCCGCGACCCAGTGCGCGCTGCACCGGCATGCCCGCCAGGCCGCGCACGCCGGCGCCACGCAGCAGGCGCAGGAGCAAGGTCTCGGCCTGATCGTCACGGTGCTGGCCGGTCAGCAGCAACTCACCCTCGCCCAGTTGCCGGGCAAAGGCCGCATAGCGCGCCTCACGAGCAGCGCGCTCCAGGCTGGCACCCGAATCGACCTGCACATGTTCGACCTGCAACGGCACGCCCAGCTCGGCGCACAGCTGGCTGCAATGCTGCGGCCAGGCATCGGCGGCGGCCTGCAGGCCGTGATGGATATGCATGGCCGATAACGGCGGTAGCGCCTGCCGGCGGCTCAGGCGCACCAGCAGGTGCAGTAATACCGTGGAGTCCAGCCCGCCGGACAGGGCAATGCGCCAGGCAGGCGCGCTGCGCCAGGGGCAGAGAACTTCGAGGAGTTGCTGTTCGAGAGCAGTCATCGGCCAAGCTTAAACAACAACGGGCCCGAAGGCCCGTGGTCTGCACGCATAACCCGGATCAGGCCAGGCCGTAGCTCATCAGGCGGTCGTAGCGACGCTGCAGGAGCTGGTCGGTGTCCAGCTTGCGCAGGTCCGCCAGTTGCGTCAGCAGCTCCGCGCGGACATTGGCGGCCACGCTGGCCGGGTCACGATGAGCGCCGCCCAGCGGCTCGGCGATGACCTTGTCGACGATGCCCAGGCCTTTCAGGCGCTCGGCGGTGATGCCCATGGCCTCGGCAGCGTCCGGCGCCTTCTCGGCGGTCTTCCACAGAATCGAGGCGCAGCCTTCCGGCGAGATCACCGAGTAGGTGGAGTACTGCAGCATGTTCAGCTGGTCGCAGACGCCGATGGCCAGCGCGCCGCCGGAACCGCCCTCACCGATCACGGTAGCGATGATCGGAGTCTTCAGGCGCGACATCACGCGCAGGTTCCAGGCGATGGCCTCGCTCTGGTTGCGCTCCTCAGCATCGATGCCTGGGTAGGCGCCGGGCGTGTCGATAAAGGTCAGGATCGGCAGTTTGAAGCGCTCGGCCATCTCCATCAGACGACAGGCCTTGCGATAGCCTTCCGGGCGCGGCATGCCGAAGTTGCGGCGTACTTTCTCGCGCACTTCCCGGCCTTTCTGGTGGCCGATGATCATCACCGGCTGGTCATCCAGGCGGGCAACGCCGCCCACAATGGCGGCGTCGTCGGAGAAGTGGCGATCGCCATGCAGCTCGTCGAACTCGCTGAAGATGTGCTCGATGTAGTCGAGGGTATAAGGCCGACGCGGATGGCGCGACAGCTGGGAAATCTGCCAGCTGCTGAGGTTGCCGAAAATACTTTCGGTCAACGTGCTGCTCTTGTCCTGCAGGCGGGAGATCTCGTCGCTGATGTTCAGCGAATTGTCGTTGCCGACCAGGCGCAACTCTTCGATCTTGGCCTGCAGGTCGGCGATCGGCTGTTCGAAGTCGAGAAAATTCGGGTTCATAGGCATCCGTCTTGAGTCGGCGGCCGGAGCGGCCGGGCGGCTGGTTCCATCTGCGTCCTACCTTAAGGGATAAGACGCCCAGGGTCGAGGCCGAGAAGGCAAGCCTGTGGCCTGCCCCTCAGCGGTATTGGAGGAAGACGTTGTCTTTGCCGAACTGGTCACGCAGGGTCTGGATCAGACCGTCGGCCGGATCGATGCGCCACTGCTCGCCGAACTGCAACAGTGCCTTGGCTTCGCTACCGCTGTAGTCCAGGGTCAGCGGGCAGGCCCCGCGATACTTGCCGAACAGCTCCGCCAGCCAGCGCAGACGGTCGCCCTGCAGCGCCTCGTGGCCAATACGCAGGCGCAGACTCTCGGCCAGGCCGGTGCGCGCCTCTTCCAGGCTCATCACCCGCTTGGCGCGCAGGCGCAGGCCGCCGGAGAACT
Organism: Pseudomonas sp.; assembly: GCA_051646165.1. Taxonomy (GTDB): domain Bacteria; phylum Pseudomonadota; class Gammaproteobacteria; order Pseudomonadales; family Pseudomonadaceae; genus Aquipseudomonas. Next base: position 21,684 of record JBOFCR010000181.1, on the reverse strand, counting down.
CGTCGTTGCTCACTTCGCCTTCGACCACTACCAGCGCATCGCTCTGCAGCAAGGCCTGGTTGCTGGCGAAGGCGTCGGCGAACAGCGAAGCCTCGATCCGCCCGGAGCGGTCGTCGAGGGTGATGAAGCCCATCTTGTCGCCCTTCTTGTTCTTCATCACCCGCAAAGCCACGATCAGGCCGGCGATGGTCTGCGACTCACGCGCCGGGCGCAGGTCAATGATGCGCTGGCGGGCGAAGCGGCGTACCTCGCCCTCGTATTCGTCGATCGGGTGACCGGTGAGGTACAGGCCCAGGGTGTCCTTCTCGCCTTTCAGGCGCTCCTTGAGCGACAGCTCCTTGGCGCGCCGGTGGTTGGCGTAGATATCCAGCTCCGGCTCGGCGAACACCCCACCAAACAGGTCCATATGCCCGCTGTCGTGGCTGCGCGCGGTCTGCTCGGCCGCCTGCACCGCCTCTTCCATGGCCGCCAGCAGCACGGCGCGGTTGCGGTCGATATTGGCCTGGTAGGCCTTGAGCTCGTCGTGGAAGTACGGCCCCATGCGATCCAGCGCACCGGAGCGGATCAGCGCCTCGAGGGTGCGTTTGTTGATGCGTTTGAGGTCGACCCGGTTGCAGAAGTCGAACAGGTCCTTGAACGGCCCGCCCTCATTGCGGCACTCGACGATGGCCTCGACCGGGCCCTCGCCCACACCCTTGATCGCACCCAGGCCATAGACGATGCGGCCATCGTCGTTGACAGTGAACTTGAATTCCGAGGTGTTGACGTCCGGCGCGTCGATGCGCAGCTTCATGCTGCGGCACTCTTCGATCAGGGTCACTACCTTGTCGGTGTTGTGCATATCCGCCGACAGCACCGCCGCCATGAACGGCGCCGGGTAGTGCGCCTTGAGCCAGGCGGTCTGGTAGGACACCAAGCCATAGGCGGCGGAGTGGGATTTGTTGAAGCCGTAACCGGCGAACTTTTCCACCAGGTCGAAGATGTTGCCCGCCAGGTCCGCCGAGATGTTGTTGCTGGCACAACCTTCGATGAAACCGCCGCGCTGCTTGGCCATCTCCTCGGGCTTCTTCTTGCCCATGGCGCGGCGCAGCATGTCCGCACCGCCGAGGGTGTAGCCGGCCATGACCTGGGCGATCTGCATCACCTGTTCCTGATACAGGATGATGCCGTAGGTGGGCTTGAGCACCGGCTCCAGACCCGCGTACTGGTAGTCCGGGTGCGGGTAGGAGAGCTGCTCGCGACCGTGCTTGCGGTTGATGAAGTCGTCCACCATGCCCGACTGCAGCGGGCCGGGACGGAACAGCGCCACCAGGGCGATCATGTCTTCCAGGCAGTCCGGCTTGAGCTTCTTGATCAGCTCTTTCATACCGCGCGATTCAAGCTGGAATACGGCCGTGGTCTCGGCCTTCTGCAGCATCGCGTAGGTCGGTTTGTCGTCCAGCGGGATGAAGTCGATGTTGATCAGTTCCTCGTCCGAGGCGCCGTCTCGCTTCTGGATGCGATGGATGGTCTCCATCGCCCATTTGATGATGGTCAGGGTGCGCAGGCCGAGGAAGTCGAACTTGACCAGACCGGCCGCCTCCACGTCGTCCTTGTCGAACTGGGTGACCAGACCGCCGCCCTCTTCATCGCAGGCAATCGGCGAGAAGTCGGTGAGTTTGGTCGGCGCGATCACCACGCCCCCGGCGTGCTTGCCGGTACCGCGGCAGATGCCCTCGAGCTTGAGCGACATCTCCCAGATTTCCGCCGCTTCCTCGTCGACCTTGAGGAAGTCGCGCAACGGCTCCTCCATCTCGAAGGCTTTCTCCAGGGTCATGCCGACCTCGAAGGGGATCATCTTCGACAGGCGGTCGGCCAGGCCGTAGGACTTGCCCTGCACCCGCGCCACGTCGCGCACCACCGCCTTGGCCGCCATGGTGCCGAAGGTGATGATCTGGCTTACCGCGTTACGCCCGTATTTCTCGGCCACGTAGTCGATCACCCGGTCGCGGCCATCCATGCAGAAGTCGACGTCGAAGTCGGGCATGGAGACGCGTTCGGGGTTGAGGAAACGTTCGAACAGCAGGTCGTAGGCCAGCGGGTCGAGGTCGGTGATCTTCTGCACGTAGGCCACCAGCGAACCGGCGCCCGAACCCCGGCCTGGGCCGACCGGCACGCCGTTGCTCTTGGCCCACTGGATAAAGTCCATCACGATCAGGAAGTAACCGGGGAAACCCATCTGGATGATGATATCCAGCTCGAAATTCAGCCGATCGATATAGACCTGGCGTTTTTCTTCGTAGTTGGGCGTGGTCTCTTTCGGCCAGAGCACCGCCAGGCGCTCTTCCAGGCCGTCGAAGGAGACCTTGCGGAAGTACTCGTCGATGGTCATGCCTTCCGGCACAGGGAAGTCCGGCAGGAAGTACTTGCCCAGCTGCACTTCGATATTGCAGCGTTTGGCGATCTCGACGGTGTTCTGCAGCGCCTCGGGGATATCGCTGAACAGCTCGGCCATTTCCGCCGGAGTCTTCAGGTACTGCTGGTCGGAATAGATGCGCGGCCGGCGCGAGTCATCCAGGGTGCGACTCTCGCCAATGCATACGCGGGTCTCGTGGGCCTCGAAGTCGCCCTGCTTGAGGAAGCGCACATCGTTGGTCGCCACCAGCGGCGCGCCGCAGCGCTCGGCCAGGGCCACGGCGGCATGCACGTGCTCTTCGTCGTTGATGCGGTTGCAGCGATGCAGCTCGAGGTAGAAGCGCTCGGGGAAGACCGCCTGCCACTCGGCCAGCAGCGCCTCGGCGCGAGCCTGTTCGCCGGCCAGCAGGGCATGCCCGATCTCACCGTCACGGGCGCCGGACAGGGCGATCAGGCCCTCGGCCGCTTCCTTCACCCAGTCGCGCTGGATGATCACCAGGTCGTTGCTCTGCCCGTCGCTCCAGCCACGCGAGACCAGCTCGGTGAGATTGCGATAGCCCCTGGCATTCATCGCCAGCAGGGTCATGCGCGTCAGCGGGCCGTCTTCCAGGTCGCTGGCCAGCCAGATGTCGGCGCCGCAGATAGGCTTGATCCCGCCGCCTTGCGCCGCCTTGTAGAACTTCACCAGCGAGCACATGTTGCTCATGTCGGTGACGGCCACGGCCGGCATGCCGGCAGCGGTTACCGCCTTGACCAGCGGCTTGACCCGCACCAGCCCATCGACCAGGGAAAACTCGGTGTGCAGGCGCAGATGGACGAAGGTGGCGGTCATGACAATCCCGTACAGAACACGAAAACAATAAGGCCCGGATTGTACCGGGCCCCGAGTTAAACAACAGCTTGCGAACGAGCCGCGCGGCGCTTATTCGATCCCTTCCAGCACATTGCGCACCGGCGCGAAGGAGCGCCGATGGATCGGTGTGGCGCCCAGGCGCTTGAGCGCCTCCAGGTGCACCGGCGTGGGGTAGCCCTTGTGCCCGCCAATGCCGTAGCCAGGATAGAGAAGCTCCATTTCCTGCATCTCGCGGTCACGACTGACCTTGGCCAGGATCGAGGCGGCGGCGATGGCCGGCACCTGGCTATCACCCTTGACCACCGGCGCACTGGGCACCGCCAGCTTCGGGCAACGATTGCCATCGATCAGCGCCAGGCGCGGCGTCACGCTGAGCCCTTCTACCGCGCGCTGCATGGCCAGCATGGTGGCGTGGAGGATATTCAGGCGGTCGATCTCTTCCACCTCGGCACGGGCGATGCACCAGGCCAGGGCCTTTTCGCGAATCTCGTCGAACAGCTTCTCGCGGCGCGCTTCAGTGAGCTTCTTCGAGTCATTGAGCCCGAGGATCGGCCGCGCCGGATCGAGGATCACCGCAGCGGTGACCACCGGGCCACAGAGCGGGCCACGACCGACTTCGTCGACGCCGGCGACCAGCTCCTCGACCAGGCTGAAATCCAGACCGAGCTGCATCAGGCACGCCCTGCCAGGGCCAGCACCGCTTCGGCGGCCTGGGTCGAGGCGTCGTGACGCAGGGCGCGGTGAATCACGTCGAAACCTTCGGTCTGCACCGCGCCGTCATCCAGCAACGGTGCCAGGGTCTGCGCCAGAGCATCCGGGGTGGCGGCATCCTGGATCAGCTCCGGCACCAGCAGACGCTCGGCCAGCAGGTTGGGCAGGGAAATGTACGGGCTGGTCACCAGACGCTTGAGAATCCGGTAGGTCAGCGGCGCCACCTTGTACGCCACCACCATCGGCCGCTTGTACAGCAGTGCTTCGAGGGTGGCCGTACCGGAGGCGATCAGCACCGCATCGCAGGCGGCCAGCGCCTCGTGGGAGCGGCCATCGAGCAGGCTCAGCGCCAGGTCGCGGCCGCCGAGCATTTCTTCCAGCTGGATACGCCGCTCGGGGCTGGCGCATGGCAGCACGAAGCGCACACCCGGACGCAGTGCGCGCAGGCGTTCGGCGGCATCCAGAAACAAGGCGCCTAGGCGCGCCACTTCGCCGCCACGACTACCGGGTAGCAAAGCGACCACGGGCGCATCGCCCTCCAGCCCCAATGCCTCGCGCGCGACCTGGCGATCGGCCTGCAGCGGAATGGTGTTGGCCAGCGGATGGCCGACGAAGCGCACCGGCACCTGGTGCTCATCGTAGAAGCGCGCCTCGAAGGGAAACAGGGTCAGCATCAGGTCACAGGCTTCGCGGATCTTCAGCACGCGCTTCTGCCGCCAGGCCCAGACCGACGGGCTGACGTAGTGCACGGTCTTGATCCCAGCCTGGCGCAACTTGAGTTCGAGGGTCAGGTTGAAGTCCGGGGCATCGATACCGATGAACACGTCTGGCTGTTCGGCAATCAGGGTCTGGATCAGGCGCTTGCGGCGTGACAACAGCTCCGGCAGGCGGCCAAGCACTTCGACCAGGCCCATCACCGACAGGCGCTCCATGGGGAAGTAGGAACGCAGCCCCTCGGCTTCCATGCGCGGCCCACCGATGCCGATGAATTCGACCTGCGGATGCTGGAGCTTGAGCGCCTGCATCAAGCCGGCGCCGAGAATGTCGCCGGAGGCCTCGCCAGCCACCAGCGCGATACGCAGAGGGACTGCCATGGCTTAGCGGGTAATGCCGCGGGTCGAGGCCTGGATCGAGTCACGGAACACCGCCACTTCGGGGAACTGCGCGGCCGACTCGGCCAGCTCAGCCAGCGCCTGCTCGACGGTCAGGCCCTGGCGATAGACCACCTTGTAGGCGCGGCGCAGGGCCTGGATCGCCTCGGCACTGAAGCCACGCCGACGCATGCCTTCGAAGTTCATGCTGCGCGCCTCGGCCGGGTTGCCGAACACCGTGACATAGGCCGGAACGTCCTTGCCGATCGCCGTGCCCATGCCGGAAAAGCTGTGCGCACCGATGCGGCAGAACTGGTGAACCAGGGTGAAGCCGGAGAGGATCGCCCAGTCGTCCATGTGCACATGACCGGCCAGCGCGGTGTTGTTGACCAGGATGCAGTTGTTGCCGATCACGCTGTCGTGGCCGACGTGCACATAGGCCATCAGCAGGTTGTGATCGCCGATGGTGGTTTCCGAGCGATCCTGCACGGTGCCGCGATGGATGGTGACACCCTCGCGGATCACGTTGTGATCGCCAATCACCAGGCGGGTCGCCTCGCCCTTGTACTTCAGGTCCGGAGTGTCTTCGCCGATCGAGGAGAACTGGAAGATATGGTTGTGCTTGCCGATGCGCGTCGGCCCCTTGAGCACCACGTGCGGGCCGACTATCGAACCCTCGCCGATTTCCACATCCGCTCCGATGATCGACCAGGGGCCGACCTGAACGTCATCCGCCAGCTTGGCCGACGGATCGATGATGGCGCGAGGGTCAATCAAACTCATAGTTTGCGTTCCGCACAGATGATTTCCGCCGAGCAGACTTCCTTGCCATCGACACTGGCCTTGCACTCGAACTTCCAGATGCTGCGCTTGCTGCTCAGGTATTTGGCCTCGAGAACCAACTGGTCCCCCGGCACCACTGGCTGGCGAAAGCGTAGCTTGTCGGAACCGACAAAGTAATACAGGGTACCGTCGGAGGGCTTCAGATCCATCATCTTGAAGCCGAGAATCCCGGCTGCCTGGGCCATGGCCTCGATGATCAGCACGCCCGGCATGATCGGGTGCTCGGGGAAATGCCCGTTGAAGAACGGCTCATTGATGCTGACATTCTTGTAAGCACGAATGCTCTTGCCCTCGAGATCCAGCTCCGCCACCCGGTCCACCAGCAGGAACGGGTAACGATGCGGCAAGTATTCGCGAATCTGGTTGATGTCCATCATGTACGGAAAGCCTGTTCTAAAGATTGGGGACGTGCGTCAGACGTGGGTCAGGCATCTGATGAGGCATCGGCGCCCGGGGTCACGGCAGCCAGGCGCTTTTCCATGTCGCGCAGGCGGCGTGCCATATCGTCCAATTGGCGAATGCGCGCGGCACTCTTCTTCCAATCGGCAGCAGTTTGCATCGCGGTGCCCGAGGAGTATGCCCCAGGCTCGGTGATCGAACGGGTGACCATGGTCATGCCGGTGACGAACACGTTGTCGCACACCTCGATGTGCCCCACCATGCCCACGCCGCCGGCGATCATGCAGTGCTTGCCGATCTTGGTGCTGCCGGAAATCCCGGCACAACCGGCCATGGCAGTGTGATCGCCGATCTGCACGTTGTGCGCGATCATGATCTGGTTATCCAGCTTCACGCCATTACCGATCAGGGTATCGGCCAGGGCACCACGGTCGATGGTGGTGTTAGCACCGATCTCGACATCGTCGCCCAGCTGTACGCCGCCGATCTGCGCGATCTTCTGCCAGATACCGTTCTGGTTGGCGAAACCGAAACCCTCGCCACCCAGCACGGCACCGGACTGGATGACCACACGCTTGCCGATGATCACGTCGTGATACAGGGTCACGCGCGGCGCCAGCCAGCCACCCTCGCCCACCACGCTGCGCGCACCGATTACGCACTGCGCACCGATGGTCACACCAGCCGCGATCCGCGCACCGCTCTCGATCACCGCATAGGCGCCGACACTGGCACTCGGGTCGATCTGCGCGTCAGCCGCAATCACCGCCGTCGGGTGAATACCCGCCGCCGCTACCGGCTTGCGATCGAACAAATGGGACAGCTGGGCAAAGGCCAGGTAGGGATTGGCCACCACCAGCACATCGCCGGCATAGGTTTCGGCATCGGCGGCGGTGAGCAGCAGCACGCCAGCGCGGGTTTCCGCAAGGAACTTGCGGTACTGCGCGTTGGCCAGAAAACTGAGCTGATCCGGACCGGCGTCCTGCAGGGTCGCCAGACCGCGGATCGGCTTGTCTGCAGCGCCACGCAGGGTGGCGCCGAGGCGCTCGGCCAGTTGACCGAGAGTAAACATCGTTGCGCTCATGGTTAGCGCAGCGAATTCATGCGCTCAATGACCTGACGGGTGATGTCGTACTGGGGTTTGACATCCACCACCGCACCACGCTCGAGCACCAGGTCGAAATTGCCTTTGCTGATCACTTCCTCGACAGCCTTGTCCAGCTTCGGCTTGAGCTGCTTGAGCATTTCGCGATCGGAAATGGCCTTGGCTTCGTTCAGTTCCTTGGACTGGAACTGGAAATCACGGGCTTTCTGCTTGAATTCAAGCTCCAGACGCTCACGCTCGGCCTGCTGCAGCTTCTCGCCTTCCTTGACCAGACGATCCTGGATGCGCTTGGCGTCGGATTCCAGCTGCTTCAGCTTGTTCAGCTGCGGGCCGAACTTCTTCTCGGCGTCCACGGCATATTTCTTCGCGGCACCCGACTCGAGCAGGGCCATCTGGTAGTTCATTACCGCAATTTTCATTTCGGCGAATGCCGGGGTCGCCACCAGGGCAGCGGCCAGAAGAACCAGTTGAGTCAACTTACGCACAATGAAACTCCTGCAACAAACACTGTTGTCATCTATCAAGCAATTAGAAGGTCTGACCCAGGGAGAACTGGAATACCTGCGGATCCGAATCCTCTGGCTTTTTCACCGGCGCCGCCAGGCTGAAGCTCAGCGGGCCCAGCGCGGAAACCCAGGTCAGGCCCACGCCAACGGAGCTGGCGAGATTACTCGCATCGATACTGCCGCAGTTCGAGGTACTCATGTAAGGAGTGGAGGCAGTCTTGGCCGGGCAATCGGCCAGGAACACACTACCCACGTCCCAGAACAGCACGGTACGCAGCGAGCGCTGATCCTTGATGAACGGCAGCGGGAACAGGTATTCCACGCCGCCCTGGATCAGTACGTTACCACCGTAGGCAACCGGGTCCTGATCATCGGTGTAGCGACCGTCGACACCAGGGCCCGAACCTTCGGCGCCGGTACCTACCACACTGCCATCGGCATTACGCGCAACACTCGGCGTACTGCGCGGACCCAAGGTGCTGTCTTCGAAACCACGCACCGAGTTGAAACCACCGGCATAGTAGTTTTCGTAGAACGGCAGACCATCGGTCGAACCGTAACCGTCGCCGTAACCCAGCTCGGTATGGAAGCGCAGCGCCGTGCTTTGAGTCAGCGGAGCAAACACCTGGCCACGGTAGTCGACCTTGAAGAACGACAGGTCGCTGCCCGGCAGGGTCGATTCGAGCACCAAGCTCTGCGAGTGGCCACGAGTGGCCATGGTGCCGCGGTTCAGGGTCGACTCGGACCAGCCGATGGAACCCTTGAAGTTGAGGAAGTTGTCACCCTCGGTATCCAGGAACGCGAGAATTTCATCGACCGTGTAGTAGCCGGTATCCAGGGAGTCCTGCTGCACGGTCAGGCCATAGGTCAGACGCGAGGTTTCGCTGATCGGATAACCGATGCTGATGCCTGCGCCCAAGCTGTCGACCGAGTAACTCGATACGTCGGTATCCAGCTCGTCATAGTCGGTGGTGCGATAGAAGGCGTTGTAACCCAGGCTGACACCGTCCGGCGTCCAGTAGGGGTCGACGAAACCGAAGTTGTAGCGGGTCTGGTATTCGCTACGGCTCAGGCCGAGGCTGACCTTGTTACCGGTCCCCAGGAAGTTGTTCTGGCTGATCGAGCCACCCAGAATCAGACCAGCGTTCTGGGCGAAACCGACACTGGCGGTGATCGAGCCGGAGGCCTGCTCTTCGACGCTGTAGTTGACGTCAACCTGATCGTCGGTACCCGGCACTTGTGGGGTCTCGACGTTGACTTCCTTGAAGTAGCCCAGACGTTCGAGGCGGGTCTTGGACTGGTCGATCAGGTAGGTCGAAGCCCAGCCGCCTTCCATCTGGCGCATTTCGCGACGCAGCACTTCGTCTTCGGTCTTGGTGTTGCCACGGAAGTTGATGCGATTGACGTAGGCACGCTTGCCCGGGTCGACCGCGAACATGATCGATACGGTGTGGTCTTCGTCGTGAGGCTGCGGCACGCCGTTGACGTTGGCGAAGGTATAGCCTTCGTTACCCAGGCGACGGGTGATCAGCTCGGAGGTGGTGGTCATCACTTTGCGCGAGAACACCTGCCCTTCCTTAACCAGCAGCAGCTTCTTGATCTCTTCTTCCGGCACTTTCAGGTCACCGGACAGCTTGACCTCACGCACGCTGTACTTCTCGCCCTCGTCGACGTTGACGGTGACATAGACGTGCTTCTTGTCCGGGGTAATGGATACCTGGGTCGAGGAGATATCCATATTGATGTAGCCGCGGTCCAGGTAGTAGGAGCGCAAACGCTCCAGGTCACCGGACAGTTTCTCGCGGGCATACTTGTCGTCGTTCTTGAAGAAGGACAGCCAGTTGCTGGTCTTCAGTTCGAACAGACCAACCAGGTCTTCGTCGGGGAAGACGCTGTTGCCCACCACGTTGATGTGCTGGATGGCGGCGACCGAGCCTTCGTTGATATTGATTTTCAGCGCGACGCGGTTGCGCGGCTGCGGAATCACTTCCGCTTCGATCTCGGCCGAATAACGACCCTGGGCCACGTACTGGCGCAGCAGTTCGTTACGCACACCTTCGAGGGTGGCGCGCTGGAAGATCTCGCCTTCGGACAGGCCGGACTGCTGCAGACCCTTCATCAGGTCTTCGGTGGTGATCGCCTTGTTGCCTTCGATCTCGATGCCGGAGATCGAGGGACGCTCGATCACGCTGATCACCAGCACATCGCCATCACGACCCAGCTGGATATCCTGGAAGAAGCCGGTCTTGAACAGCGAGCGGGTCGCATCGACCAGGCGGCGATCATCCGCCTGATCGCCCACGTTCAACGGCAAGGCGCCAAACAGGCTGCCGGCGGACACCCGCTGCAGGCCGTTGACCCGGATATCTGTGATGGTGAAGGACTCGGCGTGAACTTCGGCGATCATCAGCGCGGCGAGAACCGCAGGTAGCAGCAGACGTTTCATGAAGTCCTTTCTTATTCCAACTGACAATAAAGAAACTGCCGCAATACGCGGCAGATTTCGGAATTCAGCATTCGTTACAGGCGGCTCAGGTCATTGACCAGCGCCAGCAACATGACCCCCAACACCAGACTGATGCCAATCTGGATACCCCACCCCTGGACCCGCTCGGACAATGGACGACCACGCGCCCACTCGACCAGGTAAAACAGCAAATGCCCCCCATCCAGAACGGGGATGGGCAACAAATTGAGAACCCCAAGGCTGATGCTCAGGTAGGCGAGGAAGTTGAGAAACTCTCCTACGCCGGACTGGGCCGAAGCGCCCGCCACTTTAGCAATGGTTATCGGCCCGCTCAAGTTTTTTACCGAGAGCTCGCCGAAGAGCATTTTCTTCAGAGAATCAAGGGTCAAGACGGTCATCTGCCAGGTACGGCGCAGGCCTTCAGTCACTGCATCCAGGGGGCCGAAACTCACCTCATGGAGCATCTCGGGCGGCCACTCGCCACCTTTGACGCCAACCCCCAGATAACCGACCTTGCCACGCGCAGCGAGGGTCAACGGCAGCTCCAGCACCTGACCATCGCGCTGCAAGCGCAGCATCACTTGCTCGCCCGGACGCACGCGCACCCGCTCGACAACCTGCTGCCACTCATCCAGCACCTGGCCATCGAGCGCCAGTAGGCGATCACCCAGCTTCACGCCAACGGCATATGCGGGACCATCCGGATCGACCTCGCTGACGACCGGATCGACCGCAGGGCGCCACGGGGCAATCCCCAGCGAATCGATAGGATCTGGCTCGTCGGCCCCCTTCAGCCAGTCATTCAGCCGCAGCTGATGGGTGCTTTCCAGGGTCGAAGCAGGTTCGCGCACACGCAACTCGATACTGCCGCTTTCGCCCAAGCGCCGGACCAGCTGCAGATTGACTGCCGCCCAGCCGCCGGTCGGCTCGCCGTCGACAGCGATGATTTCCTGCCCGGCCTGCAGACCCGCACTGGCCGCAATGCTGCCTGGTGCAACCTGGCCAATCACCGGGCGCACCTGCTCACTGCCAAGCATGGCAATAAACCAGAAGAACAGGATGGCCAGCAGGAAGTTGGCAATCGGCCCGGCCGCCACTATGGCGATGCGCTGAGCGACAGGCTTGCGATTGAAGGCCTGCTCGAGCTGCTCGGCCGGCACTTCGGCTTCACGCTCGTCGAGCATCTTGACGTAGCCGCCCAGCGGGATAGCCGCCAGGACGAACTCGGTGCCCTGACGGTCATGCCAGCGCAGCAGTGGACTACCGAAGCCCACGGAGAAGCGCAGCACCTTGACCCCACAGCGCCGCGCCACCCAGAAGTGGCCGAACTCGTGGAAGGTCACCAGCACCCCGAGGGCTATCAGGGTGCCGAAGAACATGTAGATCGCGCTCATCGTCTTCCTCCGGGCTCAGCGCCCGTGGCGATTCAACCATTGGCCGGCCAGGGAACGCCCCCGCGCATCGGCTGCCAGCACGGCATCGAGGCTTTCGACCGCTGCCGACGCCTCGCTATTCAATACTTCGTCGATGATACGCGCGATCTCAGGGAAGCGGATGCGCCGCTCGAGAAAGGCCGCGACCGCCACTTCATTGGCCGCATTGAGCAGTGCCGGCGCGCTGCCGCCAGCCTCGGCAGCCTGGCGCGCCAGACGCAGACAGGGAAAACGCTGCTCGTCCGGGCGTTGAAAATCCAGGCGCGCCACGGCGAACAGGTCCAGCGGCGCCACCCCGGAAGCGATCCGCTCGGGCCAGGCCAGTGCATGGGCGATGGGCGTACGCATATCCGGGTTGCCCAGCTGCGCCAGCACCGAGCCATCCACATAGTCAACCAGCGAATGAATCACGCTCTGCGGGTGGATCACCACCTCGACCTGAGCCGGCCTGGCATCGAACAGCCAGCAGGCCTCGATCAGCTCCAGCCCCTTGTTCATCATGCTGGCCGAGTCCACCGAGATCTTGCGCCCCATCGACCAGTTGGGATGGGCGCAGGCCTGCTCGGGGCTGACCTGTTCCAGTTCGGCCAGAGGCGTCTCGCGGAACGGCCCACCGGAAGCGGTCAGCAGGATACGGCGCACGCCGACCGCACCCAACCCCCGCGCATAATCGCCGGGCAGGCACTGGAAGATTGCGTTGTGCTCGCTATCGATCGGCAGCAGCACCGCGCCACTGCGGCGCACCGCCTGAATGAACAGGTCGCCGGACATTACCAGCGCTTCCTTGTTGGCCAGCAGTACCTTCTTGCCCGCCTCGACCGCCGCCAGGGTAGGCTGCAAGCCGGCTGCGCCAACAATCGCCGCCATCACCGCATCCACTTCGGCATGCGCGGCCACGTCGCACAGCGCCTGAGCACCCGCCAGCACCTCGGTCGGCACATCCGCCGCGCGCAACGCACTCTGCAGCGCAGCCGCCGAAGCCTCATCCGGGGTCACCGCAAACTGCGGGCGATGCTGGCGGCAGAGCTGCTCCAGCTCCTGCAGGCGCGAGAAGCCGCTCAGGGCAAAGACCTCATAGCGCTCGGGATGCCGGGCGATCACGTCCAGGGTGCTGAGACCGATCGAACCGGTCGCGCCCAGCACGGTGATCCGTTGCGGACGACTCACACAGCGCCCCAGCCGGCCAGCCAGAGCAGCACGGCGAACAGCGGCACGGCTGCAGTCAGGCTGTCGATACGATCCAGCACGCCGCCATGACCGGGCAACAGGTTGCTGCTGTCCTTGATCCCGGACTGGCGCTTGAACATGCTCTCGGTCAGGTCACCCACCACCGACACCAGCACCACCAGCGCGGCACCGGCCAGAGCCAGGGCGAAACCCTTGCCCTGCCAGCCCTGCTGCAGGCCAACGGCGGCGGTAATCAGCAGACTGGCCAGCAGCCCGCCATACAGGCCTTCCCAGCTCTTGCCGGGGCTGACCTGCGGTGCCAGCTTGCGCTTGCCGAAGGCCTTGCCGGAGAAATAGGCACCAATATCGGCACCCCACACCAACACCATCACCGCGATGATCAGCATGTTCGCTTGCGGCCACTGCTTGAGCAGCACCAGGCCCTGCCAGGCCGGCAGCAGGATCAGCAGGCCGATCAGCAGCTTGCCCGGCAGCCCGCCCCAGTAGCGACTGCTAGCCGGATAGCCCAGCACCAGCAGGGTCGCCAGCAACCACCAGAGCACTGCAGCGCCCAGCAACCAGGGCGCCAGCAGCGGAGTCAGGTAGAGCAGATAGAGCAGCACGGCGACCACGGCGGCATACGCCACCCGCAGCGGCTGCGTGGCGAAACCAGCCAGGCGCGCCCATTCCCAGCCACCCAGGGTCACCACCGCACCGATAAACAGGGCGAACAGCGGGCCGTCGAGCAGAAAGAAGCCACCCAGAGCGATCGGCAGCAGAATCAGCGCCGTGATGATCCGTTGTTTCAGCATCAGTTACGCGCCTCGGCCTCTACCTGCTCGCTGGTCTTGCCGAAGCGCCGCTGGCGGGTAGAAAAGTCGGCCAGCGCCTTGCGCATGGCCTCGTGTTTGAAATCCGGCCAGAACAGGTCGGAAAAATACAGCTCGGAATAGGCCAGCTGCCACAGCAGGAAATTGCTGATGCGGTGCTCGCCACCCGTGCGGATGCACAGGTCCGGCAATGGCAGGTCACCGGTAGACAGACAGCCCTGCAGCAGCTCGGGCGTCAGGTCTTCCGGCTGCAGATGCCCTGCCTGCACATCGCGCGCCAGGCGCTGCGCGGCCTGGGCGATATCCCACTGGCCACCATAGTTGGCCGCGACCTGCAGGATGAAGCGACTCTCACCGGCAGTGACCTGTTCGGCCTCGCGCATGGCCGCCTGCAGCTCCGGATGGAAGCGCGAGCGATCACCGATGATGCGCAGGCTGATGGCATTATCCTTGAGTTTCTTCGCCTCACGGCGCAGCGCGCCGAGAAACAGCTCCATCAGCGCACCGACCTCTTCCGCCGGACGCTGCCAGTTCTCGCTGGAGAAGGCGAACAAGGTCAGTACCTCGACCCCGGCCTCAGCGCAGACCTCGATCACCGCACGTACGGCATCGACACCCGCCTTGTGCCCGGCCACGCCGGGCAGCAGGCGCTTCTTCGCCCAGCGATTGTTCCCATCCATGATGATGGCTACGTGACGCGGCACGATCGCCGGGGCTTCCTGCTTGCTCTTTGCCATGGGAAAGGACCGTCAGACTGCCATCAGATCGGTTTCTTTCGCTTCCAGGGCCTTTTCTACCTCGGCGACGAACTTGTCGGTCATCTTCTGCACTTCGTCAGAAGCACGACGCTCCTCGTCCTCGCTGATTTCCTTCTCCTTCACCAGGTCCTTCAGACTGGCCAGGGCATCGCGACGGATGTTACGCACGGCAACCCGGGCACCCTCGGCCTCGGCACGCGCCTGCTTGGTGAAGCCCTTGCGGGTTTCCTCGGTCAGCGCCGGCATGGTGATCAGCAGCAGCTCGCCCAGGTTGGTCGGGTTGAAGCCCAGACCGGAACTCTGGATCGCCTTGTCGACGGCAGCCAGCATGCTGCGCTCGAACGCCACGACCTGCAGGGTACGGGCATCTTTCACGGTGACGTTGGCTACCTGGTTCAGCGGGGTGTCGGCGCCGTAGTAAGGCACCATCACGCCAGCCAGAATGCTCGGGTGTGCCTGGCCGGTACGAATCCGGCTGAAGGCATGGCCCAGCGATTCCAGGCTTTTCTGCATGCGCTCCTGGGCGTCTTTCTTGATCTCGTTGATCATTGTGCATTCTCCTCGATCAGCGTGCCTTCAGCGCCACCCACCACAATATTCAGCAGGGCGCCAGGCTTGTTCATGTTGAAAACCCGCAGCGGCATCTGGTGATCACGACACAGGCAGATGGCCGTCAGATCCATTACCCCCAGCTTGCGGTCGAGCACCTCGTCATAGGTCAGGCGCTCGAACTTCTCGGCATTCGGGTCTTTGAAAGGATCGGCAGTGTACACGCCATCGACCTTGGTGGCCTTGAGCACGATGTCGGCGTCGATCTCGATGGCCCGCAGGCAGGCGGCCGAGTCGGTAGTGAAGAACGGGTTGCCCGTGCCGGCCGCGAAGATCACCACTTCACCGGTTTTCAGGTGGCGCATGGCCTTGCGCCGATCGTAGTGATCAGTGACGCCAACCATGGAAATCGCCGACATGACGATGGCAGGGATATTCGAGCGCTCCAGCGCGTCGCGCATGGCCAGGGCGTTCATCACGGTGGCCAGCATGCCCATGTGATCGCCGGTAACCCGATCCATCCCGGCAGCGGACAGCGCCGCACCACGGAACAGGTTGCCACCGCCAATCACCAGACCGACCTGCACGCCGATACCGACCAACTGGCCGACCTCCAGAGCCATGCGATCCAGCACTTTCGGATCGATCCCAAAGTCTTCCGAGCCCATCAGGGCTTCGCCGCTAAGTTTGAGCAGAATGCGTTTATAGCGAGGTTGACGACCACTCACCTGCTGAGCCATGCGTATCTCTCCTGCGGCGTTGTTTTCTAGTCGAAGCCTGAAGGCTTCTTATTTTTACCCGGCAGTCAGACCACTGCCCGGTGAATTGGTGCGGCGCGCCGGCAATTATGCCTCGCGCTTTGCAAAAGAGGCTGCACGCATAAGCGGGCAGCCTCTTCGGTACGACAGTGTAGAACCGTCTTACTGCTTGCTGGCAGCAGCCACTTGAGCAGCAACTTCGTCAGCGAAGTTGTCGACCGGCTTCTCGATGCCTTCACCGACCGCGAAGCGGGTGAAGGAAACGATTTCAGCGCCGGCTTTCTTGGCCAGAGCACCGACGGTGATTTCCGGGTCCTTGACGAAGGCTTGCTCGACCAGGCTGGCTTCGGCCAGGAACTTGGTGATGCGACCGGCAATCATCTTCTCGACGATTTCAGCAGGCTTGCCCTTCATCTTGTCTTCGTTCAGGGAAAGGAACACGTTTTTCTCGCGCTCGATGGCCTCCGGGGAGACTTGGGTCGGCAGCAGGAATTCCGGGTTGCTGGCCGCCACGTGCATGGCGATGTCTTTGGCCAGCTCGACGGTGCCGCCTTTCAGGGCCACAACTACGCCAATCTTGTTGCCGTGCAGGTAGGAACCCAGCACGTCGCCTTCAACACGCGCCAGACGGCGGATGTTGACGTTCTCGCCGGTCTTGCCTACCAGAACCAGACGATCAGCTTCACGGGCTTCGATCAGCGGCTCTACGGTGGTCAGCTTGTCGGCGAAAGCCTGTTCGACGCTGGCAGCGACGAAGGCTTTGAAGTCGTCTTGCAGAGCCAGGAAGTCGGTCTGCGAGTTGACTTCCAGCAGAACGGCGGACTTGCCGTCGTCCTTGATGGCGATGGCGCCTTCGGCGGCAATGTTGCCAGCCTTTTTGGCGGCCTTGATGGCGCCGGAAGCGCGCATGTCGTCAATGGCTTTCTCGATGTCGCCGCCGGCCTTGGTCAGGGCCTTTTTGCAATCCATCATGCCTTCGCCGGTGCGCTCGCGCAGTTCTTTAACCAGGGCTGCAGTAATTTCTGCCATGTTCTTGATCCTCTTGAATCGGTAGTCAACCAATCAACCCGGATACCGGGTACAAATTCGTAAGTGGCAAAAAGGGGGCCTAGCCCCCTTCTTGCGCAACGGGTGACATGGGTCGCCCGCTATCAGCCTTCGCTGGCCTCGGAGGCAGCTTCTTCGACGAACTCGTCGGTGCCACCAGCAGCGTTGCCGCGGCCACGGATCACGGCGTCGGCCATGGCACCCATGTACAGCTGGATGGCGCGGATGGCGTCGTCGTTACCCGGGATGATGTAGTCAACGCCTTCCGGGCTGCTGTTGGTATCGACGATGCCGATAACCGGGATACCCAGTTTGTTGGCTTCGGTGATAGCAATGCGCTCGTGGTCAACGTCGATGACGAACAGAGCGTCCGGCAGACCGCCCATGTCCTTGATGCCGCCCAGGCTGCGATCCAGTTTTTCCAGGTCGCGGGAGCGCATCAGCGCTTCTTTCTTGGTCAGCTTGGTGAAGGTACCGTCCTGGGATTGAACTTCCAGGTCGCGCAGACGCTTGATCGAGGCGCGAATGGTTTTGTAGTTGGTCAGCATGCCGCCCAACCAGCGATGATCGACGTACGGCGAACCGCAACGTGCAGCTTCTTCAGCCACGATCTTGCCAGCGGAACGCTTGGTGCCGACGAACAGAATCTTGTTTTTGCCCGAGGCCAGTTTCTCAACGAACGACAGAGCGTCGTTGAACATCGGCAGGGTTTTTTCCAGGTTGATGATGTGGATCTTGTTGCGCGCGCCGAAAATGAACTTGCCCATTTTCGGGTTCCAGTAACGGGTCTGGTGGCCGAAGTGCACACCGGCCTTCAGCATATCGCGCATATTGACTTGGGACATGATAGTTCCTTGAGTAAGTCGGGTTAGGCCTCCACGCATCCCGCTATCCAACCCTTGCGGGCACCCAGGATAACGTGTCGATACGTGTGCGGGTTTAGTGCTTCACAGGCACGCAGCCCGTAAAGCGGCGCATTTTATATCACAGAAACGCCCGCCGAGCTAGCGCGAGCAACACTCGCCGAACCGACACCCCACCCCGGCGCCCTGCCGCCAAGGCCCGGCTTTCTGCTAGAATCGCCGTCTTTCCTGTTTCCGCCTTGCGCCACTGGCGCCGAGAGAGCCCGCATGACCGTGACCATCAAGACTCCCGCCGAAATCGAAAAGATGCGCGTGGCCGGCCGTCTGGCCGCCGAAGTGCTGGAGATGATCGGCGAGCACGTCAAACCCGGCGTCACCACCGAAGAGATCGACCGCATCTGCCACGACTATATCGTCAACGTGCAGAAGGCCATCCCCGCCCCGCTCAACTACGGCGCCGCGCCGGGCCGCCCGGGTTTCCCCAAGTCGGTCTGTACCTCGATCAACCACGTGGTCTGCCACGGCATCCCCAACGAGAAGCCGCTGAAGGATGGCGACGTGCTGAACATCGACGTCACCGTGATCAAGGACGGCTACCACGGCGACACCAGCAAGATGTTCATGGTCGGCAAGGTGCCGGAGTGGGCGGTCAAGCTGGCTCAGGTCACCCAGGAGTGCATGTACAAGGGCATCCAGCTGGTCAAACCGGGCGCACGTCTGGGCGATATCGGCGAAGTGATCCAGAAGCACGCCGAGAAACAGGGTTTCTCGGTGGTGCGCGAATACTGCGGCCATGGCATCGGCGCAGTGTTCCATGAAGAGCCGCAAGTCCTGCACTACGGCCGCGCCGGCACCGGCTTCGAGCTCCAGGAAGGCATGACCTTCACCATCGAGCCGATGATCAACCAGGGCCGCCCGGAAACCCGCCTGCTCGGCGACGGCTGGACCGCCATCACCAAGGACCGCAAGCTCTCCGCCCAGTGGGAGCACACCGTGCTGGTCACCGCCGATGGTTACGAGATCCTCACCCTGCGCAGCGACGACACCCTGCCGCGCACCTCCGCCTGAGCATTCCTCTATATAAGGTAGGCACGCATGCCGCAGATGGACCCGGAGTTGTTTGATCGCGGCCAGTTCCAGGCGGAACTGGCGCTCAAGTCCAGCCCCATCGCTGCCTTCAAGAAAGCCCTCAAGCAGGCCCGCGACGTACTCGACGGGCGCTTTCGCGAAGGCCGCGACATCCGCCGCCTGATCGAAGACCGTGCCTGGTTCGCCGACCAGATCCTCCAGGAAGCCTGGAAGCGCTTCGACTGGAGCGAGGACGCCGACATCGCCCTGCTGGCCGTCGGCGGCTACGGTCGCGGTGAGCTGCACCCCAAGTCCGACATCGATCTGCTGATCCTCCTCGACAGCGCCGACCACGAGACTTTCCGCGCGCCCATCGAAGGCTTCCTTACCCTGCTCTGGGACATCGGACTGGAAGTCGGCCAGAGCGTGCGCAGCGTCGACGAATGCGCCGACGAAGCACGCGCCGACCTGACGGTGATCACCAACCTGATGGAAAGCCGCACCATCGCCGGCCCCGAGCGCCTGCGCCTGCGCATGCAACAGGTCACCAGCACTTCGCAGATGTGGCCGAGCAAGGACTTCTTCCTGGCCAAACGCAGGGAACAGAAGGCCCGCCACGCCAAGTACAACGACACCGAATACAACCTCGAGCCCAACGTGAAGGGCTCGCCCGGCGGCCTGCGCGATATCCAGACCGTGCTCTGGGTCGCCCGCCGCCAGCTCGCCACCCTCAACCTGCATTCGCTGGTCAAGGAAGGCTTTCTGGTCGACAGCGAGTACAGCATGCTCGCCTCCAGCCAGGAGTTCCTGTGGAAGGTGCGCTACGCCCTGCACATGCTCGCCGGCCGCGCCGAAGACCGCCTGCTGTTCGACCACCAGCGCAAGATTGCCGACCTGCTCGGCTTCGAGGACGGCGACGGCAAGATGGCCGTCGAGCGTTTCATGCAGAAGTACTACCGCGTGGTGATGGGCGTCGCCGAGCTGTCCGACCTGATCAACCAGCACTTCGAGGAAGTCATCCTGCGTGCCGGCGAGATCGGCCCGGCGCAGCCGCTGAACAGCCGCTTCCAGACCCGCGACGGCTATCTCGAAGTGACCAGCCCCGGCGTGTTCAAGCGCACCCCGTTCGCCATCCTCGAAATCTTCGTGCTGATGGCCCAGCACCCCGAGGTCAAGGGCGTGCGCGCCGACACCATCCGCCTGCTGCGTGACAGCCGGCAGCTGATCGACGACGACTTCCGCAGCGATATCCGCAACACCAGCCTGTTCATCGAACTATTCAAGTCGCCCCAGGGCATCCACCGCAACCTGCGGCGGATGAACCGCTACGGCATCCTCGGCCGCTACCTGCCGGAGTTCGGCCACATAGTCGGGCAGATGCAGCACGACCTGTTCCACATCTATACGGTCGATGCGCACACCCTCAACCTGATCAAGCACCTGCGCAAACTCAAGTGGCCGGAGCTGGCAGAGAAATTCCCGCTGGCCAGCAAGGTCATCGACAAGCTGCCCAAGCCCGAGCTGATCTACCTGGCCGGGCTCTACCACGACATTGGCAAGGGCCGTGGCGGCGACCACTCGGAACTCGGTGCGGTGGATGCCGAGGCCTTCTGCGTGCGTCACCAGTTGCCGGTGTGGGACAGCCGCCTGATCGTCTGGCTGGTGCAGAACCACCTGGTGATGTCGACCACCGCCCAGCGCAAGGACCTGTCCGACCCGCAGGTGATCTTCGACTTCGCCCAACTGGTTGGCGACCAGACCCGCCTCGACTACCTCTACGTGCTGACCGTGGCGGATATCAACGCCACCAACCCCAGCCTGTGGAACTCCTGGCGCGCCAGCCTGCTGCGCCAGCTCTACACCGAGACCAAGCGCGCCCTGCGCCGTGGCCTGGAAAACCCGCTGGACCGCGAGGAACAGATCCGCCAGACGCAGAGTTCGGCCATCGACATCCTGGTGCGCGGCGGCATCGACCAGGACGACGCCGAGCAGCTGTGGAGCCAGCTCGGTGACGACTACTTCCTGCGCCATACCGCCGCCGACGTGGCCTGGCACACCGAGGCCATCCTCCAGCACCCGACCAGCAACGGCCCGCTGGTGCTGATCAAGGAAACCGCCCAGCGTGAGTTCGAGGGTGCGACGCAGATCTTCATTTATGCCCCGGACCAGCACGACTTCTTCGCCGTGACCGTGGCCGCCATGGACCAGCTCAACCTGAACATCCATGACGCCCGGGTGATCACCTCCACCAGCCAGTTCACCCTCGACACCTATATCGTCCTGGATGCCGACGGCGGACGCATCGGCGACAGCCCGGCGCGGATCAAGCAGATCCGCGATGGCCTGATCGAGGCGCTGAAGAACCCGGACGACTACCCGAACATCATCCAGCGCCGCGTGCCGCGCCAGCTCAAGCACTTTGCCTTCGCGCCGCAGGTGACCATCCACAACGACGCGCAGCGCCCGGTCACCGTGCTGGACATCACCGCCCCGGACCGCCCCGGCCTGCTGGCGCGGATCGGCAAGATCTTCCTGGATTTCGACCTGTCGCTGCAGAACGCCAAGATCGCCACGCTCGGCGAGCGCGTGGAGGACGTGTTCTTCATCACCGACGCCAACAACCAACCGTTGTCCGACCCCGAGCTGTGCGCCCGCCTGCAGGACGCCATCATCCAGCAACTGTCGCAGGCCAACGGCGAGACCGTCAGCCTCGGCTCGATCAGTATTTGAACCCGGCCGGGCCCCGCGCCGCCCGCCCCGCATGCGCTAAAGAGACGTTATGAACCACGCCCTGACTCAGCTGCAGCCCTACCCCTTCGAGAAACTGCGCGCCCTGCTCGCC
>JBOFCR010000172.1:0-47275 GCA_051646165.1 Pseudomonas sp. | reverse complement strand
GCCGATCCATACCTGCCAAGCCCCATGCAACACATGATGGGTACACATAGCCAATAAAAAGCCCGCCAATCGGCGGGCTTTTCCATTGCCTAATGGTTTAGCGAATCTTCAGTTTGCCGATGCGGTCGTTGTTCAGGCTGCCGAAGTACAGGTAATCGCCCACCGGCTTGGCCGAGGTGACCATGCGCAGGTGCGTGCCGCTGGCGTCATGCAGGCTTTGCACGATCTGGCCCTGTTCGTTGAGGGCGATGGCAAAGCCGTAGTCCTTCGGCTTCGGCCACATCGAGCGCGGCAGCTTGGCCATCTGCGTCTTCAGCCACGGCTGGTTCTGCAGGAAGTCGGCATCGGCCTTGCGCGGGGTCGGCAGGGCCACCCAGAAAGTGCCGGCGCGGTCGCCCTGCAGGTTGTCCGGCATGCCCGGCAGGTTGTCGATGAACACGTCGTGGCTGCCGGCCTTGTCGCCCTTGAGCCAGTAGCGGGTGATGCGGTAGCGGTAGGTCTCGTTGACCAGCACGAAGTCCTCGTGCTGCGACAGGGCCACGCCGTTGGCGAAGTACAGGTCCTTGAGCAGGGTCTCGGTCTTGCCGGTGGCCGGGTCGTAGCGCAGCAGGCGGCCGTAGGGGCGACCTTCAAGCAGGTCGAGCAGGTAGTCCGGCTGATGGAACTTGCTGGAGGCATCGCTGAAGTAGATGCGCCCGTCGCTGGCGATGTCCAGGTCGTCGGTGAAGGCGAACGGCACGCCGTCGGCCTCGGTGGCGAGCACCTCGATCTGCCCTTGCGGGCTGACGCGCAGCAGGCCTTTGTAAGCGTCGGCGACGATCAGGTTGCCCTGGGCGTCGAAGTCCATGCCCAGCGGGCGGCCGCCGGTGGCGGCGAGGGTGTCGATCTTGCCGTCGACGCCGATGCGCACGATGCGCCCGTCATGCAGGCCGGCATAGACAGTGCCCTGGGCATCCACGGCGCTGTCTTCCGGGCCATGGATCTGGCCCTGGCCAAGCAGCTCGGCCTTCATCAGGGTGTCGTTGGGTTCCAGCGCGCCGGTGAGCAGCGGCGCGGGTGGCGGTTGCCAGGCCAGTGGCTCGATCGGGCTGGGGGTGAGGGCCAGGTAGCCGGCAGTCGCGGCAATCAGCAGGGCCAGCAGGCCGAGGACTTTCTTCATTGTTGTTCTTCCCTGTGGTGAGGTGGCCGCAGTGTACAGCGTTAAGGCGGGCAGCAGAGGGGTGGTCACGGCTGCCGGAATGTCGGTGCATAAGCCAGGCGCGTCTATCGTCGCCGAGCCGGCGGATGCCCGATGGGCGCGTGGGGCATATATACTGCGCGGCATTACCAAGGAGTGCCGCGTGGCTATCGATATTCACTGGATCCTCGACGACGCCAGCCTGGCGCGTCATTGCGCCGAGTGGCGCAAGCTGCCATTCGTTGCCCTCGACACCGAGTTCATGCGGGTCGACACCTTCTACCCGATCGCCGGCCTGTTGCAGGTGGGCGATGGCCAGCGGGCCTTCCTGGTCGATCCGCTGACGATCAGCGACTGGTCAGCCTTCGCCGCGTTGCTCGAAGATCCGGCCGTGGTCAAGGTGCTGCACGCCTGCAGCGAAGACCTTGAGGTGTTCTCGCGCCTGACCGGCAGGCTGCCGGTGCCACTGTTCGATACCCAGCTGGCCGCCGGCTACCTCAACCTGGGCTTCTCCATGGGCTATTCGCGCCTGGTGCAGGAAGTGCTGGGTATCGAGCTGCCCAAGGGCGAGACCCGCTCCGACTGGCTGCAGCGCCCGTTGTCGCCGACCCAGATCAGCTACGCCGCCGAGGATGCCCAGCACCTCGCCGAGCTGTATCAGGTGCTGCAGCCCAAGCTGCCCGCCGACAAGCAGGCCTGGGTGCTGGAAGATGGCGCCGAACTGGTGGCCAATCTGCGCCGCGAGACCGATCCGGATCAGCTGTACCGCGAGGCCAAGCTGGGCTGGAAGCTGTCGCGCCAGCAACTGGCGGTCATGCGTGCCCTGTGCGCCTGGCGCGAACGGCAGGCGCGGGCGCGTAACCAGCCGCGCAACCGCATTATCCGTGAGCATTCGCTGTGGCCGCTGGCGAAAACCCAGCCGGACAACCTGGTGGCCCTGGCGCGCATCGAAGAGATGCATCCCAAGACCGTACGCCAGGATGGCGAAACCCTGCTGGCACTGATCAAAGAAGCGGGTTCCCTGCCGCCAGAGCAGTGGCCGGAAGCGCTGCCTCAGCCCTTGCCGCTGGAATCCACTGCGCTGCTGAAACAGCTGCGGGCCGTGGGCCAGGCCGAAGCCGAGCGTCTGCAGATCGCCCCGGAACTGATGCTGCGCAAGAAATCCCTGGAAGCCCTGCTCAAGAGCGGATACCCGGACGGCCCTTACCAGCTGCCGGACAACCTCAAAGGCTGGCGTCGTGAATTGATGGGTGACGCGTTGCTCGCGGCCCTGGAAAACTGAAATGAAGAAAATCTGTTCGATCTACCGCAGCACCCGCAAGAACGAGATGTACCTCTACGTGCTCAAAAGCGATGAGCTCAAGCGTGTGCCCGAACCGCTGCTGGCGGCTTTCGGTACGCCGCAACTGGCTTTCAGCCTGGTGCTGAGCCCGGAGAAGCCGCTGGCCCGCGAGGACATCCACAAGGTGCTGGAGAACCTCGAGACGCAGGGCTACCACCTGCAGATGCCGCCGCCGGAGGATGACTACATCGAGCACCTGCCGGAAGAACTGCTGCGGCGCAACGACCCGGTCTGATGCGCGTCCTGCTCGCCGAACAGGCCCACGACCGCTACGCCGAGCTGCTGCAGGCGGCCCTGCCGCAGGTGCAGCTGGTCGCCGGCAACGATCCGCAGGCGCTGCTCGGCGCCGCGGCGGATTGCCCGGTCTGGCTGGGGCAGCCGGACCTGCTCCTGCCGCTGTTGCGCGCGGGCCACAAGCCGGGCTGGCTGCAATCGACCTGGGCCGGCATCACGCCGCTGCTGCAGCCCGGTCTGCCACAGGACTACCACCTGACCCGCGCGGTCGGCATCTTCGGCCAGGTCATGGCCGAGTACGTGCTGACCTACCTGCTGGCCCATCGCCGTCGCCTGCTGGCGCGCCTGGGTAGCCAGGTCGAGCAGCGTTGGGACAACCAGCTGCCGTCCAGCCTGCGTGGTCTGCGGGTGCTGATCGTCGGCGCCGGCGATATTGGCCAGCAGGTGGCGCAGTTCCTCGCGCCGTTCGGCGTCGAGCTGCGTGGCATCGCCCGCGAACCACGGGTCATCGCGCCGTTCGCCGAAGTACATGGCATGCCGGCGCTGGGCGAGCAGGCCGGCTGGGCCGATTGCCTGCTCAACCTGTTGCCGGATACCCCGGCGACCCGCGATATCTACGATGCGGCGCTGTTCGCGCGGATGGCGGAGCAGGCCCTGTTCATCAATGCCGGGCGCGGCGTGGCGGTGGTCGATGGCGACCTGCTGGCGGCACTGCGTGGTGGCCTGCTGGCCGGCGCGGTGATTGATGTGTGCCGCGAGGAACCCTTGCCGCCCGGGCATCCGTTCTGGGATGCGCCGCGCCTGCTGCTGACCGGGCACAGCTCGGCGCCTACCGACCCGGCCGCCATGGCCGAGTTGTTCCTCGACAACCTACAGCGTTACCAGCAGGGCCAGACGCTGCGCGGACAGGTCGACTTCGCCCGTGGCTACTGACCACCAGTCGCCAGCGCTTGGCCGGCATCGGCCTTGGGGCTAGACTGCCGGCCTTTTCCGCCCAGTAAACCGAGTCATGGCCGCCAAAGTCGAACCCTTCTGGAAACGCAAAACCCTCGCCCAGCTCGATCAGGACGAGTGGGAGTCGCTGTGCGACGGTTGCGGCCTGTGCTGCCTGCAGAAGCTGGAAGATGAAGAGGACGGCAGCGTCTACTACACGCGCATCGCCTGCAAACTGCTCGATCTGAAGACCTGCCGCTGCAGCGACTACGAAAACCGCCGTGCCCAGGTGCCCGATTGCATCCAGCTCACCCCGGCCCAGGCCGACCAGTTCCAGTGGCTGCCGCCGACCTGCGGCTATCGCCTGGTCAGCGAGGGCAAGGACCTGCCGCTCTGGCACCACCTGGTTTGCGGCGATCCGGAGGCGGTGCACCACGAACGCATTTCCCAGTCCGGGCGCATGCTCAGCGAAAACAGCGTGGCCGAAGATGACTGGGAGGATCACCTGATTTTTCGCGCCGGTTGAGCTTTTCTGTCCTGATCCGGTCGAACACCGAACTCGTTCCCGCATGGAGCACCACCCAATGCCTGCCCGCCTCAAGCTGCTTTCGTCGATTGTCCTGCTGAGCCTCAGCGCGCCCGTGTGGGCCGCGAATAAAGTCGATCTGGATTACCAGGTGCGCTTCCTCCCCGAGAGCGAGCAGGCCGAGGTCAGCCTGACCCTGGAGCAGGCCGACGGCGTACGCAGCCTGACCTTCGACCTGGGCGACAAGGGCTACTACAGCGACTTCAAGGCCGATGGCAGCTGGCAGCAGGACGGTGAACAGAAGGGCTCCTGGCTGCCCGGCAAGGGCAAGTCGACCCTGAACTACAAGGTCAAGGTCAGCCACCCGCGCAAATCCGGCAGTTTCGATGCGCGCATGACCCCGGACTGGGCCCTGCTGCGCGGCGACGACCTGGTGCCCAGCGCGCGTCTGGTCAAGGACGACAAGGTTGAGTTGGTGGCGCGTCTGCAGTTCGAATTGCCCAAGGGCTGGAATGGCGTGGAAACCGGCTGGCCGCGCATCGGCAAGAACCAGTTCCGCATCGACAACCCGTCGCGCAAGTTCGACCGCCCGATTGGCTGGATCCTGGCCGGCAAGATCGGCACCCGCCGCGCCAAGCTCGGTGACACCGACGTGACCGTGGCCGCGCCGGTGGGCGAGGGCATGCGGCGGATGGATATCCTGACGTTGCTGACCTTCATCTGGCCCGAGGCGCAGCAGGTTTTCCCGCGCGACCCGGCCAAGCTGCTGATCGTCGGCGCCGGTGACCCGATGTGGCGCGGCGGCCTGTCGGCATCCAACTCGCTGTTCATGCACAGCGAGCGGCCGCTGGTCAGCGAGAACGGCACCAGTTCGCTGGTGCATGAGCTGGTCCACGTGTTCAGCCGGATCAAGGACAGCAACAACAGCGACTGGATCAGCGAAGGCCTGGCCGAGTACTACGCCATCGAGCTGATGCGTCGTGCCGGCGGCATGAGCGAGGACCGCTACCAGGAAATTCGCAAGAAGCTGATCGGCTGGAGCAAGCCGGTCGAGAGTCTGCGCACCGAGGAGTCCACCGGGCCGATCACCGCGCGCGCGGTGCTGCTGCTGCAGGAGCTGGATCGCGAGATCCGCAAGAACAGCAACAACCAGCACTCGCTGGACGACGTCACCCGTGGCCTGATGCGCATGGACAAGGTCAGCACCAAGGACTTCATCGAAGTCAGCGAGAACGTCATGGGCCGCGCCTCGGACGTGCTGGATACCGATCTGCTCAAGCCGTAGGTCGGGTTGAGGTGCGCAGCGCCGAAGCCCAACCAGAACCTCCCGCTAGAACAGCGGCCCGGAGCGGGTGTTATTGCCTTTGGCCAGGCGGTCATAGAGCACCACGTTGACCGTGGCCGCCAGGTTCATGCAGCCATTGGTGGGGATGTACACCACCTCGTCGCCGCACCAGTCGCGGATTTCCTTGTCCAGCGAGCCGTCTTCCGGGCCGAAGATGTACAGCGCACGATCCGGGTGGGTGTAGTCGGGCAGGGCGCGGGCGCCTTCCACCAGCTCGACCGCCACCGGCGTGCAACCCAGCGGCACGATGCGGCGCAGGTCGTCGATATTGATCAGCGGAATGTCCTGGTGGACCTTCTTGGTGTCGGTGACGAAGTCCTTGGCGCGGTCATAGCGGGTGCCGGTGTAGAACACCGAGCTGACCCCATAGCAGCCAGCCGCACGCATGATCGAGCCGACGTTCTCCGGCGACTTGGGGTTGAACAGGCCGATGCAGCTGTATCGTTTGTTGGCCACGGTAGCGCTCGCGCAAAAGAGCGCGATTATACGGATGCGCCTGGCGTCGTGCCTGCCACTAGTCCTTTTTCAGCAGGCTGGCCAGGTCGCCAAAGGCTTTGTAGGTGGTCTTGGCCGCTTGCGGGCTGGCGGTGGAGCCTTCGGCGAAGTACTGCTGGTCGGTGTAGCGCGAGTGTTCGTTGTCGTGGCAGAACAGGCACAGCAGCTCCCAGTTGGAGCCATCGGCCGGGTTGTTGCCGTGGTTGTGGTCGCGGTGATGCACGGTCAGCTCGCTGAGGCGCTTGCCGCTGAACTCGCGGGCACAGCGACCGCATACGTGCGGGTACATCTTCAGGGCTTTCTGCCGGTAGTCTGCTTCGGCTTTGGCCGACAGGGTGTAGGTGGGGTTGGTGCTCATGGCAGGGCCTGTGGTCGGGTGGCGAACGCTGGGGTTCCGATGCTGCCAGAATAAAGCCAAAGCCCGCTGAGCTGGAGCCCTGTCATGCGAATTTTTCCCCTGATCATCGCGTTGCTGTTGTTTCCGGCCAGTTGGCTGAGCGCCGCCGACCTGCTGCGTTCGCCGCCAGCCGGAACGGCCACGCCGCAACCCTATGCCCAGCCGCAGGTTCGTCCGCTCGGGCGCAGTGCCACCAGCCCGCCGTTGCTGAACACGCCATCGCAGCGCCAGCCACTGAACGCACCGCAGCCGTTGCCCAGGGATCAGCCTCTGCCGCAGTTACAGCACCAGCGCGAGCAGAACAGTGCGCACCCGGCGGAGGATCTGGACAGCCTCGAACGGGCCAGGTAAGGCTCTGCAACCAGCTGTTGCGGGGCGCCCGGCAGTTTGCTGTGCGACTGTCATACAACTGCCATGAAATCGTCTCTCAGCAGTCATTCGACTACGGCAACGTGCGTGGCCACTACAACAGCCAACAGGAATTGCCATGTCCCTTCTCAAACCCTTGTCCTTCGCCATCCTGGTCGCGACCCTTGGTGGCTGCGCGGCGCCCATGCAGGCGGCCAAGCCGGTAGCGCTGGACAACGAGGATTGGTACCAGGTGCGTACCGAAACCCAGGTCTACGTTTTCGACGACTACCAGGTTTTCCAGGACTTCCTCACCACCGGCAAGGCGCCTGTGCTGCGTACCCTGGAAGAGAAGGCCGCCACCGGCCAGGAGCAGATCCTCGCTCTGCGTGCCGAAGATGCCAGCAAGCCGCTGGACAAGATTTCCGCCTACCGCTTCCTCAAGGTGGCTCAGCCGCCAGCCTCGCCGTTCTACGGTGAAGTGCGCCAGGACGACGCCATCTACGTGTTCAAGCGTTATGGCGACATGCTGGACATGATCAAGCTGGGTGAGCCGATCTTCCGCTACACCGATATCGGTGGCGGCCCGAATGGCAAGACCGTGGTTTATGGTCTGCAGAAGGAAGAGAAACGCCCGGACGCGACCATCCAGCAGTTCAAGAAGAACCATATGCTCTAAGGCCAAAAGCCTTGCCGACGCCCGCCGGACTGGTCCGCGCGGGCGTTTTCTTTGGCGCCGAATGACGGTCTGCGCTAGCTCGTCAGTTCAGCCAGCGCTTCTGGCAGGTTCGGATGGGCGAATTGATAGCCGCTAGCCAGTAGCTTGCCTGGCACCACCCGCTGGCCGCTGAGGAGGATCTCATCGGCCATTTCACCAACCAGCAGGCGCAGTGCGCTTGCCGGGATCGGTAGGTTCAGTGGCAGGCAATTCAGCTGTTGGCCCAGGGTGCGACTGAAGTGGGTTTGTTGCACCGGCTCGGGCGCGGTGACGTTGAAGGCGCCACGCAGCTCCGTTCGGCTCAGCAGGAAGGCGCAGATATCCAGCACGTCTTGCAGATGAATCCAGGGCATCCATTGGCGTCCATTGCCTAGGCGGGTGGCCAGTCCCCAGTCGAAGGAGCGCCGCAGCTCCTGCAGTGGCCCGCCATGTCGCCCCAGCACTATGCCGATACGCAACAGGCAGACGCGCAGCCCCAGTGGCTCGAAGGCCTGGGCGGCTTGCTCCCATTGGCTACAGAGTTGGTGGGAGAAACAGTCAATGGGGGTCGCCTGCTCATCCAGTCGCTCTTCTTGCTGGTGCCCGTAATAACCGACCGCCGAGGCGTTCAGCAGCACCTCGGGTTTGTGTTGCAGGCGTTCTACCAGGCGCCGCAGATCATTGGTTATCTGCAGGCGGCTGCTGAGGAAAGCGGCTTTTTTCTGCTGCGTCCAGCGACCGTGTGCCAGAGGTTCGCCGGCCAGGTTGATGATGCAGTCGATACGCTCATCGCTACTGACTTGATCGAGAGTGCTCAGGTAGCAGATGCGCCCGACAAAACGAGTGGTGGCGGGGATTGTGCTGCGAGTCAGAATCAGCACCTCATGGCCGGCCTGGCTCAGGGCATTGCTCAGCGGTTGGCCGATAAACCCGGTGCCGCCGGTCAGCAGGATTCGCAGCGGTTGCTGGTTGGTGTAGCGCAAGGGCACGAGGGGTGGGGCCGGTGGAGTGGTTCTGAGGAGCAGCAGCGGAATGGCGATCGCCAGCGCCGCTGCCGTGTTCAGGTAGGCATGGGCGAGGATGCCGAAGTACAGGGAAATGCCGCTGTCCAGCACGCACCACAGCAACAGGGCGGCGAACAGTCCCGGCTTGATCAGGGCATGGCCGTGCTGGCGATAGAGGTGTACCAGCAGGGTGAACAGCAGCCCCCAGCTGGCCACGGTTGGGCCGAACAGGCGCACCAGAGTGGTCAGCAGGTCGTGGTACGGCGTGGCCACCGGTTCGACGGCGAAGCTGGCGTACAGCTGCTGGAAATAGGCGTCGGCCAGTGGCAGCTGGGCAGTGAATGCCAGCGCCACGCCGAGCACGACATGGCCGAGGCCGACCAGGAGCAGCCAGCGGTAGAGCAAATTCTGCATGGAGCGTTCCTTGCGTGATTACAGCTTGTTCAGCGCTTCGCTCAGGGCTCCCGAGCAGACTGCGATGCCCAACCCCTGGGCGAGGCATTCGTACTGGCGCTGGTCCTTGTCCCTGCTGGCCAGGCAGTTGGGCACTGTGACTTCGGCCTTGACCTGGTCGAGTGCCTTCATGGCCTGCTGATACTGGCTCTGGTTGATCTTGCCCTGGCGCCGCCGCTCCAGTGCGATCTCCTTGAGGTTGGGCAGGTCGATACCGGTCCAGCGCACGGCTTCGCTGCACATCTTGCGAGTTGGCGTTTGTGCGGCGTGTTCGCTCTGGCTGGCCTGGGGGCTGGGGCTCGGTGCTGCGAGGGCCTCGCTCGTGGGGGTGGCTTCAGGCGTGGGTGCTGGCTGTGCATTGCCCAGGGAGCTGGCACGGATTTCTACCGGCTGCACCGCCTGTTCGGGCGTCGGCGGCATGCTGCCGAAATGCTTCTGGCCATCGGCGTCGACCCAGGTGTAGACCTGGGCCTGGGCCGCGAGGGCGGTGCAGAGCAGGGGGAGCAGCAGGGCGAGGCGCAGATGCGGCATGCGATAAATCCTTTGTCGAGCTGACGCAGACGATAAGAGGCTCACAGCAGGCGTAGTGCCTTGAACAGGAAGGCATATTCCAGGGCCACGTCCTTGAGCGCCTGGTAGCGCCCGCTCATGCCGCCATGGCCGGCGCCGAGGTCGGTCTTGAGCAGCAGCAGGTTGCTGTCGGTGCGGGTGGCGCGCAGCTTGGCCACCCACTTGGCCGCTTCCCAGTACTGCACGCGGCTGTCGTTGTAGCCGGCCACGGCGAGGATGGCCGGGTAGGCCTGCGCGCTCACGTTCTCGTAGGGCGCGTAGCTTTTGATCCGCTCGAATACCTCGGGCTGGTGCGGGTCGCCCCATTCGTCGTATTCGGTGACGGTCAGCGGCAGGTCGGGGTTCTGCATGGTGTTGAGCACGTCGACGAAGGGCACTTCGGCGATGGCCGCGGCGAATAGCTGCGGACGCTGGTTGAGCACTGCGCCGATCAGCAGGCCGCCGGCGCTGCCACCGCTGATGGCCAGCTTCTGGGGCGAGGTGTGGCCCGCGGCGATCAGGTGTTCGGCGCAGGCGATAAAGTCGTCAAACGTATTTTGTTTATGTTCCAGCTTGCCGGCGCGGTACCAGGCTTCGCCCAGCTCGCCGCCACCGCGCACATGGGCGATGGCGAAGATAAAGCCGCGCTCCAGCAGGCTCAGGCGGGCATGGGAGAACCAGGGGTCGAGGCTCTCACCGTAGGCGCCGTAGCCGTACAGGTAGAGCGGGGCGGGCATGCCGGCGGCGAGCACGTCGCGGCGCGCGACCAGGCTGATCGGCACCTGGGTGCCGTCGCCGGCCGTGGCCCACAGGCGCCGGCTTTCGTAGGCGTCGGCGTCGAAGGGGCCTTCCACCGGCGTCTGCTTGAGTACCTTCTGCGCGCCGCTGGCCATTTCCAGCTGGCGTACCTGGGCCGGGCGGCCCAGTGCCTCGTAACGCAGGCGGATCACTGGGCTGTGGAATTCCAGGCTGTCCTGTACGTAGAGGCTGTAGGCGGCATCCGGCAGTTGCACGGGGTAGGGCGCGCCACCCTGGGGGTGTACTTCGATGATCGGCAGGCCGCCGACCCGCAGGCTGAGGGTAAAGGCGTCCTGGTTCAGGGTCACGCCTTCGAGCATGCGCTGCGGGTCGTGGGCGATCAGTTCGCGCCAGTGGTTGCGGGTCGGCTGCTGCGCACCGGCACTGCTCTCTTTGACGACGAACAGGGCGAAGTTGATGCCGCTCTGGTTGCTGCGGATCAGCCAGGCCCAGTCGCCATCCAGCTTGCCGTGGTCGACGTAGTATTCGTGCTCTTCCTCGCGCGGGGCCAGGCAGGTGAACGAACCTTGTGCCTGCTCGGCATCGAGCACCCAGGCTTCGCTGGTGGTCTTGCTGCCCAGCAGCAGGATCAGCTGGCGCTCGGAGCTGGAGCGGTAGCAGCTTAGGAAGAAGCGCCCGTCGGCCTCTTCGAACACCAGTTCGGCGCCGTTCTGGCCCAGACGGTGGCGATGCAGCTGGTGCGGGCGATGGGTGTCGTCGAGGGTGGCGAAGAACAGGGTCTGGCTGTCGTTGGCCCAGGTCAGGCTGCCATCGCAGTCGTCGAAGGGCAGGGTGGTGATGGTACCGCTGCGCAGATCCTTGACGAACAGTTGGTAAATCTCGTCGCCGGCGGTATCCAGGCTGTAACCGAGCAGGTGGTGATCCGGGCTGACGGTGAAGGCGCCGAGGGACAGGTAGCCACCGCCGGCCAGCGCGTTGGGGTCGAGCAGCAGCTGTTCGGCGCTTTCGTCCACCGTCAGCGAACCGTCGGCCGGGAGTGGGCAGCGGTAGTGGCGCGGGTATTCGTCGCCCGCCGTGGTGCGCTGGTAGTACAGCCAGGGGCCCCAGGGGCTGGGCAGCGACAGGTCGGTCTCGCGGATGCGGCCTTTTATTTCCCCGAACAGTTGTTCGCGCAGCTCAGCCTGGTCGGCCAGCTCGGCTTCCAGGTAGGCGTTTTCCGCCTGCAGATGCCCGAGAACCTCTGCGGCATCGCGCTGTTCCAGCCAGTGGTACGGATCTGCGGCGGCTTCGCGACGGGCAATCGGGGCGTTGGGCATGGGTAATCTCGATAAGGTGCGGGGCTGGCGACAGCAGGGGCGCCGGGTTGCGCAAAAGTCGCTATCATAAGCGCCCGTTTGCCGGCCTGTGCATGAACTCGCATGACTGAACAAGACTATCTGCTTGCCTGGGGCGTGTATGCCGTTTCCGCCCTCG
This sequence comes from Pseudomonas sp., assembly GCA_051646165.1. Lineage (GTDB taxonomy): Bacteria > Pseudomonadota > Gammaproteobacteria > Pseudomonadales > Pseudomonadaceae > Aquipseudomonas. The sequence goes on along the minus strand of JBOFCR010000172.1, from coordinate 35,543 downwards.
GCTGCCTGCTGGTGTGGTTCCAGATGACCGGCTGGATCTGGCGCTGGTTGCGCGAGCCGCTGCGCGTGCTGGTGGCTGTGCTGTTGCTGACGCCGACCATAGTCGACCCGGGTAAGGACCTGTTTGCCCCGGCTATCGCCATCACCGCGCTGGATGTCCTGTTCAAGGTTGGCAACAACGCCTGGCGTGCGGTCGCCGACCTGGCTATCTACGGCTTGATCGCTTTCGCCGTGTGGCTGGCCTTCGCCGGCCTGCGCTGGCCGCTGGAGCGCTGGTGGAAAGGCCGCCATGGCGGACCGGCAGCCGTCGCGGCAGAGGATGAGCCGACCCTGCGCGAAATGATGGCCCGTGACGAGCGCTTCGACGCCGACACCCGTCTGGATGCCCGTGGTGATCGCCGCCTGCGCATCGAGCCGCGCCTCTGAGACGGCTCTTGCGTGCAGGCCAGCGGGCGCTCAGCATGGCGGGCAGACACAAGGAGAGCCCATGAGCTGTGTGTTTTGCGCCATCGCCGATGGCGACCTGCCGGCCCACACCATCCATGAAGACGAGCATTTCCTGGTGCTGCTGGATATCTTCCCGCTGCGCCCGGCCCATGTGCTGATCGTCGCCCGTGGCCATGCGCCTTATCTCGGTGACCTGCCGGCCCGGCCCCGTGACGCCCTGCTGGCCCTGGCTGCGCGGATGAGCCGGGCGCTGTATGCCAGCGGCCTGGACGTGCAGGGCATCAACCTGTTACTCAACGACGGTCCGGTGGCCAATCAGCACGTTCCGCACCTGCATCTGCACCTGATCCCGCGCCGCCGTGGCGACCTGTTTGCGCTGTGCTGGCGCATTCTTACCCGTTTCCTGCCGCTGGGCCGCAAGCGTCTGGAAGCGCGCCTGGCGCGCGAAGCCGGCGTGCTGCGTGATGCTTTGCAACGAGAGTCCTGAATCATGTGCGAACTGCTTGGCATGAGTGCCAACGTCCCGACCGATATCGTGTTCAGCTTCACCGGACTGATGCAGCGTGGCGGCGGCACCGGCCCGCATCGCGACGGCTGGGGTATCGCCTTCTACGAGGGGCGGGGCCTGCGCCTGTTCCAGGACCCGTCGGCCAGCGTCGATTCGGAAGTGGCGCGCCTGGTGCAGCGCTACCCGATCAAGAGCGAAACGGTGATCGGCCATATCCGCCAAGCCAATGTCGGCAAGGTCTGCCTGTCCAACACCCATCCGTTCGTGCGCGAGCTGTGGGGGCGCAACTGGTGCTTCGCCCACAATGGCCAGCTGGCCGGTTTCGCCCCGCAGTTCTCCTTCTACCGGCCGGTAGGCGATACCGACAGCGAGGCGGCCTTCTGCGAACTGCTCAACCGGGTGCGCACGGCCTTCCCCGAGCCGGTGGGGGTGCAGGTGCTGCTGCCGGTGCTGATCCGCGCGGCGCAGGAGTTCCGTAGCAAGGGCGTGTTCAACTGCCTGCTCAGCGACGGCGACTGGCTGTTCTGTTTCTGCTCGACCAAGCTGGCGCAGATTACCCGGCGTGCACCGTTCGGCCCGGCGCGGCTGAAGGATGCCGACGTGACGGTGGATTTCCAGGCGGAAACCACGCCCAACGATGTGGTTACGGTGATCGCCACCGAACCGCTGACTGAAAATGAGTCCTGGAACCTGCTGCGACCGGGGGAATGGAGCCTGTGGCGGCGCGGCGAGTGCATCGCCCAGGGACAGACGGGGGAGTAAGGCAATGTTCAGAAGTTATCTGCGCCTGGTGGTGTTCGCCCTGGGGCTGCTGACCGGCGTGCAGGTGCCGGGGTTTATCGACGATTACAGCAAGCGCGTAACCGCCCAGCGCGACGAGTCGGAGCAGAGCCTGAGCGGCTTCCGGCAGACCGCCGCGCAGTTCTTCAAGGGCGACCTCAATGCCCTGGTCGCCCATTACCGCGCCAGTACGGACGACGTGATGCGCAGCGACGCCGACAGCCTTGCTCATCTGGTGGCACGCAACGCGCTGCTGGAGGCCGAGTGGCTGGCCATGCAGGGGCCCTGGTATGCCCAGCTCTGGCATCTGAGCACTGCCGCCGACCAGGCGCTGTTGCAGGAAACCTACGACGCCTACAGCTACCAGGTGCTGCTGGCGCCGCAGGCTATTGCCTGGGCGCTTGGCTGTGCGCTGCTGCTGGCCTGGGTGGTCGAGCTGCTGTTTCTCGGCATGGGCTGGACCCTGGGTTTCGGGCGCAAGCACAAGGCCATCGCCTACGAGAAGCGTCACTGGCGCTAGTCTTCGCCAAGTTGTTGCAAAAAGTTGCGCTGGCTCGCCGAAACTTTCGGCGAGCGGTGCTAGGGTGTGCGCTCCCATCCAACACCCGTCGTCATGGAGTTTTTATGTCGATCAAGGAATTGATCCTGGCCAGCCTGCTGGCCACCACCATCCCCTTTGCCCACGCCACTGCACCGGTCAGCGAAACCGCACCCGCTGCCAGCAGCGAGCAGGTTAGCGAAGAAGAAAACCTGGCCGAAGACGAAGGCGCCGACGAGGCCATGGACGAGGAAGCATTCCTCGCCAGCCTGCACTTCCAGAAAGGCAAGATCGTCCTCGGCGACAACCTGGCCACCCTCAACCTGCCCGAAGAGTTTGTCTTCCTCAATGGCGAAGACGCCGAGCGCCTGCTGGTCGAGGCCTGGGGCAACCCACCGGATGCCGAGCTGCCGCTGGGTCTGATCATGCCGGCCGGCGTTTCGCCACAGGACGCCGAGTCCTGGGCGGTCACGGTCGAGTACGAAGAGAGCGGCTATGTGTCCGACGAGGATGCCGGCGACATCGACTACGACGAGATGCTCCAGGACCTCAAGGACGAGACCGAGGAAGACAACAAGTGGCGTGTCGAGAACGACTACGAGCCGGTCAAGCTGATCGGCTGGGCCTCGGCGCCGCGCTACGACGCCGAGGGCAAGAAGCTGCACTGGGCCAAGGAACTGAAGTTCGGCGACAGCGACATCAACACCCTCAACTACAACATCCGCGTGCTCGGCCGTAAGGGTGTGCTGGTGCTCAATTTCATCGCCAACATGGACCAGCTGCCGCAGATCGAGCAGAGCGTGCCGGCCGTGCTGGCCATGACCGAGTTCAACGATGGCAACCGCTATGCCGAGTTCAATCCGGACATCGACCAGGTCGCCGCCTACGGCCTGGGCGCTCTGATCGCCGGCAAGCTGGCGGCCAAGGCCGGGCTGTTCGCCATGGCGCTGTTGCTGTTGAAGAAGTTCTGGATTATCCCGGTGCTGGTGTTTGGCTGGGTTATCAAGCGTCTGGGTGGCAAGAAGAAGGCAGGGGCGGACGTCGCTCCTGAGCCGCTGGTGGCGGAGCCTGCGGTGGCCGATGTGGTGCAGCCGCCGAGCCATACCGTGCTCGATTTGAACAAGGGTGAAAGCGGCAAATCCTGATCGGGGTAGCCGTATATGGAAAAGGCCCTTCGGGGCCTTTTTTCTTTCTGCCGGTGGCTATCGGGGGCAAGGAAGTGATCGAGCGGTCTGTACCGAGCACGGCAAGGCAGTAGCGATTGGCTAGGCTGACTAGGTCGTTACCTTCTCAAGGGTGGCGTAGGGCCCCGGGCCTGGTCACGTCGGGCTCGCTTTCTTCCCAGGGAGAGGCTTCATGTGTGTTTACCATCGTTTCACCATGCTGCTGGTGGCGCTGGCTTTGGCTGGCTGCCCGGACGAGGATAAATCTCCTGTTGCGCAGGAGGCTGCCAGCCCGGTAGTCGCCACCCCGACCACCAGCCCTATGCCTGGGGCCGCCCCGGCAGTGCCACTGGCCAGGAGCGAGGCGGTATTCAGCGAGCAGGAGCTGGATCGGATGCTGGCCCCGCTGGCCCTGTACCCCGACTCGTTACTGGCTCAGGTGTTGATGGCGTCGACCTATCCGGGCGATGTTGCTGACGCCGTGGCCTGGTCCAGGGCCAATCCGGACAGCAGTGGTGATACTGCGGTTCATGCAGTCGCCAGCCAGCCCTGGGACCCGAGCGTGCAGTCACTGGTGGCGTTCCCGGCGGCGCTGGCGACCCTGGGTCAGGACCCGGCCTGGGTGCAGCAGGTGGGCGATGCCTTCCTCGCTCAGCCCGATGCGGTGATGGATTCGGTGCAGCGTCTGCGCCGACAGGCCCAGGCCGCCGGCCACCTGGAGTCCAACGAGCAGCAGCGCGTGACCGAGCAGCCTGCCGAACCGGCGCCGGCTCCAAGTGGCTCGGGCGCCGTGGTGCAGCAACCGTCCACCATCATCATCGAGCCGGCCCAGCCGCAGGTCGTCTATGTGCCCAGCTACAACCCCAACGTGGTCTATGGCACATGGCCCTATCCGGCTCCGCCCGTATATTACCCGCCACCCCCGGGCTACTACTTCGGCGGTGCGCTGGCGACCGGCCTGGGCTTCGCTGCCGGGGTGGCCATCATCGACTCGCTGTGGGGCGATTGCGACTGGGGTCGTGGTGATGTCGATATCGATGTCAATCGCTACAACAACATCAACGCCAATCGGCAGATCAACGCCAACCAGAACAACTGGCAGCACAACGCGATCAACCGTGACGGCGTGCCTTATCGCGACCAGGCCAGCCGCGAGAAATTCAGCCAGCGCCTGCCTGGCAGCGAGCAGCGCGATGCGTTCCGTGGCCGCGATACGGTGCAAACCGCTGACCGTGAGCGGGCGCGGCAGTCCCTGCAGGAGCGCGGCATCCAAGCGCCAGCTACCAGCAACCGCGAGGCGCGCGATCGCGCCCAGACGGCCACTCGCGAGCTTGAGCGCGACCCACAGGCCCGCGAGCGGCTCCAGGGCGCGACCCGCGATGTCACTCGGGATCAGGCACGCGAACGCGCCCAGGCGGCGAACCGTGATGCCCAGGCCCGCCAGCAGCGTGTGGCAAGCAATCCGCAGGCGCGCCAGCAGGTGCGTCAGCAGCACGCCAGCAGCCCGCGCACCCGTGACAACGCCTTTGCCGGTGCCCGCAACCCTGAACAGGCGCGCGCACAAACCAGTCGCGGCCAGGCCAGTCGAGCCAACGCCAGCCGCCCGCAAGTGACTCGTGCCAGCGGCCAGACCGTGCAACGCGCGCCCCGCGCATCGTCCCGCTCTGGTGGCGGCCGTCGGCGCTGAAAAGGAGATTCACCATGATTGCTGGATTGCGTGTTTTTCCGCTGCTGTTGCTGTTCGGGCTGAGCCAGATCGCCCAGGCGCAGCAGACCTATCCCACTGCGGATGCTGCCGCCGAGGCGCTGGTGGCCGCACTGGGCACCGAAAAAGCCGATGCCGGACACATGGCAGCCCTGCTGGGCAGCGATTGGCAGACCTATATCCCCACCGACGAGGTGGAGCGCGAGGATGTCGATGCGTTCCTGGCTCTGTATCGCCAGAAGCATGTGATCGAGACGGCTGCAGCGGGTCACGCCACCCTGGTGGTCGGCAATACGCCCTGGAGCTTCCCGCTGCCGCTGGTCAAGGGCAAGGATGGCTGGGCCTTCGATGCCAAGGCGGGCGGCGAAGAGCTTCGCGTGCGGCGCATCGGACGTAATGAGCTGGCCACGGTGCAGGCGGCGCTGGCCTACCACGATGCGCAGATGGACTACGCCGAGGTCGACCGCGACGGCGACGGGGGGCTGGAGTACGCGCAGAAGTTCGTCAGCAGCGATGGCCAGTACGACGGGTTGTACTGGGCCGAAGAGCCGGGCATCGAGGAAAGCCCGCTCGGCCCGCTGTTCGGCGACGACCTGCCCAATGGCGAGTGGCATGGCTACCACTACCGCATCCTGACGGCCCAGGGACCTTCGGCGCCGGGCGGTGCCTACGACTACAAGCTTGGCGACAACATGAGCCGTGGCTTTGCCCTGATCGCCTGGCCGGCCCGCTATGGCGACAGCGGCGTGATGAGTTTCATGATCAGCCACGATGGCCAGGTATTCGAGAAGGATCTGGGGCCGGACGGTGCCCAGCTGGCGACCAGCATGGAGCGTTTCGATCCGGACAGCAGCTGGCGGGAAGTCGAGGCGCAGGCCGAGGACGAAACCAGGGCAACACCCTGAACAAGGCATTAAACAAAACGGGCCCTTTTGGGCCCGTTTCGTTTTACTTGCTGAGGAAGCGCATGCCTTCTTCCAGGCCGCGCAGGGTCAACGGGTGCATCTGGTCGTTGATCAGCTCGCGCATGATGTTGGTCGAGGCGGTGTAGCCCCAGGCATCCTTGGGGTAGGGGTTGATCCAGATGAGCTTCTTGTACTTCTCCATGAAGCGCTTCATCCAGATGTAACCGGCTTCCTCGTTCCAGTGCTCGACGCTGCCGCCGGCCTGGGTGATCTCGTAGGGCGCCATGGCCGCGTCACCGACGAAGATGATCTTCCAGTCCGGGCCGTACTTGTGCAGCAGGTCGAGGGTGGAGAAGCGTTCGCTGGTGCGGCGCAGGTTGTTCTTCCACACGCTCTCGTAGACGCAGTTATGGAAGTAGAAGTACTCCAGGTGCTTGAACTCGGTCTTGCACGCCGAGAACAGTTCCTCGCAGACCTTGATGTGCGCGTCCATCGAGCCGCCGATGTCGAACAGCAACAGCAGCTTCACCGTGTTGCGCCGTTCCGGGCGCATCTGGATGTTGAGCAGGCCGCCGTCCTTGGCCGTGTGGTCGATGGTGCCGCCGAGGTCGAATTCTTCCGCAGCGCCCTCGCGGGCGAACTTGCGCAGGCGGCGCAGGGCCACCTTGATGTTGCGCGTGCCCAGCTCGACCTGGTCATCGAGGTTCTTGTACTCGCGCTGGTCCCACACCTTGGCGGCCTTGCCCTGGCGCTTGCCGGCGTCGCCGACGCGGATGCCTTCCGGGTTGTAGCCGCCCGAGCCGAACGGGCTGGTGCCGCCGGTGCCGATCCACTTGTTACCGCCGGCGTGGCGCTCCTTCTGCTCTTCGAGGCGCTTCTTGAATTCCTCGATCAGCTTCTCCAGGCCGCCGAGCGACTGGATCTGCGCACGCTCTTCGTCGGTCAGGTGTTTCTCGAACTCCTTGCGCAGCCAGTCTTCGGGAATCATCGCCTCGAGGAAGTCGTCGAGACGCTCCAGGCCCTTGAAGTAGGCGGCGAAGGCGCGGTCGAACTTGTCGAAGTGGCGCTCGTCCTTGACCATCACCGTGCGGGCGAGGAAGTAGAACTCGTCCATATCGGCGAAGATCACGTGCTGCTTGAGCGCATTGATCAGGTCGAGCAGCTCGCGTACCGAGACCGGCACCTTGGCGGCGCGCATTTCATTGAACAGGTTGAGCAGCATGGTGTGCCCTCATTTGTGGCTCGATTGCCCGCTCGGTGTGAGGGGCGAGCGAGCTAGAGCCAGGCAAGGCGAGAGCGGGCGAGGAAGCGGAGTTTACTCGTGTAAATGAGCATTCCGAGCCCGCTCTCAACGCAGTCTGGCCGACGCGCAGCCGGCCCGTTTATCGCGAGGCGCGGCGGCTCATGAAGGCCAGGCGCTCGAGCAACTGCACATCCTGCTCGTTCTTCACCAGGGCGCCAGCCAGCGGCGGGATGGCCTTGGTCGGATCGCGCTCGCGCAGCACGGCTTCGCCGATGTTGTCTGCCATCAGCAGCTTGAGCCAGTCGACCAGTTCGCTGGTGGACGGCTTCTTCTTCAGGCCCGGCACCTTGCGTACGTCGAAGAACACGTCGAGCGCCTCGGCCACCAGCTCGTTGCTGATGTTCGGGTAGTGCACGTCGACAATGCGCTTGAGGGTGTCGCGATCCGGGAAGGCGATGTAGTGGAAGAAGCAGCGGCGCAGGAAAGCGTCTGGCAGCTCCTTCTCGTTGTTCGAGGTGATGATGATGATCGGGCGCTGCTTGGCCTTGATCGTCTCGTCGGTCTCGTAAACGTAGAACTCCATCTTGTCGAGTTCTTGCAGCAGGTCGTTGGGGAACTCGATGTCAGCCTTGTCGATCTCGTCGATCAGCAGGATCACCCGTTCTTCCGACTCGAAGGCCTCCCACAGCTTGCCCTTCTTGATGTAGTTGCGCACGTCGTGGACTTTGTCGCTGTCCAGCTGCGAGTCGCGCAGGCGGCTGACCGCATCGTACTCGTACAGGCCCTGGTGGGCCTTGGTGGTGGACTTGATGTGCCAGGTGATCAGCTTGGCGCCGAAGGCGGCGGAGAGCTGCTCGGCGAGCATGGTCTTGCCGGTGCCCGGTTCGCCCTTGACCAGCAGCGGACGCTGCAGGGTGATGGCGGCGTTGACCGCCAGCTTGAGGTCGTCGGTGGCGACGTAGGACTGAGTGCCTTCGAACTTCATCGTGTAATCCTCGAACGGTAACGCCCCGGGGTCAGATGCCCGACGCAGTAAAAACTGAAAGAACGACTATACCGCGCGCCCCGGCAGACTGTGAACGCAGACGCGCCATTCAGTCACTGAATGGCGGGTCACCCGCTCTACGGCCACGCGTTGCGGCTGGACGGACAAGGGGGACGGGCATAGGCTTGGAGGTCTGCCTCGTTCCGCACAAGGATTTCCGCCATGAGCCGCATCTATTCCGACAATGCCCAGTCCATCGGCAACACGCCGCTGGTACAGATCAATCGTCTCGGCCCCAAGGGCGTGACCATTCTGGCGAAAATCGAAGGGCGAAACCCGGGCTATTCGGTCAAATGCCGGATCGGCGCGAACATGATCTGGGACGCCGAGTCGCGCGGCGTGCTCAAGCCGGGCATGACCCTGGTCGAGCCGACTTCCGGCAACACCGGCATCGGCCTGGCCTTCGTTGCCGCGGCCCGTGGCTACAAGCTGGTGCTGACCATGCCGGCCTCCATGAGCCTGGAGCGACGCAAGGTGCTCAAGGCCCTGGGTGCCGAGCTGGTGCTGACCGAGCCGGCCAAGGGCATGAAGGGCGCCATCGAAAAGGCCAACGAAATCGCCGGCTCCGATCCGGCCAAGTACTTCCAGCCCGGGCAGTTCGATAACCCGGCCAACCCGGCGATCCATGAGAAGACCACCGGGCCGGAGATCTGGAACGATACCGATGGCGCCATCGACGTGCTGGTGGCCGGCGTCGGTACCGGCGGCACCATCACCGGTGTGTCGCGCTACATCAAACTGCAGCGGCACAAGCCGATCCTCGCGGTTGCGGTGGAACCGATTGGTTCGCCGGTGATTAGCCAGGCCATGGCCGGCGAGGAAATCAAGCCGGCGCCGCACAAAATCCAGGGTATCGGTGCCGGTTTCGTGCCGAAGAACCTCGACCTGTCGATCGTCGACCGGGTCGAGCAGGTCACGGACGAGGAGTCCAAGGCCATGGCCCTGCGCCTGATGCAGGAAGAGGGCATTCTCTGCGGCATTTCCTGCGGTGCGGCGATGGCCGCCGCCGTACGCTTGGCCGAGCGTGCGGAGATGCAGGGCAAGACCATCGTGGTGATCCTGCCGGACTCCGGTGAGCGCTATCTCTCCAGCATGCTGTTCAGCGACCTGTTCACCGAGCAGGAACTGCAGCAGTAACCTGTTTCCGCGCATGAAAAAGCCGCCCGAGGGCGGCTTTTTCGTTTCCAGCGTTCAGGCCTTGGCCGGCGCTGTGCTGGGCGTGCTTGGCCTTACCACCAGCCACAGCGCCACGCCGATCAGCAGGCAGCCGGGCAGGTAGGCCCAGCTCAGCGGCTCGCCCAGCAGCAGGGCGCCCCACAGCACGCCGAACGGCGGGATCAGGAAGGTGGTGGTGCTGGCCTTGATCGGGCCGATATCGGTCAGCAGGCGGAAGTACAGGACATAGGCGAAGGCGGTGCAGACCAGGCCCAGCGCCGCCAGCGACAGCCACACTTCGGGCCCGCCCCAGCTGGTCGGTGCCTTCCAGGCCAGGCTGCCGGCCAGCAGCGGCAGCTGGAACAGGCTGGCACCGAGCAGGCTGGCGAAGGCGGTCAGGCGATTGTCCAGGCCGCCCTGCTGGCCGATCCAGCGGCGGGTAAGGAAGCCGGCGAAGCCGTAGCAGATGGTCGCCACCAGGCAGGCGGCGGCGCCCAGCAGCAGCGACAGGTCGAAGGCCACCGGGCCGGTGCGGGTCAGCACCGCCACGCCGAACAGCCCTAGCGCCACGCCGGCGGCCTTGCTCGGGGTCAGCGCCTCGTGGAAGAACAGAGCGCCGATCAGCACGCCCATCAGCGGCGTTGTGGCGTTGAAGATCGACGAATAGCCGGCCGGCAGTACCAGCGCGGCCAGGCAGTACATCACCGAAGGCAGGCCGGCGTTGATCACCCCGAGCGCCAGGCAGGCTTTGAACTTGCCACGAAAATCCCAGGCCGGGCGCAGTACCAGGAGGAAGGCCAGCAGGCCGAGAGCGCCGAGACTGGCGCGGAAGAAGGCGGTGGGCAGGCTGCCCAGCACCGGTACGGTGATGCGCATGAACAGGAAGCTGGCACCCCAGATGGCGGCAAGCAGAAGCAGGCGAAGCAGGTCGGCGGGTTTCATCGGGTGGCACGGCAGGGAAAAGGAAACCGCCAGATTACGCCACCCATTGAGCGGCGCAATCTGCAGCTGACTTGCAAATCGACCATACAGTTGGCGCCGCATAGGGCGGGTGCAGCCCGCGATGCCCGGTTGCGCGGGAGACACCCGCCCTACGCGCAGGCGGCCTAGAAGGTTTTACTAACGCTGGCCACCGCCCCGGCGCTGCACAGGTCGTCGTAGCCGCTGAAGCTGGCGCACTGGGCATCCGACAGGTCGGTGTCGACGTAGCTCAGGCCCCAGGTGGCGCCGAACAGGTCGCGGGTCAGCTTGATCTCCCAGTTGTTGTAGTCCTGCTCGGCCTTGCTGTAGTCGGCGTTGAAGAACATATCGTCCTTGTAGTCGACATTCTCGTAGCGCAGCTCCAGGCCAATCTCCAGCGGCAGTTGGGTACGGTAGCCGGCGTAGGTGTTGAAGTAGCTCTCCTCGGTATCGAACGAGCTCTTGCCGCCAATGAAGAAGCCATAGGCGTCCAGGGTCAGGTAGAGGTCGGAACCGTTGAACTGGCTTTCACCCGGGTAGGTGTACTTGTTGTAGTAGCCGTCCAGGCTGATGTTGTCGGTGATCTGCCAGTAGTAGCCGGCGTAGTAGTCGACCTCCTGGCGGGTGCCGAAGTGGTCGTCGTTTTCATAGTCGTAGCCGTAGTCGACGTTGCTGGTCCAGACGCCGAGGTAGGCACCGCTGGCGTGACTGAGCATCATGTCAAGCTGGGCGGCGGGGTCGCCCAGGGTCTGTGAGATGCCGCTGGAGCGGTAGTCACTGGTCAACATGGGGGTGATGGCCAGGGAGAACTGCTCGTTCAGTTCGATGGCACCGGCCTGCAGGCTGCAGGTCAGGGCGGCAATGGCCAGGGTGAGCTGTTGGGGTGTGCGCATGGAGGAGCCTTGGTTGTGGTTGTTGTTCGGCAGCTGATGCAAGGCCGCAACCAGCCCTGCCGTGACGCACAGGGCGCACGGCTGGGCAGGTTGGGCGGTGGTGGGGTGGGTCTTATTGCGTCTGGGCGACGCTGGCGTCGGTCTGCGCCTGGTACACCGGCTTGCCGGCGAACCAGGTCTGCAGCACCTGGGTGTCGAACAGCTCGTCGTCGCTAACCTTGAACACGTCGCGGTCGAGCACGATCAGGTCAGCCTGCTTGCCGGGGGCCAGCGAGCCGATCTGCTGCTCCAGGCGCAGGGTTTTGGCGGCATTGATGGTGTAGGCGTAGAACATGGTTTCGCGGTCTATGCTTTCCGCGCTGTTGAGTACGCCGAGCGGGCCTTTGCGGGTGCTGGCCTGGGCGATGGCGTTCCACGGGTTGGGGCTGGACACTGGCCAGTCGCTGCCGCCGGCAATCACTGCGCCGGCCTTGTGCAGGGACTGCGCGGGGTACATGTAGCGGTAGGCGTTGGCGTTGACGTAGGGCTTGACCAGCTCCTCGGTGTAGGACTCGGCGGTGGCCCACAGCAGCTGCAGGTCGGCGATCACGCCGAGCTGCTTGAAGCGCGGGAAGTCCTGCGGATCGATCAGCTGGATATGGCCGATGCTGTGTGCCATTGGCGCCGGCTTGAGGCTGCGGGCATAGGCGATGCCGTTGAGTGCCTCGCGCACCGCGCGGTCGCCGACCGCATGCACGTGGACGATCCAGTCGCGCTGCTCGGCGGCGGCGACCAGTTTGCCGAAGTTGGCCGGGTCGATCAGCAGTTCGCCTTTCTTCTGGCTGTTCTTGTACGGCTCCAGCACGGCGGCGCTTTGCCCCGGGAACTCGAGAATGCCGTCGGCGAAGATCTTAAGACCGGGAAAGCTCAGGTTCTTCACGGCCTTGAACTGCTGCATGACCTTGGCCTGGGCTTCCAGGTCGGCCGGCTTGCTCTGCGGGTAGGCGATCAGCAGGGCGGCGACGTGGGCGTTCAGCTCGCCCAGCTCGGAGAGTTTGCGGTAGAGCGGCAGTACGCCGACGCTCTGCTCGGTCGGACGCAGTTCGAACAAAGAGTCGCCCGCACCGGCGTTGGCGGCGGCGTCCATCCAGGCGGTGATGCCAACCTGGTTGTTGATCTTCACGGCCTGGCGGGTGGCCTCCAGCATGGTCGCCTCGCTGACGGCGGGCAGCTGGCTGCGCACGCGATCCCAGCCGTTCTCGGCGAGGTAGCCGGTGGGGGTGAAGTCGACGGTGTGGCCGATGTAGTTGCGCTCTTTCTCCGGCAGGCTCTTGACCAGCGCGGCGTCGATCTTCAGGCGCTTGAGCATGGCGTTGTTGGCCCAGCCGGTGTGCCCGTCGATGCCGTTCAGCACCACCGGCTGCTCGGCCCAGCGGCCCTGGTTGAACAGCTGGCCGAGCTCGCTGCTCTTCTCCCAATAGGCCGAGCTGACCCCGGCAATGCTGATCACGTCGGCGCGGCGCGCGCGCCCGGCCTTGTCCTCGGCGAGGATCCATTGTTCCAGTTCGGGCAGCGGTTTGACTTCATCCAGCAGGGTCGAGCCCATGCCGTCGAGGGCGCCCATGATCGGGTGGCTGTGGGCGTCGATCATACCGGGCATCAGCACTTTGCCGGCCAGGTCGATGACCTGGGTGGAGGCATCCGCCAGAGCCTTGATCTCGGCATCGCTGCCGACCTTGAGGATCTTGCCGTCTTCTACCGCCACGGCCTGTTGCAGCGGCTGGCCAGCTTCGGCGGTGAACACCTTGCCATTGACCAGCACCAGATCGGCGGCGGCCATGGATTCCAGCGAGGAAAAAGCGACTGCTGCTGCCAGCAGGTTCGGAACGAACCTTTTCATGGGGTACCCCTTGTTTTTATTGAGCTGGAGGCGAGACTAGCGAGTGCATCGAGGTGGCAGAACGCCTGGATGGCGCAAAATCCTTTTGCCAGACTGGAAAGACTGATGGACAAGCTCGGTGCCTTGAACATGTTTGTCGCCACGGCGGAGCACGGCAGTTTCAGTCGTGCGGCCGAGCAGCTGGGCAAGACGCCCTCGGCCCTGACCAAGGCGGTCAGCCATCTGGAGGCCGAGCTGGGTGCGCGCCTGTTCGAGCGCAGCACCCGGCGCACGGTGCTCACCGAGGCCGGTCGGCTCTACCTGGAAACGGCGCGTCAGGTGCTGCAGCGTCTGCATGAGGTGGGTGAGGAAATCGGCCAGTTGCAGCACGGCTTGCATGGCAGCCTGCGCATCACCGCGCCGCTGGCCTTCGGCCGGGCCTTTCTCGATGAGGTGTGCGCGGCCTTTCTCGAGCAGTACCCGCAGATTCGCCTGCGCATCGACCTGTGCGACGCCTTCGTCGATCTGGTGGAAAGCGGTTACGACCTGGCCCTGCGCGAAGGGCGTAGCGATCTGCCGGGGCTGATTGCCCGGGTGGTTGGGCAGAACCGCATTGCCTTGTGTGCCAGTCCCGCCTATCTGGAGCGCCAGGCGCAGCCGCTGACGCCGGACAACATCGATGAGCACGATTGGTTGATGTATCAGCATCCTGCGCTAGGGCGAGGGATTTGGTGGGTGGAACGCAATGGTCAGCGCATCGGCCTGCCGCATCCCCATGCACCGCGGCTGGAAAGCGACAATTATGACCTGCTGCTGGCCAGCGCCCTGGCCGGTCGCGGTGTGCTGCACACGCCGCTGTGGAGCGTCGCGCCGTACCTGGCCGATGGCCGTCTGGTGCAACTGATGAGTGACTACCGGATCGACCCGGATGCCTTCGGTTCGCAGATCCTCGCGGTCTATCCGAGCCATCGGCGGGCGACGGGCAAGGTGGTCGCCTTTATCGATTTCCTCGAAGCGTTCCTGCGCGAGCGTGGCATCGCCTGAGCTGGGCGAATGGGTCAATCGCGCCGAGCGCTTGGGTCATTGAGATGGGGCAGGGGGCTGCCTAACCTGCCTGGGTGCCTGCCCGTACTGCGCTGATCGACGCCTGGGTCCAGCCAGTCGGCGGCCTGTTGCGCCAGACCATGGCGCAAGTGATGCTGGGCTGTCGTCAGAGGCGAGGCAGGTTCTGATCGGCGTGAGGCACGGCTCCTACAAAAGCATCTCGCCTGCAGCCCGGCAGGGTGGATAACGCCTGGCTTAGCCTATCGGCAATGGCACGGAAAGATCGTAAACAGGTTTTAACGAGTCGCTCCCATAACAACAAGAGAGCCCCCGATGACCGAGCAACTGCCGCTGCAACGCTTCCAGCACTGGCTTGACCAGTGCCCCGACAAGGTCTGGCTGCGCCAGCCGGTCGCCGGTGTCTGGCATGACTTCACCTGGCGCCAGGTCGACGACCAGGCCCGGCGTTTGGCCAGCGCACTGCTGAGTCTGGGCTGCGTGCCGGGCGATCGGGTGGCGCTGCTGGCGAAGAACTGCGCCGAGTGGTTTATCAGCGATCTGGCCATCCAGCTGGCCGGGCTGGTCAGCGTGCCGCTGTATCCGCTGCAGGCCGCCGAGCAGATCGCCTATGTGCTGGAACACGCCGGTTGCAAGGTGATCCTGGTCGGCAAGCTGGATGAGCCGGACAAGCTCGCCCGCGGCATTGGCGAGCACATCACGCGCATTGCCATGCCGTACCCGACCATGCCGTGCAGCCACGATTGGCACAGCCTGCTGGCCAGCCACGCACCGCTGGCGGGCACCCGCGAGCAGCAGGCGGATGAACTGCTGTCGATCCTCTATACCTCCGGCACCACGGGGCAGCCCAAGGGCGTGATGCTGTCGGCCCGGGCCATGGGTTTTTCCGGGGCCAATGCTACGGCCGAACTGGGCATCGGCCCGCAGGACCAGTTTTTCTCCTACCTGCCGCTGTCGCATGCCGCCGAGCGTTTCCTGGTGCAGTTCAACAGCCTGTACAGCGGTGCCGGGGTGGCCTTTGTCGAGTCGCTGGAAACCTTCGCCAGCGACTTACGGCATATCCGCCCGACCGTGTTCTTCTCCGTGCCGCGCCTGTGGACGCGCTTCCAGCAGGGCGTGCTGGAGCGCATCCCGGCGGCCCGGCTCGACCTGCTGCTGCGCATCCCGCTGCTGGGGCGCCTGGTGGCGGGCAAGCTGCGCGCCGGTCTGGGGCTGGATCGCGCGCGCATTCTGGTTTCCGGGGCAGCGGCCATCTCCACCGGGCTGCTCGAGTGGTATCAGCGTATCGGCCTGACCATTTGCGAGGGCTACGGCATGACCGAGCACTTTGCCTATGGCTGCTTCAACCGCCCCGGCCAGGTGCGCCTGGGTTCGGTCGGCAGACCGATGCCGGGACTGGAGCTGCGCCTGGACGAATCCGGGGAAATCCTCTTCCGCAGCGTCACCCTGATGCAGGGCTATTACCGTGAGCCGGAGAAGACTGCCGAGACCCTCAAGGATGGCTGGCTGCACACCGGCGACAAGGGCGTGCTGGATGCCGATGGCTATCTGCGCATCACCGGGCGGGTCAAGGACATCTTCAAAACCAGCAAGGGCAAGTACGTGGCGCCGGCGCCGATCGAAGGCGAGATCGCCAAGAACAGCTGGGTCGAGCAGGTCTGCCTGATGGGTAGCAACCTTGACCAGCCGCTGGCGCTGATCGAGCTGTCGCCGGCCGCTCGCCAGCAGCCCGAGGTGCAGCTCAGTACCGATCTGCAGCGCAGCCTGAACGAGTTGAATGAGCGGCTGGAGCCGCATGAGCGGGTCAGCCATTTCGTCTTGGTGCGCGAGCCCTGGACGGTGGATAACGGCTGCATGACGCCGACCATGAAGATTCGCCGCAACGTCCTGGAAAGCCGCTACGCAGAGCTAGTCGCCAGCCTGCCCGCGCGTCAGCCGCTGGTCTGGGAACAGTGATAGTCAGCCGGCCGGGCAAGGTGTCCGGCGCACACGAGGTTTACCGATGAAAGGCCCGTTGTCTTCGCTCAAGGTTCTCGATTTCTCCACTCTGCTGCCCGGGCCGTTTGCCTCGCTGCTGCTGGCCGACATGGGCGCCGAAGTGCTGCGGGTGGAATCACCGACCCGCATGGATCTGGTGCGCGTGCTGCCGCCGTATGTCGATGGGGTATCGGCCAGCCATGCCTATCTCAATCGCAACAAGCGCTCGATCGCCCTCGACCTCAAGCGCCCCGAGGCGCTGGCGGTGGTGCACAAGCTGGTGGCCGAGTACGACATCGTGCTGGAACAGTTCCGCCCGGGGGTGATGGACAAGCTCGGCCTCGGCTACGAAGCGCTCAAGGCGCTCAACCCGCGGCTGGTCTATGTCTCCATCACCGGTTACGGGCAGGACGGGCCTTACCGTGATCGTGCCGGCCACGACCTCAACTACCTGGCCCTGAGCGGCCTGGCCAGCTACACCGGGCGATGCGACAGCGGCCCGCTGCCGCTGGGCGTGCAGGTAGCGGATATCGCTGGCGGTTCGCTGCATGGGGTGATCGGCCTGCTCGCCGCGGTGGTTGCCCGTCAGCACACGGGGCTGGGCCAGCACGTGGATATCAGCATGACCGACTGTGCTTTCAGTCTGCATGGCATGTCTGGTGCGGGCTACCTGGCGGCCGGGGTGGAGCCGGGCATGGAGGATCAGGTGCTCAATGGCGGCAGCTTCTACGACTACTACCGCACCCGTGATGGGCGCTGGCTGTCGGTGGGCAGCCTGGAACCGCAATTCATGCAACAGTTCTGCGCCGTACTCGGGCGTCCCGAGCTGGCGGCTCTGGGCCTGTCGCCCAAGGATCAGGCGAAGCTCAAGCGCGAGATCGAGATCGAGATCGAGAAGCACGAGCTGGCCGAGTGGCAGCAGCGTTTCGCCGAGGTGGATGCCTGCGTCGAGCCGGTGTTGAAACTCTCCG
This sequence comes from Pseudomonas sp., assembly GCA_051646165.1. Lineage (GTDB taxonomy): Bacteria > Pseudomonadota > Gammaproteobacteria > Pseudomonadales > Pseudomonadaceae > Aquipseudomonas. The sequence goes on along the minus strand of JBOFCR010000172.1, from coordinate 18,334 downwards.
AGGCGGTCGAGCATCCGCAGCTCAAGGCGCGCGGCGTGGTCATCGAGGTGCCGCGCGAGGGCAAGCCGGCACAGGCACAGATCGCCTGCCCGATCCGTTTCTCCGCCGGGCTGAAGGCGCCACGGCATATCGGTGCAGCTGTTGGCGCGCATGGCGCCGAGGTGCTGAGTGAGCTGGGCTTCAGTGAGGTGCAGATCGCCGAGCTGAAGGCGGCCAAGGCACTGGGGTAGGGCGGGTGAAATTCGCGTTGACTGCCTGGCGGGTTCCACCCTACGCGCCGCCAAGGCGCTGGGCCTGCGGCAGGATGCTTACTCGACTCGCTGCTCGCCGCTGAACACCAGGGTGGCGCGGCAGCGCCGGCAGAAGTAGCGCCGGCCCTGGGCCACCAGGCGATGGCGCTGGCTGGAAAAGGGGAACTCGCCGCTCGGGCATTGGCACTGGTACAGGTAGCGCGTGCTCTTGCGCCGGCCCACGTCGTAGGTGTGGCAGCGATCCGGCGGCAGTTCGTAGACCCCACGCATGATCAGCTGCCATTCCTCGCCATGGGGCTGGATGCGTCCGCCGAACATCTGGTGAGCGACCAGGTGGGCCACTTCGTGGGCCACGGTCTGCTTGAGAAAGTGCTCGCGGTTTTCCGCGTACAGCTTGGGGTTGAAGCGCAGCAGGTTTTCCGTGAGGTGCGCGACACCGGCTTTTTGCCCGCGCAGCTTGAAGCTGACTTCGGGGCGGGGAAAACGGCGCTTGAAGAAGTCTTCGGCCAGTTGGTAACAGGCTTCGACACGGGTATGGAGGAGTTCGGGCATGGCCCAATTATGCCCAAGAATGGGCTCATGATCTCCTGCGCGTCGGCTCCGCTGCGTTAAAACCAGGCTCGGACTGCTCATTTACACTTCGTAAACTCCGCGTCCTCGCCTGCTTTGACCAGCCGGAGGCTGTTACTAACGTAGCGCCTTGCGTAGCTCTAGCTCGGAGACCTTGATCCCATTCTTTACCCATGACCACAAAAGACGAAGCCGCCAAATGGCGGCTTCGAGCGGCGGCAGGCCGGGTTCTCTCAAGCAGATTAGCTGGTGTACACCGGACCTACGCCGAAGCCCCAGAGGATCACCGAGCAGGCGATCATCGCCACCAGCACCACCAGGCCCACAGCCAGCACCGAGCTGGAGAACATGAAGCCTTCGTCCTGCGGGATGTTCATGAAGGTCGGCATGCCGGCATACAGCAGATAGACGGTGTAACAGATCGCGGCGGTGCCGATGAACATCGCCAGCCACAGGCTCGGGTAGAGCGCTGCGATACCGCCGATGAACAGCGGGGTGGCGGTGTAGGCGGCGAAGACCACGCACTGGGTCAGGGTCGGGTTGGAGTCGTAGGTGCGCGCCATCCAGTGGATGAAGGCACCCATCACGGCGATGCCGGCCAGCATGGCCAGGTAGGACATCACGGTCATCTGCAGCGCGCTGGCGCTGGTGAGTTTGACCGGGTCGCCATTGCCCACCGTCCAGCCCACCTCGGTGGTGCCGAAGTAAGCGCAGAGTACGGGAATGGCAGCGAGTATCAGAACGTGGGTCAGGTACATGTGGCTGATGGATTCTTCCTCGCCACGGATTTCCTGCCACTCTTGATCGGGATGGGTGAAGAGCCCCCAAACGTGGTGGATCATGCAGACACCTCCTCTTGTTATTTTTCGATCGCCCCCGGGCGTAGCGCCCGGTCCGCATGGTCAGCGGCGCCGGGTGCCGGCCGAATCTCTGCGACCGTATGACGCAGTATAGGAGAAGGGCGGAGGCCGCGTGAGTCGTGGCTTTAGAGCGAATTGCTCTCTACAGCTCAGCCGTAATAGCGCTGCAGTATTTCCATGGCCAGATTGATCGATTGCAGGCGGCTGGTGCTGCCGCCGCGATCCGGGTGGTGCTGGCTCACCAGTTGCCGGTAGCGCAGCTTGATGGTGGCGAGATTGAGCTTCCGCTCGCCCTCCAGCTCGAACAGTTCGAGGGCCGCGCGCTTCTCGTCGCCGCCCTGCATGCGGGTCCAGAAGCTGGTCAGCATCTTTTCCACGTCGTGTTCGCTGGTTTCGCGCAAATGTTGCAGATTGAGATAGTAGTCACGTAACGGGTCGCTCTCGGCCAGTTCGTTGCTACCCGGCTGCCAGGGTTGCAGTTGCACGCTCAGCGGATTGATCTGCAAGTGCGCCGCCTGGCTCTGCCACAGCCGGTCGCGCAGTTGGTAGAGCGCGTTGAACAGCAGGAAGTGGGTGCGAAACAGCACCAGCTTGTCATCCAGGCCGAGATTGGGGATGTGCGTGGAGTGGCGGGCCTTGAGTTGACGGATCAGGTTGAATTCGCTGATGCCGTCGGGGGCGCCGCGCAGCAGTTCGTGTAGTTGCCCGGCCAGGTCGAGCGTGGGATCGAGATCATTCATCCGAAGAGCCTAACACGGGCTGCCGTGCGCCGGCTTTGTGCGTAAAATAGCCAGCTTTTCGCCTTCCTCCGGATTCCCAAGCACCATGTCCACCACTCTTTCGGTCAACCAGAACAAACTGCAGAAGCGCCTGCGCCGCCAGGCCGGCGAAGCCATCGCCGACTTCAACATGATCGAGGACGGCGACAAGGTGATGGTCTGCCTGTCCGGCGGCAAGGACAGCTACACCATGCTCGACATCCTGCTGTACCTGCAGAAGGTGGCGCCGATCCAGTTCGAGATCGTCGCGGTGAACATGGACCAGAAGCAACCAGGCTTCCCCGAGCACATACTGCCGGCGTACCTGGAGTCGATCGGCGTGCAGTACCACGTGATCGAGAAGGACACCTACTCGGTGGTCAAGGAGAAGATCCCGGAAGGCAAGACCACCTGCTCGCTGTGTTCGCGCCTGCGCCGCGGCACGCTGTATACCTACGCCGACGAGATCGGCGCGACCAAGATGGCCCTCGGTCACCACCGCGACGATATCCTGGAAACCTTCTTCCTCAACATGTTCTACGGCGGCACGCTGAAGGCCATGCCGCCCAAGCTGCTGTCCGACGACGGCCGCAACGTGGTGATCCGCCCGCTGGCCTACTGCAGTGAGAAGGACATCGAGGCCTACTCCGAGCTCAAGCAGTTCCCGATCATCCCGTGCAACCTCTGCGGCTCGCAGGAGAACCTGCAGCGCCAGGTGGTCAAGGAGATGCTGCTGGAGTGGGAGCGCAAGTCGCCGGGACGTACCGAGATCATGTTCCGTGCCCTGCAGAATGTGGTGCCGTCGCAACTGGCCGACCGCGATCTGTTCGACTTCCAGAGCCTGAAGATCGACGACAGCGCCACGCCGCGCTTCCTCGACGTGATGAGCCTCTGACTCCACTGTATTAAGGAGGGTGCATGCGCGACTACCAATGGCTCCATGAATTCTGCCTGAACCGTTTCGGTTCGGCCGCTGCCCTGGAAGCCCGTCTGCCCCAGGTCGCGAGCGACGCCGAGCTGCGCAGCCTGAGCGATGACCGCTACCTGTCGCTGATCGCCCTGCGGGTGTTCCGTGCCGGCCTCAAGCACAGCCTGGTGGATGCCAAGTGGCCGGCCTTCGAGGAAGTGTTCTTCGGCTTCGTGCCGGAGAAGGTGGCGCTGATGAGTGCCGAGCACCTCGAGCGGCTGATGCAGGATGCACGCATCATCCGCCACCTGGGCAAGCTCAAGAGCGTGCCGCGCAACGCCCAGTTCGTGCTGGATGTGCAGAAGGACAAGGGCAGCTTCGGCGCGCTGATCGCCGACTGGCCGGTGACCGACATCGTCGGCCTGTGGAAGTACCTGGCCAAGCACGGCAGCCAGCTCGGTGGCCTGTCCGCACCGCGCCTGCTGCGGATGATCGGCAAGGATACCTTCATCCCCACCGACGACATGGTGGCTGCGCTCAAGGCCCAGGAAATCATCGACAAGGTGCCCACCAGCCAGAAAGAACTGGCAGCGGTGCAGGCGGCGTTCAACCAGTGGCACGCCGAAAGCGGGCGGCCGCTGTGTCAGCTTTCAGTGATGCTGGCCCACACGGTCAATCACTGACGTCCTTCTAGCTGAACCTTGCGAGGGAAGTGCATGGAACAGGACATCATCCGTGTCGCCCAGGCCATCCAGCAGGCCGAACGCATCCTGATCATCACCGGAGCCGGGTTGTCGGCTGACTCCGGTCTGCCTACCTATCGTGGCCTCGGCGGCCTGTACAACGGCCTCACGGCCGAAGGCCTGCCGATCGAAGCGGCGTTGTCCGGGCCGATGCTGCAGCGTGATCCGGCGTTGTGCTGGAAATACCTGGCCGAGCTGGGCAAGGCCTGCCTGGGTGCGCAACCCAATGCTGGGCATGTGGCCATCGCCGAGCTGCAGCGGCGCAAGCCCGGTTGCTGGGTGCTGACGCAGAACATCGACGGTTACCATCGCCAGGCCGGTTCGCCGGCGGAGCGGCTGATCGAGATCCACGGCGAGCTGGCGCCGCTGTATTGCCAGTCCTGTGGCGCCGAAGACCCGGAGCTGGCAGCGCATCTGCAGCGGCCCTTGCCGCCACGCTGTGGGCAATGCGGGGGCATCCTGCGCCCGCCGGTGGTGCTGTTCCAGGAGATGCTGCCGGAAGATGCCATTGGTCGGCTGTATGACCAAGTGCGCGAAGGCTTCGATGTGGTGCTGGCGGTGGGCACTACGGCGAGCTTCCCCTATATCCTCGAGCCAGTGGCGCAGGCCAGCAGGAATGGGGGGTTCACCGTGGAAGTGAACCCGGCGCGCACCGATATCAGCGAGCGGGTCGATGTCCGCTTGGCGGGAAGGGCGTTAGATGTTTTTCCGGAACTACTAAGTCACATTTCCGGGCATTGAATTTGCAATCTCGTTCGACAGACGGCATAGTCGCCCCCTTATAAAAACCAGATAAACACGGTCGTGCCCATGCTAAAGCGCTTCGCACCCCTCGTGCCCATTGCACTTACAGTCCTGCTGGCGGCTTGTGCCACCAGCCCGACACCGCAGTCTCAAATCGATCTCGCAGCGGTCGATCTGCAACAGGAACCCACTCCGGTCGAGTATCTCGGTGACGAGCAACTCCCGGACTTCGCCAAGGACAAGCCCTATGAGCTGCCTGTCCTGGCGGACAACATCCTGGCCCACGGTCTGTCCCTGGTCGGTACCCGTTACCGCATGGGCGGCACCTCGGTGAATACCGGTTTCGATTGCAGCGGCTTCGTCGGCTTCCTGTACAAGGAAGAGGCGGGCATGCAGCTGCCGCGCTCCACCCGCGAGCTGATCAACCTCGATGCGCCGCTGGTATCGCGCAGCGAGCTGGAACCGGGCGACATCATTTTCTTCAACAACCGTGGCCGCGGCCGCGTCAGTCACGCCGGGATCTACCTGGGCGACGACCAGTTCATCCATTCCAGCAGCAGCCGCAGCGGCGGCGTACGGGTCGACAGCCTGGACGACAGTTACTGGAGCCGCAGCTACATGGAAGCCAAGCGCGCTCTGGCCATGGCGCCGCAGCAGGACAGCCAGCAGTCCAACCCGCTGCACCGCTAATTCCTCCCGCGGGCCTTGCGCCCGCGCCGCAGGCTGGGCAGAGTAGGGCGCATTCCGGCCAGGATCGCCCGTCCATGCATTACACGGCTCGTTTCGCCCTGCTAGCCTTCGTCGCGCTGCTCACCGCCTGCGCCGGCAACCCTCCCGCTCCAGAACCTACAAATCCCTTTCCGATTGTCAGTGATGGCAGTGCCGACGATGTACTGATCAGCGCGATTGGCCTGGTTGGCACGCCGTATCGCTATGGCGGCAACACCCCGGACAGCGGTTTCGACTGTAGCGGCCTGATCGGCTACGTCTACCGCAACTCGGCGGGCATCCAACTGCCGCGCTCAACCCGCCAGATGATCGGTGTGCGTGCGCCCAGCGTGGCTCGCGACGCCCTACAGAGCGGTGATCTGGTGTTTTTTGCCACCAATGGCGGCGGCCAGGTCAGTCACGCCGGTATTTACGTCGGTGAAGGGCGCTTCGTGCACGCGCCCTCCAGTGGCGGCACCGTACGCCTGGACAGCCTGTACGCGGCCTACTGGCAGAAGAGCTTCCTCTCTGCCAAGCGCGTGCTCAGTGGCGATCACCTGGCGCAGACGCCGTGACCCAGCGCAGCCTCAATCTCGACGACAACCTCTACCAGTACCTGCTGGATGTGTCCCTGCGCGAGACGCCGCTGCTCAAACGTCTGCGCGAGGAAACTGCGCAGCTGCCCACCGCGCGCTGGCAGATCGCTCCCGAGCAGGGCCAGTTCATGGCGCTGCTGGTACAGCTCACCGGCGCCCGGCGCATCCTCGAGATCGGCACCTTCACCGGCTACAGCGCCATCTGCCTGGCCCAGGCCATGCCGGCGGACGGCCAGTTGATCTGCTGCGACCTGTCCGGCGACTACAACGCCATCGCCCGGCGCTACTGGTACGAAGCGGGGCTGCTAGAGCGCATAGACCTGCGCCTGGCGCCGGCCCTGGAAACACTCAACGCCCTGGAGCGTGCAGGGCAGGGCGAGAGCTTCGACCTGATCTTCATCGATGCCGACAAGGCCAACTACCCGGTCTACCTCGAGCACGCCCTGGTGCTGGCGCGCAAAGGCGGGCTGATCCTGTTCGACAACGTGTTGTGGAGCGGCCGGGTGCTCGAACAGGGCCCGGACAGCGCCGACACCCGCGCCATCCAGGCGCTCAATCGCACCCTCAAGCGCGATCAGCGGGTCGACCTGTCGCTGCTGCCGGTCGGCGACGGCCTGACCCTCTGCCGCAAGCGTTGACGCTCCACCCCCAACCTTCTACCCTGCGCCCCTTGCTACAGGTGCCCCGGATGCTGCGCGTCCACGGGGTGAAACAGGGAAGCCGGTTCATTCTGCGTGAACAATCCGGCGCTGCCCCCGCAACGGTAGGTGAGTCAGCGATCGCATCCAGCCACTGTGTCAGTCGACATGGGAAGGCGCGACCGTGGAGCCTGAGGGTTCCGCTCACAAGCCCGGAGACCGGCCTGAAGCGATCCACGGCATTGCGGCGGGCTTTGTGGGTGGGCGGGCCTTTTGTGCCTCCCGCGTGTCATCCCCCGTGTTGCCCCTATTCTGTTTCTGCGCCGCGCACTTCCCTGTGCCGTGGCGCTTGTGCATTGGCGCGGCGGCGGGCCGCGAGGAGTTGTGCATGAGCGAGTCTGACGAACGCGACGAGCGCCACAAGGCGCGTATGGCGCGCAAGAAAGCCCTGATTGACGAGAAGATTGCCCAGGCCAGCGACGAACGCGGCTTGCTGCTGGTGCACAGCGGCAACGGCAAGGGCAAGAGCAGCTCGGCCTTCGGCATGGTCGCCCGCGCCCTCGGTCACCAGATCAAGGTCGGTGTGGTGCAGTTCATCAAGGGCGCCGCCACTGGCGAGGAAGCCTTCTTCCGCCGCTTCCCCGAGGAAGTTCGTTACTTCCGCATGGGCGAAGGCTTTACCTGGGAAACCCAGGACCGTCAGCGCGACAAGCTCAAGGCCGAGGAGGCCTGGCAGGTGGCCCGCGAGTTGCTGGCCGACGACAGCATCGGCCTGGTGGTGCTGGACGAGCTGAATATCGCCCTCAAGCACGGCTACCTGGCGCTGGATGCGGTGCTCGCCGATATCCAGGCACGGCCTTTGCTGCAGCATGTGGTGGTGACCGGGCGTGGCGCCCGCGACGAGCTGATCGAGGCCGCCGATACGGTGACCGAGATGAGCCTGGTCAAGCACGCCTTCAAGGCCGGGGTTAAAGCACAGAAAGGCATCGAATTTTGACCGCGCGCAGCTGCCCGGCCCTGCTGATCGCCGCCCCTGCCTCCGGGCAGGGCAAGACGACCGTGACCGCCGCCCTGGCGCGCCTGCATACGCGAGCCGGCAAGCGTGTGCGGGTGTTCAAGTGCGGGCCGGATTTCCTCGACCCGATGATCCTTGCCCATGCCTGCGGCGCGTCGGTGTACCAGCTTGACCTGTGGATGGTCGGCGAGGACGAATGCCGGCGCCTGCTCTGGGAGGCGGCCGGCGAGGCCGACCTGATCCTGATCGAAGGGGTGATGGGCCTGTTCGACGGCAGCCCCTCCGCCGCCGACCTGGCGCGGCGCTTCCAGGTACCGGTGCTGGGGGTGATCGATGGCAGCGCCATGGCCCAGACTTTTGGCGCCCTGGCCTATGGCCTGGCCAACTTCCAGCACAGCCTGCCGTTTGCCGGGGTGCTGGCCAACCGGGTGGGTAGCGCGCGGCATGGCGAGATCCTGCGTGACAGCCTGCCGCCGGCGATCCGCTGGTTCGGTGCCTTGCCGCGCAGCGCCGCGGTCGAGCTGCCCAGCCGTCACCTCGGCCTGGTGCAGGCCGCCGAGCTGGCCGATCTGGATGCGCGCCTGGATGCCGCCGCCGATGCACTGCTGGCCAGCGCCGGCGATGCCTTGCCCGATGCGGTCGAGTTCGCGGCGCCGGTCGATGAGCCGGTGGCGCCGCTGCTGGCCGGCGTGCGCATCGGCGTGGCCCGCGATACTGCCTTCGCCTTCCTCTACCGCGCCAACCTCGACCTGCTGCGCCGCCTGGGCGCGCAGCTGGAGTACTTCTCGCCGCTGAGTGATGGCCAGCTGCCTGAGGTAGATAGCCTGTATCTACCCGGCGGCTACCCCGAACTGCACCTGGCGCAGCTGCAGGACAACCGCAGCATGGCGGCGGCAATCCAGGCGCACCACCAGGCCGGCAAGCCGATCCTCGCCGAGTGCGGCGGCATGCTCTACCTGCTGGATCGACTGACTGACAAGGAAGGCCAGAGCGGCGAACTGCTTGGCCTGTTGCCGGGCCGCGCGAAGATGCAGCCGCGCATGGCCGCTCTTGGCCTGCAGCACGTACAGCTGCCGGAAGGGTTGCTGCGCGGGCATACCTATCACCACTCGCTGCTCGACTGCGCCCTCGAACCCCTGGCGCGCGGCACCAGTCCCAACCAGCGGCCGGCCAGCGAGGCGGTGTATCGCCTGGGTCGGCTGACCGCCTCCTATATCCACTTCTACCTGCCGTCCAACCCGCAGGCCGCTGCCGGGCTGCTGCTGCCATGAAGAGCCAGCCATGAGCGAGCAGGCTTTCAGCCCCGCCGAGCGTGCCGCGGTCTACCGTGCCATCGCCGAGCGTCGCGACATGCGCCATTTCGCCGGCGGCACGGTCGCGCCCGAGTTGCTCACACGCCTGCTGCAGGCCGCGCACCAGGCGCCCAGCGTCGGCCTGATGCAACCCTGGCGTTTTATCCGCATCACCCGTGCCGAACTGCGTGAGGCGATCCATGCCCAGGTCGAAGCCGAGCGAGTACGCACCGCCGAGGCGCTGGGCGAGCGCAGCGACGAGTTCATGCGGCTCAAGGTCGAAGGCATCCGCGACTGCGCCGAACTGCTGGTGGTGGCGCTGAGCGATCGCCGCGAGGAACACATCTTCGGCCGCCGCACCCTGCCGGAAATGGACCTGGCCTCGCTGGCCTGCGCCATCCAGAACCTCTGGCTGGCCGCGCGCGCCGAAGGCCTGGGGCTGGGCTGGGTGTCGCTGTTCGAACCGCAGGCGCTGGCCGAACTGCTGCACATGCCGCCCGGCAGCAAGCCGATGGCGGTGCTGTGTCTGGGGCCGGTGACCGAGTTCTATGCCGAACCGATGCTGGTGCAGGAAGGCTGGGCGCAGGCGCGGCCGCTGCAGGAGCTGCTGTTCACCGATAGTTGGGGGCAGCGCGCATGAGCCTGGCCCTGTTCAGCCTGGCCGGCGTGGCCCTCGACGGCTGGCTCGGCGAGCCGCGCCGCTGGCACCCGCTGGTGGGCTTCGGCAATCTGGCGCAGCGTATCGAGCAGAGGCTCAACAGCGGCGGCCATGGCTGGCGCAGTCATGGTGTCACCGGCTGGTGCCTGGCGGTGTTGCCGCCGGTGGCGCTGGTCTGGCTGCTGGCGCAGAGCGCGGTGCTCGGCTGGCTGGTGCAGATCGCCGCGCTGTATTTCGCCCTCGGCCTGAAGAGCCTCGGCCAGCATGCGCTGCCGGTGGCCCAGGCCCTGCGCCTGGGCGATCTGTCCGAGGCGCGCAAGCGGGTCGGCTATATGGTCAGCCGGCGTACTGCCGAGCTGGATAGCACCGGGGTGGCCCGTGCCGGTACCGAGTCGGTGCTGGAGAATGGCTCCGACGCGGTGTTCGCTGCGCTGTTCTGGTTCCTCGTCGCCGGTGCGCCGGGCGTGGTGCTGTACCGCCTGAGCAATACCCTGGATGCCATGTGGGGCTACCGCAACGAGCGCTTCGAGCGTTTTGGCTGGGCCGCGGCGAAGATCGACGACGGCCTCAACTACATTCCCGCGCGCTTGGTGGCGCTGACCTACGCGCTGCTCGGGCATACCCGCCTGGCCCTGCGCTGCTGGCGCCGGCAGGCACCGCAGTGGGACAGCCCCAACGCCGGGCCGGTGATGGCCGCTGGTGCCGGCGCCCTGGGCGTGAGCCTGGGCGGCGCGGCGGTCTACCACGGCGAGCTGCATGAGCGCCCGCAGCTGGGCGAGGGCGCCGCGCCGCAAGCACGCGATATCGAGCGGGCGCTGAATCTGGTGAATGGCGGCGTGCTGCTGTGGTTGTTGCTGTTGTTGATCGGGAGTGTCTGCCTTGCTTGAACACGGTGGTCGCCTGCGCGCGGCGGCGCAGCGCTATGGCATTGCCCTGGTGGACTGGCTGGATCTGTCCACTGGCATCGCCCCCTATGGCTGGCCGTTGCCGCCGATTGCCGCGTCTGCCTGGCAGCGCCTGCCGGAGAGTGACGATGAGCTGGAGCCGCTGGCCCGCGCCTACTACGGTGCGCCGACTGTATTGCCGGTAGCCGGTTCACAGGCGGCGATCCAGGCCTTGCCGCGCCTGCGCCGTGGCGCGCGGGTCGGCGTGCTGACCCCGGCCTATGCCGAGCACGCTGCCGCCTGGCGCCGTGAAGGCCACCAGGTCAGCGAGCTGGGCGAAGGCGCGGTGGATCGCGCCCTGGAGCGCCTCGATGTGCTGGTGGTGGTCAACCCCAACAACCCCAGCGGGCGGCTGCTCGAGCGCCGCCAGTTGCTCGACTGGCACGCACGCCTGGCCGAGCGCGGTGGCTGGCTGGTGGTGGATGAGGCGTTCATGGACTGCACCCCCGAGCACAGCCTGGCTGCCGACAGCCATCTGCCGGGGCTGATCGTGCTGCGCTCGTTCGGCAAGTTCTTCGGCCTGGCTGGCATCCGCCTGGGCTTCGTCCTGGCTGAAGGCGAACTGCTGGAGCGCCTGGCCGAACCGCTCGGCCCCTGGGCGGTGAGCGGCCCGGCGCGGGAAGTGGCGGCCGCCTTGCTCGGCGATCTCGATGGGCACAACCGCCAGCGCGAGCGCCTGCGCGGCGATGGCCTGCGCCTGGCCATCCTGCTCAGCGCCCATGGCTTGGCGCCGGCTGGCGGCACCGCACTGTTCCAGCTGGTCGGCCATCCCCAGGCGGTCGGCCTGCATGGCTACTTTGCCCGGCGCGGCATCCTCCTGCGCCTGTTCGCCGAGAGCCGCTGCCTGCGCTTCGGCCTGCCCGGCGACGAGGCCGGCTGGCAGCGCCTGGAGCAGGCCCTGCAGGAAATGCCGCGATGAGCGCCACGCTGATGGTGCAAGGCACCACTTCCGACGCCGGCAAGAGCACCCTGGTGACCGCACTGTGCCGCTGGCTCAAGCGCCAGGGCGTCAGCGTGGTGCCGTTCAAACCGCAGAATATGGCCCTCAACTCGGCTGTCACCAGCGATGGTGGCGAGATCGGCCGTGCCCAGGCGGTACAGGCCCAGGCCGCAGGGCTTGAACCCCATACCGACATGAACCCGGTGCTGCTCAAGCCCAACAGCGACACCGGCGCCCAGGTAATCATCCACGGCCGCGCTGTTGGCAATATGCAGGCGGTGGGTTACCACGACTACAAGCGCGTGGCGTTGCAGGCTGTGCTGCAATCGCACCAGCGCCTCGGCGCGCAGTACCCGGTGGTGATGGTCGAGGGGGCCGGCTCGCCGGCGGAGATCAACCTGCGCGCCAACGACATCGCCAACATGGGCTTTGCCGAGGCTGTCGACTGTCCGGTAATCCTCATCGCCGATATCGACAAGGGCGGGGTATTCGCCCACCTGGTCGGCACCCTGGCACTGCTTTCGCCGAGCGAGCAGGCGCGGGTGCAGGGCTTCGTGATCAACCGCTTCCGTGGCGATATCGCCTTGCTGCAACCGGGGCTGGACTGGCTGGAGCAGCACACCGGCAAGCCGGTGCTGGGCGTGCTGCCGTACCTGATGGACTTCCACCTGGAGGCCGAGGACGCGGTGGCGACGCGCCAGGTGGCCAAGGCGCAGGAGCAGCTCAAGGTCGTGGTGCCGGTGCTGCCGCGCATCAGCAACCACACCGACTTCGACCCGTTGCGCCTGCACCCGCAGGTCGACCTGCAATTTATCGGCCCCGGCCAGGCCATCCCGCCGGCCGACCTGATCATCCTGCCTGGCTCGAAAAGCGTGCGCGCGGATCTCGCCCACTTGCGTGAGCAGGGCTGGGAGGCGGCCATCGACAAGCACCTGCGCTACGGTGGCAAGCTGCTCGGTATCTGCGGCGGCCTGCAGATGCTCGGCAGCCGCATCGACGACCCGCTGGCCCTGGAAGGCCCGGCCGGCAGCAGTGCCGGGCTTGGCCTGCTGGATTTCGCCACCGTGCTGGAGGCGGAGAAGCAACTGCGCAACGTGCAGGGCGTGCTGAGCCTGGAGCAAGCGGCGGTGAGCGGCTATGAGATCCATGCCGGGGTCAGTAGCGGTCTGGCGCTGCAACGTCCGGCAGTAAGGCTGGACGATGGTCGTGGCGACGGTGTCAGCAGCGCCGACGGGCAGATTATCGGCACCTACCTGCACGGCCTGTTCGAGTCGAGTGCGGCCTGTGGCGCGCTGTTGCGTTGGGCCGGTCTGTGCGAGGTGCAGACGGTGGATTACCACGCCCTGCGTGAACGCGATATCGAGCGCCTGGCCGATCTGGTCGAGGCGCATCTGGATACCGTCAAACTGCGCGAACTATGCGGCCTGTAGCCTGTATGGGCAGAACTCTGAGCGAGACAAACATGCTTGAACTGATCCTGGGTGGTGCGCGTTCCGGCAAGAGTCGCCTGGCCGAGCAACTGGCTGCCGACAGCGGCCTGGCGGTGACCTATATCGCCACCAGCCAGGCGCTGGATGGCGAGATGAACGAGCGCATCGCCCATCACCGGGCGCGGCGTCCGGCCGGCTGGGCGCTGGTGGAAGAACCGCTGGCCCTGGCCCGGGTACTGCGTGAACAGGCGGCTGCCGACCGTTGCCTGCTGGTCGACTGCCTGACCCTGTGGCTGACCAACCTGCTGATGCTGGATGACGATGCGCGTCTGCAGGTCGAGCGCGAGGCGCTGCTGGCCTGCCTGGGCGAGCTGCCGGGGCGGATTATCCTGGTCAGCAACGAAACTGGTCTCGGCGTGGTGCCGCTGGGCGAACTGACCCGCCGCTATGTCGACCTGGCCGGCTGGCTGCACCAGGACATCGCCGCGCGTAGTCAGCGTGTGGTGTTCACCGTCGCCGGCCTGCCCATGCTGCTCAAAGGAGAGCCCCTGTGAATGCACGTAATTGGTGGCAGCACGACTGCCGCGCAGTGAATGCCGCGGCCCGTGAACAGGCCCTGACGCGCCAGCAGCAACTGACCAAACCGGCCGGCTCGCTGGGCCAGTTGGAGCAACTGGCGGTAACCCTGGCTGGGCTGCAGGGCCGCGAGCGTCCGGACGTCGGGCGGCCCTGGATCGCCATCTTCGCCGGCGACCATGGCGTGGTCGAGGAGGGCGTGTCGGTCTTCCCGCAGGCGGTCACCGGGCAGATGCTGCGCAACTTCGTGAGCGGTGGCGCGGCGATCAGTGTGCTGGCGCGCCAGCTGGAGGCGCAGCTGGAGGTGATCGACCTGGGCACCGCAGTGCCCTTGGAACCCTTGCCTGGCGTGCAACACCTGCAACTGGGCAAGGGCACGGCCAACCTGGCCCGTGCGGCGGCGATGACGGTCGAGCAGTGCGAGGGCGCTCTGCATGCCGGGCGGGCCAGCGTGCGCCGTGCCGTGGCGGCCGGCGCCGAGATGTTTATCGGTGGCGAGATGGGCATTGGCAATACCACTGCGGCCGCGGCCCTGGCCTGTGCCTTGCTCGGTCAGCCGGCTAGCGCGTTGGTCGGTCCCGGTACCGGCCTGGATGCCGGCGGCGTGGCGCACAAGGCGCAGGTGATCGAGCGCGCCCTGGCTCTGCACGCGGCGCAGTTGCATGAGCCTTGGCAGGTACTGCAGCACCTCGGTGGTTTCGAGATTGCCGCGCTGACCGGCGCCTACCTGGCCTGTGCCCAGGAAGGCTTGCCGGTACTGGTCGACGGCTTTATCTGCACGGTGGCGGCGCTGTGTGCGGTACGCCTGAATCCAGCCTGCCGTGACTGGCTGTTGTTTGCCCATAGTGGCGCCGAGCCGGGTCATCGCCTGCTGCTTGAAGCGCTGCAGGCCGAGCCATTGTTGCAGCTCGGCCTGCGCCTGGGCGAGGGCAGCGGTGCGGCGCTGGCGGTGCCGCTGCTGCGCCTGGCTTGCGCGCTGCACAACCAGATGGCCACCTTCGCCGAGGCCGCCGTGTCGGATCGCCCGGCATGAGCCTGCGCCTCGACCTGTTGCGCCATGGCGAAACCGAGCGCGGCGGTGGTTTTCGCGGCAGCCTCGACGATGCCCTGACCGATGCAGGCTGGGTACAGTTGCGCCAGGCGGTGGCCGGGCGGGCAGGCTGGGATGCGTTGGTCAGCTCGCCACTGCAGCGCTGCGCGCGTTTCGCCGAGGAGCTGGCTGAGCAGCACGGGCTGGCACTGGAGCTGGAGCCCGATCTGCAGGAGCTGCATTTCGGCGAGTGGGAAGGGCGCTCGGCCGCCGAACTGATGGAGACTGCCGAGCGCGAGCTGGGCCTGTTCTGGCACAACCCCTACGCCTTCACCCCGCCGGGCGCTGAGCCGCTGGTCGAGTTCGAGGCGCGGGTGCTGGCTGCATTGGCGCGCCTGCAGCAACGGCACGCCGGCCGCCATGTGCTGCTGGTGACCCACGGTGGAGTGATCAACCTGCTGCTGGCGCGGGCCCGCCAGTTGCCGCCTGAGCAGCTGATGCAGGTGGCTGCGCCCCATGGCGGCCTGTTCAGCCTGCAGGTCGACGCCGATCTGCTGTTGCGGGAGTGCTGAAATGCGCCTGCCGCTGGCCCTGCTGATCGCCTTGCAGTTCCTCACCCGTCTGCCGGTACGTCTGCCGGGCATGCCGCAGGCGGCGGATATCGGCCGTTCGCTGCTGTGGTATCCGCTGGTGGGCCTGCTGCTTGGTGGCCTGCTGCTGGCCCTGAATCTGCTGCTGGGCAATGCGCCGTTGCTGTTGCATGCGGCGTTGCTGCTGGCAGCCTGGGTGGCGTTGTCCGGTGGCCTGCACCTGGACGGTCTGGCCGATACGGCGGACGCCTGGGTTGGTGGTTACGGCGATCGCGAGCGCACCCTGACGATCATGAAGGACCCGCGCAGCGGGCCGATCGCCGTGGTGCTGCTGGTGCTCCTGCTGCTGCTCAAGTTTGCCGCCCTGGTCGCGCTGCTGCAGGCCGGGCAATGGGCGGCTCTGCTGCTGGCGCCCTGGCTGGGGCGCAGCCTGTTGCCGCTGCTGTTTCTCACAACGCCCTATGTGCGCGCCGGTGGCCTGGGCGAGGCGCTCAGCCAGCACCTGCCGCGCCAGCAGTTGCCGCTGCTGCTGGCGGTCAATGGCCTGGCCATGTTGGCCTTCGGCTGGAGCGCGCTGGCGGCCATTCTTGCTGCGCTGCTGGTCTTCCATCTGTTGCGGCGTGCCTTTGTCGCCCGCCTGGCTGGCACCACCGGCGATACCGCCGGGGCGCTGCTGGAGCTGGCCGAGTGTGCGGTGCTGGTGGCCCTGGCGCTGCTGTCGGGCGGGTGAGATCCGGGTGATCGGGGCGCGGGTTTCACCCGCCCTACGAGAAGCGCAACTGTTGCGCCGCTTTAGTGTTTGGCTGTGTTTGGCCTCTGTGCCATGCCGGTATATACATTGAGTGTTTTGCTTACTCGCACAGGATCAATCATGACGTCTGTATGGCGCACTACCGGCTGGGTACTGCTCGGGGCATCGCTGATCCTGGCGTTGTCGCTGGGCGTGCGCCACGGCTTTGGCCTGTTCCTCACGCCGATGAGCAGCGAATTCGGCTGGGGGCGTGAGGTGTTCGCCTTCGCCATTGCCCTGCAGAACCTGATCTGGGGCCTGGCGCAGCCGGTTACCGGGGCGATTGCCGACCGTTTCGGCGCGCGCCGGGTGATTGCCGTCGGCGGCCTGCTGTATGCCGCCGGCCTGGCGCTGATGGCGCATGCCGATTCGGCGGCGTCGCTGTCGCTGAGCGCCGGCCTGCTGATCGGCATCGGTCTGTCCGGCACTTCCTTCTCGGTGCTGCTGGGCGTGGTCGGGCGGGCAGTGCCGCTGGAGAAACGCAGCATGGGCATGGGTATCGCCGCCGCTGCCGGCTCCTTCGGCCAGTTCGCCATGCTGCCGGGCAGCCTCGGCCTGATCGGCTGGCTGGGTTGGTCCGCAGCGCTGCTGGCGCTGGGTATGCTGGTGGCGTTGATCATGCCGCTGGCCCTGCTGGTGCGTGACCAGCCGCTGCCGAGCCAGGGCGTCGAGCAGAGCCTGGGCGAGGCGCTGCGCGAGGCTTGTGGGCATTCCGGCTTCTGGCTGCTGGCGCTGGGCTTCTTCGTCTGCGGCTTCCAGGTGGTGTTTATCGGTGTGCACCTGCCGGCCTACCTGGTCGACCAGCACCTGGCGGCCAAGGTCGGCACCACGGTGCTGGCGCTGGTCGGCCTGTTCAACGTATTCGGCACCTATATCGCCGGCTGGCTCGGCGGGCGGATGTCCAAGCCGCGCCTGCTGACCGCGCTGTACCTGCTGCGCACGTTGGTGATCGTGGCCTTCGTCTATTCGCCGCTGAGCGAGTGGAGCGCCTATGCCTTCGGCGTGGCCATGGGCTTGCTGTGGCTGTCCACGGTGCCGCTGACCAATGGCACGGTGGCCACCCTGTTCGGCGTGCGCAACCTGTCGATGCTGGGCGGCATCGTGTTCCTCTTCCACCAGCTCGGCGCCTTCCTCGGCGGCTGGCTGGGCGGCTACCTGTACGACCATACCGGCAGCTACCAGCTGGTCTGGCAGCTGTCGATCCTGTTCGGCCTGCTGGCGGCGGCGCTCAACTGGCCGGTGCGCGAGCAGCCGGTGGAGCGCCTGCGAATGACGGGGGCAGCATGAGCAGATCGCTTGCCGGCGGGCTGGCGGTGCTGCTGGTCGCCTTGCTCGGCCTGGCCTGGTGGGGCTGGCAGGATGGCGGCCTGGCCCTGCTGCAACTGAATATGAGCCTGTGCTGATTGTTCTGCCCGGCGCAGGCGAGTAGCGTGGGTGGATCGAGATTGCCGAGGTGAGTGTCATGTCCATGCGATGGGTTGTCAGTGCGCTGTTGTTGACCCTGGGCGGTGTTGCCCAGGCGGCCGACTGCCCGCCCTTGCTCAAAGAGCAGGGCCAGTTGCAGCAACTGCGTTCGAAGGAGCAGATCGACCTGTGCCAGCGCTTCGCTGGCAAGCCGCTGCTGGTGGTCAACACCGCCAGCCACTGCGGTTTTGCTCCGCAGTTCAAGGGTCTGGAGGTGTTGTACCAGCGCTACAAGGGCCAGGGCCTGGAGGTGCTGGGCGTGCCGTCCAACGACTTCAAGCAGGAGGCCAGCGACAGCAGCGAGACGGCCACGGTGTGCTTCGTCAATTACGGCGTGACCTTCACCATGAGCGAGTCGCAGCACGTCAGTGGCGACGAGGCGGCGCCGCTGTTCCGCCTGCTGGCCGAGCAGAGCAGCACACCGCGCTGGAACTTCTACAAGTACGTGGTGGGCCGCGACGGCAAGGTGATCGCCAGCTTCTCCAGCCTGACCAAGCCGGATGACGAGGATCTGCTGGCGGCCATCGAGAAGGCCATCGCCAGCCAGCCGTGATTCCTGCGGGCAGAAAAAAGCCGGGCTATGCCCGGCTTTTTCATGTCACTAGGCGCTATCAGAAGCGATAGGTGATCTGCGCGCCCAGGCCGTGAGCGCTGTTGTTGTACTCGGCGCTGTAGCCCGGAGCGATCTCCACGTTGGCCAGCTCGGTGGCGTGCTGGTCGACCTTGGCACTGTCTTCCTGCAGGTAGGTGTAGGCCAGGTCGATGGTCATGTCCGCTGTTGGCGACCAGCCGGCACCCAGGGAGAACACCTTGCGGTTGCCGACAGGGAT
>JBOFCR010000153.1:0-1874 GCA_051646165.1 Pseudomonas sp. | reverse complement strand
ACGGGCGCGTGCCGATCGACAACAACTGGATCGAAAACCAGATCCGCCCCATTGCCCTCGGCCGCAAGAACTGGCTCTTTGCCGGCTCGCTGCGCGCCGGCAAACGGGCAGCAGCGATCATGAGCCTGATCCAGTCGGCACGCATGAACGGACACGAGCCCTTCGCGTATCTGAAGGACGTCCTCACCCGCCTACCAACTCAGCCGCAGCGCCGGATTGGGGAGCTGCTGCCGCATCGGTGGAAGCGGGCTGACGCGGCTATGTCTTGAGATTCTCGGTCAAGGTGGGGTGGCCGGGGGGTTACAATCATAGGTATCAAGCATGCCGCTTCATTCTTGGCTGCAGTACAGAGCTGCTATATCGTTCTCCGGACTCAGATTTTGTGACGACACGATCTAGGGTGTTGGCGCGATCAGCGCTTCTCGGTTATATCAGCATGAGAGGCGGTGTGTCCGGATCGGGAGGAGTGTAGCGGGCGACACCGTTGCGTCCGCCGGTTTTTACCGCGTACATGGAGCGATCGGCATATTCGAACAGGACTTCTGGAGCTTCTGCATCGGTAGGATAAAACGAAATGCCAATACTGCCGGAGATCTTGACCGTTTCGCTGCTTAAGTGGTGAGGACTTGCCAGTGCATGGACCAGGGATTGGGCGATGGACTCCACGTGTTCCGGGTCTTTGATGCCTCCCAAAATCACTGCAAACTCGTCACCTCCCAGGCGCGCAGCGGTATCCGTGGCCCGGATGCAGCCGCGGATACGATGGGCGGTTTCAACGAGCACCTGGTCACCTGCCAGATGGCCCAGCCGGTCGTTAACCTCCTTGAAGTGATCCAAGTCGATCAGCAGCAAAGCCACCAGCGTATCTGTACGGCGTGCAAAGCTCATTTCCTGTTGCAGGCGATCCAGGAACAGACGTCGGTTCGGTAGGCCGGTGAGTACATCGTAACTGGCCTGGCGCCACAGGCTTTCCTCGGCCCGCTTCTGGGCGGTAACGCTGGAGTACATGCCCACACGCCATTGCGGACGGTTGTTCTCGTCGTAGATGGTGCTGATCATCAGCCAGTCGGCCACCACTTCGCCGGAGCTGCGCCGGTTAAGAATTTCGCCCTTCCAGCTCCCCGTATTTTCCAGGCTTTCCCACATAGCACGATAGAAGTCTTGGTCGTGCCGTCCTGATTGCAGGATGCGTGCAGACTGGCCTAGGGTTTGCTCGGGACTGAAGCCGGTTAGACGCGTAAAGGCAGGGTTAATGGCGATGATCTTGCCGCTGGGGTCGGTCACGATGATGGCCTCGCCCACTGCCTGATACACCAGGGATGCCAGCCGAAGTGCTTCTTCTCGCTCGCGACGCTCCGTGATGTCGCGCAGGATCATCATGACGCAGGGGCCCTGTTCGGTACTGAGCGGGGTAGAGCTGACCGATACAGGGATCGGTCGCCCATTGCCTTGAGCCCATAAGTCTAGGTCTGCACAGGCGCGGTGCTGGATATCATAGCGCTCATCCAGTTCGGGCAGTATGCGGGACAGCGCTTGGTCCCGCAGATCTTCACCCACGAAGCCGAGCAGCTGCAAGGCTTGGCGGTTGTAGTGGGAAATGCGGTTATGGGGGGCGATGATCAGGATGGCATCGGGGGCCGTCTCAAGCAGGGTGCGTAGTTCATGCTCTGTACGCGTGAGCAGTTTTAGATCGGCCTCCCGGGCGGCCCAGGCATGCAGCAGCAGGGCCAGCATGGTGAGGGTGCCGATCAGAAATACAAGCACCTGCAGCGTGGTCTTGGTGAAGTCTTGGTGCCAGTCGGTGAGGTAGTCTTCTTCAGCCAGCCCGACGATGACGTAAAACGGGTAATGGGCCATGCGCCGGTAGCTGTTAC
>JBOFCR010000150.1:0-3778 GCA_051646165.1 Pseudomonas sp. | reverse complement strand
GGAACAGACGGTCGACCGCGTCGGCAGTCAATATCACGGGCAACAACCCGTTCTTGAAGCTGTTGTTGAAGAAGATGTCGGCGTAGCTCGGCGCGATGATGGTGCGGAAGCCGTACTCTTCCAGCGCCCACGGCGCGTGCTCGCGGCTCGATCCGCAGCCGAAGTTCTCGCGGGCCAGCAGCACGCTGGCGCCCTGGTAGCGCGGGAAGTTCAGCACGAAGTCCTGGTTCACCGGGCGCTGCGAGCAGTCCTGGTTGGGCTGGCCGACATCCAGGTAGCGCCACTCGTCGAACAGGTTGGGGCCGAAGCCGCTGCGCTTGATCGACTTGAGGAACTGCTTGGGAATGATCTGATCGGTGTCGACGTTGGCACGATCGAGCGGTGCCACGAGACCGGTGTGTTGGGTAAAGGCTTTCATGATCGGTCTCCTCAGGCCTGCATCAATTCACGAACGTCGATAAAGCGACCGGTCACCGCCGCAGCAGCAGCCATGGCCGGGCTGACCAGGTGGGTACGCCCGCCGGCCCCCTGGCGGCCTTCGAAGTTGCGGTTGGACGTCGATGCACAATGCTCGCCGTTGCCCAGCTTGTCCGGGTTCATCGCCAGGCACATGGAGCAGCCTGGCTCGCGCCATTCGAAGCCGGCCGCGATGAAGATCTTGTCCAGGCCTTCAGCTTCGGCCTGCGCCTTGACCAGGCCGGAGCCCGGCACCACCAGCGCCTGCTTGACGGTAGCGGCAACCTTGCGGCCCTTGGCCACCTCGGCGGCGGCGCGCAGGTCTTCGATCCGCGAGTTGGTGCAGGAACCGATGAACACGCGATCCAGCTGAATATCGGTGATCGCCTGGTTGGCGGTCAGGCCCATGTACTTGAGGGCGCGGACGATGGAGTCGCGCTTGACCGGGTCGGCCTCGACGGCCGGGTCCGGCACGTTCTGGTCGACGGCCAGGACCATCTCCGGCGAAGTGCCCCAGCTGACCTGCGGCTTGATGTCCTCGGCCTTGAGCTCGACTATGGTGTCGAAATGCGCATCGGCATCCGACACCAGATCGCCCCACTGCGCCACGGCGGCATCCCAGTCGCTGCCCTTGGGTGCGAACGGGCGATTGCGCACGTAGTCGATGGTCTTCTCGTCCACCGCCACCATGCCCACGCGGGCACCGGCCTCGATCGACATGTTGCAGATGGTCATGCGACCTTCCAGCGACAGCTCGCGAATCGCGCTGCCGGCGAACTCCAGGGCGTGGCCGTTGCCGCCGGCGGTGCCAATCTTGCCGATCACGGCGAGAACGATGTCCTTGGCGGTGACGCCCAGGGGCAGCGTGCCCTCGACGCGCACCTGCATGTTCTTCATCTTCTTGGCCACCAGGCACTGGGTGGCGAGCACGTGCTCGACCTCGGAGGTGCCGATGCCATGGGCCAGGGCACCGAAGGCGCCATGGGTGGAAGTGTGCGAGTCACCGCAGACCACGGTCATGCCCGGCAGGGTGGCGCCCTGCTCCGGGCCGACTACGTGGACGATGCCCTGGCGCACGTCGTTCATCTTGAACTCGAGGATGCCGAAGTCATCGCAGTTCTCGTCCAAGGTCTGCACTTGAATGCGCGACACTTCGTCGGTGATCGACTCCAGGCCGCCCTGGCGCTCGGCCTTGGTGGTCGGTACGTTGTGGTCCGGGGTGGCAATGTTGGCGTCGATGCGCCACGGCTTGCGCGAGGCCAGGCGCAGCCCTTCGAAGGCCTGGGGCGAAGTCACTTCGTGGAGGATGTGACGGTCGATGTAGATCAGCGACGAACCATCGTCGCGGCGCTTCACCTCGTGCATTTCCCAGAGCTTGTCGTAGAGCGTCTTGCCGGCCATCAGAACGATCCTCATCAGCGGTTTTGGGGGCAGCGGGTCTATAGCCCTTTTACCCATGTGGCGATCCTAGGGATTTGCCTCGAATAACTCCAATTCATATTTTTTATTCAAACCATTCCTGACTGGAATACGATGCGTTATAAACCGCGAAATCTCTCGTCGCCGGAGCATCCATGGACCTGGCCAACCTCAACGCCTTTATCGCCATCGCCGAGACCGGCAGCTTTTCCGAGGCTGCCGAGCGCCTGCATCTGACCCAGCCGGCGGTCAGCAAGCGCATCGCCGGCCTGGAGCAGCAGCTCGACGTGCGCCTGTTCGACCGCCTGGGTCGCGAGGTGAACCTGACCGAAGCCGGCCGCGCCCTGCTGCCACGCGCCTACCAGATTCTCGGCGTGCTGGACGACACGCGCCGCGCGCTGACCAATCTGAATGGCGAGATCAGCGGCCGCCTGACCCTGGCCACCAGCCACCATATCGGCCTGCATCGCCTGCCGCCGCTGCTGCGTGCCTTTACCCGCAGCTACCCCCAGGTAGCGCTGGATATCCAGTTCCTCGATTCCGAGGTGGCTTATGAAGAAATCCTCCACGGCCGCGCCGAGCTGGCGGTAATCACCCTGGCGCCGGAAAGCCGTGAGCCGGTGCAGGCCGTGCCGGTATGGGACGACCCGCTGGATTTCGTCGCCGCGCCCGAGCACCCGCTGGCGCGCAACGAGGCCGTGACCCTGGCCGACGTGGCCTTGCACCCGGCGGTTTTCCCCGGCGACAACACCTTCACTCACCACATCGTCCGCCGCCTGTTCGAGGGACAGGGCCTGACGCCCAACATCGGCATGAGCACCAACTACCTGGAGACGATCAAGATGATGGTTTCCATCGGTCTGGCCTGGAGCGTGCTGCCGCGCACTATGCTCGACGACCAGGTGGTGCGCCTGCCGCTGCCGGGCGTCCAGCTGCAGCGCCGGCTCGGCTACATCCTGCACAAGGAACGAACCCTGTCCAACGCAGCCAAAGCCTTTATGCGACTCCTCGACGAACAGCGTGCAACGCTTGCCTAGAGGTCGAAACTGCGGCTAACGTGGGGCCATAACGATAAGAAAAGGCTCCTGCATGCCCCAGTCACGCCAGTTCCAGCCAGGCGTCCGCGCCTTGCAGCGCATCGGATGAGCCCGTAATGCCGAAATCCCGCAAGCCCCAGCCCCCCCTGCCCTTTATTCCGGCCCTTGATCCCGCCGAGTTCGAAAAGACCTGGCAGGACGCCCCGCGCCTGCTCGCCGCACTGAATGGCGCCCATCTGGGTGCCTGGTACTGGGACATCGACAGCGGCAAGGTCAGCTGGTCACGCGGCGCCCAGGCGCTGTTCGGCCTCGATCCGAAGCACCCGCTGCAGGAACGCATCGACTATATCGAGCTGATCCCTGAGGAAGACCGCGCCCCCGTGATCGCCCTGTTCCAGGACGTGCTCGCCGGGCGCCCTAACCCCAGCGCCCTGCGCCACCGCATCCGCTGGCCCGACGGCAGCCTGCACTGGCTGGAAATCAGCGGCCGCCCGCAACTCGACAGTGACGGCCGCACCCGGGTGTTCGGTGTGATCCGCGACATCACCGCCCAGCAGCTGCGCGCCACGGCCCTGAGCGAGTCCGAGCGGCGCTTCTCCAGCCTGTTCCAGCTCAGCCCGGACGCGGTGATGCTGGTACGCTTCGACGACAGCTGCATCATCGAAGCCAACCAGCATTTCGTCTCGGTCTTCGGCTGGAGCGCCGATGAAGTCGTCGGCAAGCACACCAGCGACCTGCAGATCTGGGCCGACCCGCAGCAGCGCCTGGCCATGCGCGAACAGGTACGCAGCAGCGAGGAGCCGGTGGTGCTGGAAGTCCGGCTGCGCACCCGCGACGGCCGCATCCTGGACGGCCTGCTCAGCAGC
>JBOFCR010000148.1:0-43371 GCA_051646165.1 Pseudomonas sp. | reverse complement strand
TCTGCTGATCCAGGTAATGGCACACCTGCTTGCCACCCACCTGCCACTCCCCATCACGCAGCGCCTCCCGACAATCCCCCGGCCAGGCATCGAGCAAGATCAGCAGCCGGCGCAGTGCCAGGCCATCCAGCAGCCGTGCATAGCCCTCCTCCAGCTGCGCCCGCCGCTGGCGCTGCGGCTCACCCAAGCCACGCGCCTGCAATTCGGCAAGCAGCACCTCCAGGTCACGCAGCGGCCCGCTGGCCTGCGCCAGGGCAGCAGTCGCCTGTTCCAGTCGCGCGCAGTGCGCCTGGCTACGCAGCGGCCGCAGCAAGCTGCGCAAACGCCGCAAGGCGATGCGTAGGTCGTGCAGCGCCTCAGGGTCAGTCTGGGCCAGCAGTCGTTCGCGACAGGCCAGCACGCGGATTTCCAGTGTCAGTACCTGGGCGCGCAATCCATTGAGCAAAGCCGTCATGTGCTTCTCCTTGTTCAGTGTGTCCGTCGCCAAGGCAGGCTCTGCCGCACCTGGCGCAAGGCCTGGCGCAGCTCCAGCGGTGTGCTGACTTGGCCAGCATAACGCTGCGCCTCGAAAGCCCTGGCAAACGCTTCAATCGCCGCTGCATGCGCCGGCAAGGCCTGTGCCGCCCGGCTGGCGAAGGCGCGTACACCCTCGGCCTTGCCGCGTCGCAGGCCATGTCGTGCCAGCAGGCGCTCGAAACCACGCAGCAAACGTTGCTGCGGGTCGCGCTCACGTCGCCAGGGTTTGAACAGCCAGAGCGCCACCACGCCGAGCAGCAGCCCGCCACACCCCACCAGGCCGAGAGCCAGGCGAGCCCAGTCCAGGCTGCCGAACCAGCGCTGCAACAGCTGCAGCTGCTGGGCCGATTGATAACCGAGTACCCAGCGCTGCCAGCCGTAGTTGAGGCCTTCCCAGCCAACGCGCAGGTCGTTGAGCCAGCCGATATCGCGGTAGCGCAGCAGCGACAGTGGCGAGTCGGCGAGAAAGCTCTGCTCATCGGCCACCGCCTGTTCCAGCCCCTGTTCGATGCGTTCGGGGGCCACCTGGAAGGTCGGATCGACCGACACCCAGCCGCGGCCGGCCTGCCAGTATTCGACCCAGGCATGGGCATCGAACTGGCGCACCGTCACATCGCGCCCCGCCGGGCTGATCTCGCCGCCCTGGTAGCCGGCCACCACCCGCGCCGGAATACCCGCCGCGCGCAGGACAAAAGTCATGGCCCCGGCGTAATGGGCGCAGAAGCCCTTGCGCGTGCGGAACAGGAACTCGTCGATGCTGTTCACCCCCACCGGTGGCGGGCGCAAGGTATAGCCGTACGGCTCGCGATTGAAATGCTTGAGCAGTACCTCCACCAGCGCTTGTGGCTCGGGATGCTGCTGCTTCAGTTCGGCGGCCCAGGCCCGGCTGCGTGGGTCGCCCTGCTTGGGCAGTTGCAAGGCACGCTGGGCCACCGCCGGCGGCAACTGCTCCTCGCGCAGCGCCTGGGGCCAGGACTGCACCTGGTAAAGCAGGTTCTGCACGACCGGCTGGCTGCGCTGCAGGTGGAAGTCGCTCATCTGCCGCACATCGCTCTGGTCCGCCTGGCCGACATCCAGGGCGAACAGCCAGGACTGGCCACTCGGCTGCATGACGATGCTGTAGTCCAGCGGTTCGCCGCGTTTCTGCCACTGCGCCCCCGTCTCGTGCTGGGCCGCCGGCGACTGCGACCAGCGCCGGCCATCGAACCGTTCCAGGGTCAGGGCACGCCAGTACAGTTGTACCCGTGGTGGGACTGCGTCGCTGAAACTGGCGCGAAAGGCCAGGGCATCGGACTGGCTCAGTTCGGCGATATCGGCCGGCGCCATGCTGTCGGACAGGCCGCTGAGCGCCTTGTTCGGCGCCGGCATACTCCACAAGGGCGCCAGACGGGGGAAGAAGATGAACAGCAGCAGCATCAGCGGCAGCGCCTGCAGCAGCAGGCTGGCAGCCAGCTTGAGCGTGGCCCGGGGCTGTACCGCCAGGGCACTCTGCTGCAGGCCGATCAGCGCGGCCAGCAGCGCCACCACGGGCAGCAGGCTATAGGCCGCCGCCAGCAGGCTGTCGTCGAACAGATAACCGATCACCACCACGAAAAAGCCGAGAAATATCTGCAGCAAGGCATCGCGGCGGCTGCGCATCTCCAGCAGTTTGAGGCAGAAGGCCGCCACCAGCAGCAAGGCGCCGGCATCCAGGCCGATAAAGCTGCCGCGCGAGAAAAACACCGCCACCCCCGTGGCGACGATCAGGCCGATGCGCTCCACCCGGCTGGGGTAACGCGCACGCATGCGGAATATCTGCACCCGCCAGCCGGCACAAGCCAGCCACAGCACGATGATCCAGGGCGGCAAGTGCAGCAGCAGCGGCAGGATCACCAGCACCTGGGCCACCAGCAGCCAGCTCAGGCCGATGCGCGGAATCGGCTGCAGCGCACTCATCGTTCGACTCCATACAGCGCCAGCGCCCGCAGGCAGGCCTCGCGATGGGTATCGCCATAGTCCGGCGCCAGCTCGCTGCCGGGCAGGCGCAGACCATAGGGCTGCTGGCGCGCATCCAGCTGCAGTACCCAGTGGCAGAGCAGAGACAGGCGCGATTCGGGCTCGCCACCCAGGGCCAGGAAATCCAGCCACAGGTCGCGCCCGGCCAGGGCGGCGAAGTCCTTGACCAGCAGGCCCTGGCCACGCGAGTAGGCCTTCCAGTGCAGGCGCCGCTTGGAGTCGCCAGGCTGGTAGGTTTTCAGCCCTTGGTAATCGTCGGCGCCCTGGCCCAGGCTGCGTGCGCCCTCTTCCTCCTCGTCCTGGCCAGCGCTCACCGCCAGCGGCAGGTCGCCCGCCATGGGGCGCGGATAGACCAGCACGGCCTGGTCCAGATCGACCCAGCTCCAGGCCACCAGAATGCCCAGCGGGAAGCGGCTCTCCACCCGCAAGCGCTCGGGGCGCAGCCAGCCGCGACGCAGCGCCGGCAGGCTGAGTTCGCACTCGCGCTGGCCGCGCTCCGGCACATCGAGGGTCTGCAGCTCGGCCGGTGGCCAGCCCAGGGCGATGGCCTGGTGGCCGTGCTCGGCGCTTTCCAGGCGCACGCGAAAGCGCGCCTGCTCGCCAACGAACACCGCGCCGCTGACACCCGCCTTGAGGATCAGCCCGCTGAAATTGCGAAAGGTATGCAGGATGGCGACGATGAACACCGCCGCCAGCATGAAGGTCAGCCCGTAGGCCAAGCTGTTCTCGTAGTTGATCCCGGCCAGCAGCATCAGCAGCAGCGCCAGGGAGAACCCGGCACCGACCCGGCTGGGCATGATGAAGATGCGCTTCTGGTCCAGCTGCACCTGTGCAGCAGCTGGAATGCGCCGTACCACCCAGCGCCGCCAGCGCGGCTTGAACCAGGCGGCAAGCATCAGACCGCCGGCACTTCGCGCAGCAGCCATTGCACCAGCGAGCCGCCACCATGCCCGGACGGGTCGGCGCGCTCGCGCAGGCGATGGCCGACCACCGCCGGCAGGACCGCCTGCACATCCTCGGGAATCACATAGTCGCGAGTACCGAGGAAGGCCCAGGCACGCGCGGCGGCCAGCAGCGCCAGGCTGGCGCGCGGCGACAGGCCCCAGGCGAACTGCGGCTCGCTGCGCGTGGCTTCGACCAGGCGCAACACGTAATCGACCAGCGCATCGCTGGCGCGCACCTGGGGAATCAGCGCCTGGATCGCCGCCAGTTCGGCATGGTTGAGCAGCGGCTCCAGCCTCGGCAGCACGTCACGCCGCGCCTCGCCAAGCAGCAGCGCCTTCTCCGCTGCCTTGGCCGGATAACCGAGCGACAGGCGCATAAGGAAGCGGTCCAGCTGCGACTCGGGCAAGGCGAAGGTGCCGCCGGAACTGACCGGGTTCTGCGTGGCAATCACGAAGAACGGCTGCGGCAGCGGCCGGGTGGCGCCCTCGATGGTCACCTGGCCCTCTTCCATGGCCTCCAGTAGCGCGCTCTGGCTCTTCGGCGTGGCGCGGTTGATCTCGTCGGCCAGCACCAGCTCGGCGAAGATCGGCCCGGGATGGAAGGTGAACTGGCCACTGTCCTTGTCGAACACCGAGGTGCCGAGGATGTCGCCGGGCAACAGATCGGAGGTGAACTGGATACGCTGGAAACTCAGCCCCAGCACCCGTGCCAGCGCCTGGCTAAGGGTGGTCTTGCCCATCCCCGGCAGGTCCTCGATCAGCAGGTGACCGCCGGCCAGCAGGCAGGTCAGGGCCAGGCGAACCTGCGGTTCCTTGCCCAGCAGGACTTCATTCACCGACTGCAGGCAGGCATCCAGTTTCGTGCGCATCGCTCACTCCTTGTTCTGATATCCCGATGCTACTGGCCGCAACCCGCAGGGCAAAGCGCTTCGCAACCTTTGCTCACGAAACTGTGGGTGAACCGCGCATCTGCCTCAATCCGGACGTCGCAGATCGAACAGCTCAGTGGTGCGGCAGTAGCTGGTGCCGCCCAGCCGCCCGACCAGATCCAGGCGGCGCGGGTCGATCCGCCCGCGCTCATCCAGCACCGCGTCATCCACATGGGCCAGCAACACTTCGGCGAAGATCAGGTGGCAGTTCGGTGCCTGGCGCGGATAAGGCTGCACCTCGGCCAGCCGGCACTCGAACGTCACTGCGGCGCCGGCTACCCGTGGCACGTTCACCCGCTCGCTGGCCAGGCTGGCGATGCCGCAGTGTTCGAACTCGCTAACGCCATGCGGCAAGTGTGCGGCGCTGGCATTCATCGCCTCGGCCTGGGCAAAGGACACCAGTTGGATCACCAGCTCGCCAGTGGCCTGCACATTGCGCAGGGTGTCCTTGAGGCTGCCATCGCCACGCATATTGACGTTGACCATCAGGGTCGGCGGATTGTCACTGATGACCTGGAAGAAACTGAAGGGCGCCAGGTTGCTGATGCCCTCGGCCGAGCGCGTGGAGACCCAGGCAATGGGCCGCGGGGTGACGCTGGAAGCCAGCCAGCGGTAAGCATCCAGCGCACTCAGCTGGCTGAAGTCGAGGCGCACGGCTCAGCGCCCGGCGCGTGATTCACGGATATAGAAACGCGCCTTCTCGGCGTTGCGCGCACAGCTCTCGTAGCCCTCGAACTGCTGCGAGGTCTTGGCCCCGGTCAGCAGGGTCAGGGCCTTGGAATAGCTCACGGTGCCGGTGAAACCTTCCGCCTTGGCCAGGTCCAGCTCGCGCCAGGCCGCATCCGATTGGCTAGCGCAGCTGTCGCGGTAAGCGGTTTTGGCAGCGCAGCCGGTCAACACCAGGGCCATCAGGGACAAAGCAATCACTCGTTTCATCGGAAGACTTCCTTAACTGCGGGGTCTGTCTATGGATAGCGGCCGGGAGCAAAAGTGCCCTGTACCTGGCGCTGGCCAAGCTGCCGGGCAATCGCGCAGCACTTGTGGCGTTTCGCCGGTTCCGGCCATCTCAACAGGCGCAAGATACTAGCAAACAGCGCCTTGGCGCACCGCAGCCGCAAGCGTATGGTCGAAGCATTGGCAGGGGGAGCAACAATGAGCAAGAAGGTGGCCCTGGTACTGGGCTCGGGTGGTGCGCGCGGTTATGCGCATATCGGCGTGATCGAGGAGCTGGAAGCGCGCGGTTATGAAATCGGCTGTATCGCTGGTTGCTCCATGGGCGCGGTGGTCGGCGGCATCTACGCCGCCGGCAAGCTCAAGGAATACCGCGAATGGACCGAAAGTCTGGATTATCTCGACGTGCTGCGCCTGCTCGATGTCAGCTTCCGTCTCGGCGCCATCCGCGGCGAAAAGGTGTTCGGCAAGATCCACGAAATCGTTGGCGAGATCGATATCGAGAACCTCTCGATCCCCTACACGGCGGTGGCCACCGACCTGACCAACCAGCAGGAAATCTGGTTCCAGGAAGGCTGCCTGCACAAGGCCATGCGCGCCTCGGCGGCGATTCCCAGCCTGTTCACCCCGGTCACCCAGGGCAACCGCATGCTGGTCGATGGCGGCCTGCTCAACCCGCTGCCGATCGTGCCGGTGGTGGCCAGCCACTGCGACCTGATCGTGGCGGTCAACCTCAACTCGCTAAACCAGAAGCAGTACAGCCTGCCGGTGATCGAGCGGCCGGCGGCGATCAAGGGCAAGATCGACCAGCTGATGGGTTCGCTCAGCGCCCGCCTGCCGTTCCTCAAGCGTGACGGCGACGAGGAAGAGGACGACGTGGCCGTGGAGGTAAACCCCTGGCTGGAGAGCCGCTCCGCCAAACCCAGAGTCATGGAGGAGGAAGCTGCACCGAAATCGGCCAATACCTCCCATGTGCTGGGCAATGTGGGGCCGGCTTCGCTGCTGGAACTGGTCAACCAGAGCTTCGAGGCCATGCAGTCGTCGCTGACCCAGTACAAGATCGCCGGCTACCCGCCGGACATCCTGATCAACGTGCCCAAGCGTGTGTGCCGCTTCTTCGAGTTCCACAAGGCACCAGAGCTGATCATGCTCGGCCGGCAGATCGCCAGCGACACCCTGGACAAGTACGAGCGCGAGCATGCGTAGCACTGCGTAGGGCGGGTGAAACCCGCGCGGAACCGGCTACGCGGGTTGCACCCGCCCTACAGTTCGCGCAGCCGATAACCAACGCCCGCCTCGGTGACGATAAAACCCGGTGCCGCCGGATCGTCGCCGAGCTTCTGGCGCAGATGGCCGACCACCACGCGCAGGTAGTGGCTGTCCTCGACATGGGTCGGGCCCCAGATGCCCTTGAGTAACTGCTGCTGGGTCACCACCCGGCCGAGGTGGCGGGCGAGCATGGCCAGCACCGCGTACTCCTTGCGCGTCAACGCCACCTCGACGCCCGCCAGGCTGACCCGCCGATAGGCGAAATCCAGGCTCAGCGGGCCGCTGCTGACCACCGCCTCCTGCTGCTCGCCCGCGCTGGCCTGGCGCAGCAGCACGCGCACCCGGGCAAGGAACTCCTGGATGCCGAACGGCTTGGTCACGTAGTCGTTGGCACCGCCATCCAGGGCCAGCACCTTCTCGCCTTCGCTGGCACGCACCGAGAGCACCAGCACCGGCACCGGCGACCACTCGCGCAACTCGCGCAGCACCTGTTGGCCGTCCATATCCGGCAAGCCGAGGTCGAGCACCACCAGGTCCGGCTTGCCCAGCGCCGCCTGGGCCAGGCCCTCAGTGCCATTGGCGCCTTCCAGTACCTTGTAGCCCTGAGCCGTCAGGCTGATGCGCAGAAACTTGCGGATCTGCGCCTCGTCGTCGATCACCAGGATGGTCGGGGAACTAGCGCTCATGGTCTTGGCCCGTTAACGCCCGGGACGCTTCCCGGACTGAAGTCCGGACTACCGAGCCCGCGCCACCTCGTAGCCCGGACTTCAGTCCGGGGTCAGCTCTCATGACTCATCCTCCAGCAGGGGTTGTGGGTGCAGCGGCAAGTGCAGGGTCAGGCTGGCGCCGCGGCCCTCCAGGCCCTCGCCCACCGTGACCCGGCCACCGTGGGCGCCAAGCATGCCCTGGCAGATCGCCAGGCCCAGGCCGGTGCCCTGGCCGCCGCGATCGCCACGCGCGGCGGTGTAGAACATGTCGAAGATCTTCTCCCGCTCGTGCTCGGGAATCCCCGGGCCCTGGTCGCTGACGACAAAGCGCAGCTCGGCGCCATCCGCCTCCACGGCCACACGCAGGCGACCCTGGCTCGGCGAGAAGCGTGCGGCGTTCTCCAGCACATTGACCAGCGCCTGTTCGATCAGCGCCGCATGCACGTACAGCAGCAGCAACTCGCCCGGCAGCGCGGTTTCGACCCGCAGCGGCGCCAGCACCGGGCGCAGGCGCTGCAGGGCACTGGCGACTATGTCACCCGGCGCCACCCAGTCGCGCGCCAGCTTTAGGGCCCCATAGCCGAGGCGGGTCATGTCCAGCAGGTTCTGGATATAGCGGTCGAGGCGTTCGGCTTCGTCGCGGGTGCCTTCCAGCAGCTCGCGGCGATCACTCAGGGGAATCTGCTCGCCGAGGGCCAGCAGACTGTCGATGGAGCCGCGCATGGCGGTCAGCGGCGTGCGCAGGTCGTGGGACACCGAGGCCAGCAAGGCGCTACGCAGCTCCTCGGTCTGCCCGTGCAAACGCGCGGCCTCCAGGTCTTCGGCCAGTTGCGCGCGCTCCAGTGCCTGGGCCAGCGGCTGGCCAAGCGCAGCCAGCAAGCGCCGCTGCTCCGGCGGCAACGCCCCGCCATTCTTGGGGCTGACGCCCAGCAGGGCCAGCGGCCCCTCCTCGCCGGACAACGGCCACCACCACCAGCGCCCGCCCGGCAAGGTGTCGGTGCCCAGGCCGGCCGGCTGCTCGTGCTGCCAGGCCCACTCGGCGGCAGCGCGCTCCTGCTCGGCGAGCAAACGCTGGGCGCCGGCCTCGACCTTCCACAGGCCATCGCTGCTGCGCGCCAGCAGGCTGACCTCCACCTCGTGCCAAGGCGCGAACTGCTGCAGCGCTGCCGCCAGTACGGCCTGGCGGTCGGTGGCTGCGGTCAGCTTGCGCGACAGTTCGAGCAGCGCGGTGGTTTCCGCCTGGGTCTGGCGCAAGGTCTGCAACTGCCGGCGCTGGCGGCTGGCCAGGTTGCCGGTCAGCGCCGCCATCAGCAGGAAGAACAGCAGGGTCAGCACATCCTGCTGGCGGTCGATGGTCAGCGACCAGGTCGGCGGGATAAACAGAAAGTCGTAGGCCAGGAACGATAGGCCGGCACAGGCCAGCGCCGGGCCCAGGCTGCTGCGCACCGCCACCACCAGCACGGCGGCAAGGAAGACCAGCGAGATGTTGGGCAATTCGAGATAGCGCGCCAGGCCCAGGGCAACAGCGGTCGCCAGCAGCGTGGCCACGGCGGCCAACAGGTAGTCACGCCAGGCCAGCGGTGGCCGGCTGAGCGGGCGCGGCGCACAGGACTCGGCCGCGCCGTCCAGCACGCTGATCTCCAGCCCCTCGCCCGCCTGCAACAAACGCTCGGCCAGGCCACGGGCGAAGGTCCAGCGCCTACGCAGGCGCTGGCGGCTGCGGCCGACCAGGATCAGGCTGGCGCGGCGCTCGCGGGCATGGCCGAGCAAGGTGTCGGCCACCGAACTGCCGCGCAGCAGTACCACCTCGCCACCGAGGCGCTCGGCCAGGCGCTGCGCCGCCTGCAGACTGGCCAGGCGGGTTTCGTCGCGCTCGCCGCCGACATCCACATGCACCACCGACCAGGGCAGATGACGGCGCTCGGCGATCCGGCAGGCATGCCGCACCAGGCGCTCGGCCTGGCCATCGCCGTCGATGCCGAGCAACAGACGCCCGCGCACCGCCGGCGCCTCCTGGCCCTGCTGGCGATAACGGCGGTTGAGGTCGGCATCCACCCGCGCGGCGGCGGTCTGCATCGCCAGTTCGCGCAAGGCGGTGAGGTTGGTCTGGCTGAAGAAGGCATCGATGGCCGCGCGCGCCTGCTCGGGCACGTACACCTTGCCTTCGCGCAGGCGCTCCAGCAGTTCGCGTGGCGGCAGGTCGATCAGCAGGATCTCGTCGGCCTCTTGCAGCACCCAGTCCGGCAGGGTCTCGCGTACCTGCACGCCAGTGATGTC
This sequence comes from Pseudomonas sp., assembly GCA_051646165.1. Lineage (GTDB taxonomy): Bacteria > Pseudomonadota > Gammaproteobacteria > Pseudomonadales > Pseudomonadaceae > Aquipseudomonas. Next base: position 33,783 of record JBOFCR010000148.1, on the reverse strand, counting down.
ACGCACCTGGTCGTTGAGCGCTTCGAGGTGCTGCACATTGACCGTGGTGTAGACATCGATGCCGGCATCCAGCAGCTCCTGCACATCCTGCCAGCGCTTGGCATGACGGCTACCGTGAGCATTGCTGTGGGCCAGCTCGTCGACCAGCACCAGCTTGGGCGGCGCGGCGAGGATGCCGTCGAGGTCCATTTCGCTCAGCGCCACGCCGCGGTATTCGCTGCGCAGCGCTGGCTGCTGCGGCAGGCCGACCAGCATCGCTTCGGTTTCCGCACGGCCGTGGGTTTCCACCACACCCACGCGCAGGTCGACGCCCTGGCGCAACTGCGCCTGGGCCGCCTGCAACATGGCGAAGGTCTTGCCCACACCCGGCGCCGCGCCGAGGAATACCTTCAGCCGGCCACGGCCCTCGCGGGGCATATCGGCCAGCAGAGCATCGGCGCGTTGCGTGTCACTCATGGAGTCGTCTCGGGTAAAGCGGTGGCGCGATTGTCAGCCAGGGCCAGGTTGAGCGCCAGCACGTTGACCACCGCTGGGCCTACCAGGGGTTTTTCCACATGTTGCATGAGCAGCCGCTCCAGGCTTGCCGCCGGGATACCGCGCGCGCTGGCGATGCGCGCAATCTGGAACTGCGCCGCCGCTGGCGACAGGTGCGGATCGAGGCCGCTGGCGGACGTGGTGACCAGCTGCATGGGTACCGGTCCCTGCCCTTCGCCGGACAGATGCTGGGCATCCTTGGCGATGCGCTCGGCAAGCGCCGGGTTGCTCGGCGCCAGGTTGCTCGCCCCGCTGGCCACGGTGGCGAAACCGGCGGCCGAGGGGCGCGACTGGAACCACTGCGCCCCTTCGAAGTTCTGCGCCAACAGCGCACTGCCACGTATTTCACCTTGGCCATCGCGGATCAGGCTGCCATTGGCCTGCTCGGGAAACGCCACCTGAGCGATGGCGGTGACGGCCAGCGGGTAGACCACGCCGGTGACCAGGGTCATGAAGGCCAGCACGCTGAGGGCCGGGCGGATTTGCTTGAACATGATGACTCTCCAGATTCGTTGACGACGCCCCTCCCTCATGGAGAGAGGGGAAGCAGCTTCACACCAGGCCTACAGCCACCAGCAGCAGGTCGATCAGCTTGATCCCGACAAAGGGCGCGATGATGCCGCCCAAGCCGTAGATCAGCAGGTTGCGACGCAGCAGACTGGCCGCATCGGTTGCCTGCACGCGTACTCCGCGCAGGGCCAAAGGAATCAGCGCGACGATGATCAGCGCGTTGAACACGATGGCCGAGAGGATCGCGCTCTGCGGGCTGTGCAGCTGCATCAGGTTGAGCGCGCCGAGCTGCGGGTAGATGCCGGCGAACAGCGCCGGGAGGATGGCGAAGTACTTGGCCACGTCGTTGGCCACCGAGAAGGTGGTCAGCGCGCCACGGGTCACCAGCAGTTCCTTGCCGACCTGCACCACATCGAGCAGCTTGGTCGGGTCGGAGTCGAGATCGACCAGGTTGGCCGCCTCGCGCGCCGCCTGGGTGCCATCGTTCATCGCCAGGCCGACGTCGGCCTGGGCCAGCGCCGGGGCGTCGTTGGCGCCGTCGCCGCACATGGCGACCATCTTGCCTTCGGCCTGTTCCAGGCGGATGCGCTGCAGCTTCTTCTCCGGGGTGGCTTCGGCGATCAGGTCATCGACGCCCGCTTCGGCGGCGATGGCAGCGGCGGTCAGCGGGTTGTCGCCGGTGACCATCACGGTGCGGATACCCATGGCGCGCAGTTCGGCGAAACGCTCGCGAATGCCGGGCTTGACCACGTCCTTGAGGTGAATGGCACCGAGCAGTTTGCCGTCGCCGGCCACCAGCAACGGCGTACCACCGCTCTGGGCGATCTTCTCGATCTCGCGGGCCAGTGGCGCCGGTACTTCACTGCGGCTCAGCTGCAGGTAGTCGAGCACCGAGTCGACTGCGCCCTTGCGGTACACATGGCCATTCCAGTCGGCACCGGACAGCCGCGTCTCGGCGCTAAAGGCGATAGCCCGGATGTCCTGGCGCGCCGGTTCCTGCATCGGGTGCAGGCCACGCAGGTACTCGACGATCGACTTGCCCTCGGCCGTATCGTCGGCCAGCGAGGCCAGCAACGCTGCTTCGCTGAGTTCCTTGGTGGAAACACCGGGCGCCTTGATCATCGCCGTGCAGCGACGGTTGCCGAAGGTGATGGTGCCGGTCTTGTCCAGCAGCAACACATGCACGTCGCCCGCCGCTTCCACGGCGCGGCCGGACTTAGCGATGACGTTGAGGCGCACCAGGCGGTCCATGCCGGCGATGCCGATGGCCGAGAGCAGGCCGCCGATGGTGGTCGGGATCAGCGTCACCAACAGCGCCACCAGGTACACCAGCGGCAGGTCGCCGCCGGCATAGCGGGCGAACGGCTGCAAGGTCGCCACCACCAGCAGGAAGATCAGGGTCAGGCCGATCAGCAGGATATCCAGCGCCACTTCGTTGGGCGTCTTCTGCCGCTTGGCGCCTTCGACCAGGGCGATCATCCGGTCCAGGGTCGACTCGCCCGGGTTGGCGGTGATCTGCACCAGCAGCCAGTCGGAAACCACGCGGGTATTGCCGGTGACGGCCGAGCGGTCGCCGCCGGACTCGCGGATCACCGGCGCCGATTCGCCGGTGATGGCCGCCTCGTTGACCGCGGCTATCCCTTCGATCACCTCGCCGTCGACAGGAATCAGCTCGCCGGCCTCGACGCGGACGATATCGCCACGGCGCAGGCTACTGGCCAGCACGGTTTCGAACTGCTGGCCCTTCTGCCGGCGCGCATTGAGCCCCTGGCTGCCGGCCTTGAGGCTATCGGCGCGGGCCTTGCCACGCCCTTCGGCCAGGGCCTCGGCGAAGTTGGCGAAGAGCACGGTGAACCACAGCCACAGGGCGATCTGCACGGCCAGGCCAGTGGAAACCTGAGGGTTGGGAATGAAGCACAACACGGTGGTGAGGATCGCGGTCAGCTCGACCACCAGCATCACTGGCGCACGCTGTAGCTGACGCGGATCGAGTTTGACGAAGGCCTGGCGCAGCGCCGGCTGCCACAAGGCGGAGAACGATGTTTTGGCTTGTTGCGGGGCGCTGCTCAGCGCCGGTTCGGTACGGGCATTCATCATGGTTCTCCCTTAGAAGCCCTGGAACAGGGTCAGGTGCTCGGCAATCGGGCCCAGGGCCAGCACCGGCAGGAAGGTCAGGCCGCCGACCAGCAGAATGGTCAGGGTCAGCAGGGTGACAAACAGCGGGCCGTGGGTCGGGAAGCTGTTGCTGCCAATCGGTGCGCGCTTCTTCGCCACCAGGCTGCCGGCGATGGCGAGGATCGGCAGGATGTAGCCGAAGCGGCCGATCAGCATGGCCAGGCCAAGCATCAGGTTGTGGTACGCCGTGTTGGCACCAAAGCCAGCGAAGGCCGAGCCGTTGTTGGCGGTGCCCGAGGTGTAGGCATACAGCGCCTGGCTGAAGCCGTGGGCACCCGGATTGGTGATCGAAGCCGCCGGCCCCGGCAGGCTCACCGCCAGGGCGCTGAAGACCAGCACACCGACCGGCATCACCAGCAGGGTGGCGACCAGCAGGCGCACTTCGCGGGCTTCCAGCTTCTTGCCGAGGTATTCCGGGGTGCGGCCGATCATCAGGCCGGCGAGGAACACCGCGATCAGCACGAACAACAGCATGCCGTACAGACCAGCGCCGACGCCGCCGAAGATCACCTCGCCAAGCATCATGTTGAACATCGGGATCATCCCGCCGATGGCACTGAAACTGTCGTGCATGGCGTTGACCGAGCCGTTGGACGCCGCCGTGGTAGTCACCGCCCACAGCGCCGAGGCGGCGATGCCGAAGCGGCTCTCCTTGCCCTCCAGCGAGCCGCTCTGCTCGATCGGCAGCGTGGCCAGCGCCGGGTTCGGCTGGTACTCGGCCCACAGAGTCACACCCAGACCGATGACGAACAGAAGCAACATGCTGGCCAGCAGCGCGCGACTCTGGCGCAGGTCCTTGACGTAGTGGCCGAAGGTGAACAGCAGCGCCACCGGGATCAGGATGATCGAAGCCACCTCGAACAGGTTGCTCCAGGCCGTGGGGTTCTCGAACGGGTGCGCCGAGTTGACGCCGAAGAAACCGCCGCCGTTGGTACCGAGCTGCTTGATCGCAATCTGGCTGGCCGCCGGGCCGAGCGGGATGACCTGGTCGCTGCCGCTGATGGTGTGCGCGATCGCATAGTCGAGGAAGGTCTGCGGTACCCCCTGCCAGACCAGGAACAGCGCCAGTACCAGGCACAGCGGTAGCATGCCGTAGAGGGTGGCGCGAGTCAGGTCGACCCAGAAGTTGCCGACGCTGTTGCTCGAACGACGGGCGATACCACGGCAGAACACCACCAGCACGGCCAGGCCAACCGCCGGGCTGACGAAGTTCTGCACGGTCAGGCCAACCATCTGGCTGAAGTAGCTGAGCGAGGCTTCGCCGCTGTAGGCCTGCCAGTTGGTGTTGGCGACAAAGCTCACCGCGGTGTTGAACGCCAGGGTCCATTCCAGCCCCGGCAGCCCTTGCGGGTTGAGCGGCAGCGCGCCCTGCAGCATCAGGATGGCGAACAGCGCCAGCAGGCTGGCCAGGGTGAAAGCCAGCAGCGCCAGGCTGTAGGTTTTCCAGTCCTGTTCGGCCTGGCTGTCAACGCCGGCCAGGCGATAGCAGAGGCGCTCGACTGGCGCGAAGATCGGGGTCAGCAGGGTCTTCTGCCCTTCCATGGCCCGGAACAGGTAACGCCCGAGGAATGGTGCCGGCAGCAATACCAGCACGAAGAAGGCCAGGATCAGCCAGTAGTCTTGGACTTGCATGGCGCCTCCTAGCTACGCTCGGCGCGCAGCAGCGCGACCAGCAGGTAGATGAAAAGTCCTACGGCCAGGCCGAGTGACACCCCGTCGAGAATGCTCATGTGTGTGTGCTCCTTGTTGCGGTGGTTACCGCCTTGAGCGAATTCTCGGCAGGAAGGCTGTAAAGGAACGAGTGCGGAGCCAAGCGCGGCGCATAAAGAAAGCGTAAAGAAGTGCTTTACGGCGGCATTACGGCCTTATGTATCCGCCTAGATACATGGCCGACACCATGCCGATACGCACATGCGCCACCATGCCCGACGGGCGGCGCCGAGCCGCATGGCCGCAGGCCCCGCGACAGGCTAGGATGCCAACCTGTCCCGCCCGCCTCCCATGCCCTGAAGTTCCTGGAGCCTGTCCCGGTGGAAGCCCCCCATACACGCGAATGGCGTGTACGCACGACCCGTGCCCTGATCGTCGATGACAACCTCGAGTTGCGTGAGCTGCTGGGCGGCTATCTGACTCGTTTCAATATCGACAGCGAAGCCGTCGGCGACGGCCATGGCATGCGCCGCGCGCTGGCCCAGGGCCAGTTCGACGTGATCATCCTCGACCTCATGCTGCCCGGCGAAGACGGCCTTGCCCTGTGCCGCGAGCTGCGCAGCAACTCCGATATCCCGATCCTGATGCTCACCGCGCGCTGCGAACCAGCCGACCGCATCATCGGCCTGGAACTGGGCGCCGACGACTACATGGCCAAGCCCTTCGAGCCGCGCGAACTGGTGGCGCGGATCCAGAGCATCCTCCGTCGAGTGCGCGACGACCGCGACCCGGCCCGCGCCGAACAGCGCCAGGAGCCGCGTACCAGCATCAGCTTCGACGGCTGGACCCTGCACAGCGTACTGCGTCAGCTGCAGTCGCCGGACGACCTGCTGGTGCCGCTGTCCAATGCCGAGTTTCGCCTGCTCTGGGTGTTTCTCGAACGCCCACGCCGGGTACTCAGCCGCGAGCAGCTACTGGACGAGGCGCGCGGCCGGTCCATCGAAGCCTTCGACCGCAGCATCGACCTGCTGGTCTCGCGCCTGCGCCAGAAGCTCGGCGACGACCCGCGTTCGCCGCGCCTGATCAAGACCGTGCGCGGCGAAGGCTACCTGTTCGACGCGCGCGAAATCGTCTGATGCGCAAGGCCGACACCCTCTTCGCCCGCCTGTTCGGCGTGTTCCTGGCGGCCATCGTGCTGGCTCACGCGCTGGCGTTCATCTGGTTCAGCCAGTACGGCCATCCGCCACCACCGCAACCACCCGCGCACACCGAACAGCAAGGCCACGAGGGGCCGCCACCTGGCGAAGGCCGACCAGGCAACCGACCACCGCCACCACCAGGCGGTTTCGGCGGGCCATGGGTGCCGCTGCTGTTCCAGATGCTGACCCTGGTAGCCGCCGCCTGGTATGGCGCGCGCCTGCTCAGCCGGCCGATCCAGCGCCTGTCGGACGCCGCCGAACGCCTCAGCGAAGACCTCGACACCCCGCCGCTGCCGGAAACCGGGCCGAAGGAAGCCCGCCAGGCCGCGCATGCCTTCAACCTGATGCAGCGGCGCATCCGCGACCAGGTGCAGCAGCGCGCGCGCATGCTCGCCGCCGTGTCCCATGACCTGCGCACACCGCTGGCGCGGCTCAAGCTGCGCCTGGAGCAGATCCCCAACCCGCAGTTGCGCGCACGCATGGACCAGGACCTGGGTGAGATGATCGGCATGCTCGACGCCACCCTGCGCTACCTGCACGAGCAGCGCAGCAGCGAAGCGCTGCAATGGTTCGACCTGCAGGCGCTGGTCGAGTCGATGGTCGAAGACGCCCAGGACCATGGCGCAGACGTGCGTTTCAGCGGCCACTGCGCGCCGCTGCGGGTGCAGCCGCTGGCGCTGCGCTCATGCATCAGCAACCTGCTGGAGAACGCCCTGCGCTACGCCGGGCATGCCGTCGTCGAGCTGCACGACAGTGCCCAGCAGGTCGAAGTACGGGTCTGCGACAACGGCCAGGGCATCGCCCCGGAGCAGCGCGAGGCGGTGTTCGAAGCCTTCTTCCGTGTCGAAGGCTCGCGCAACCGCAGCTCCGGTGGTGTCGGCCTGGGCCTGACCATCGCCCGCGAGGCCGCGCGCCGCCAGGGTGGCGACATTCTGCTCGAGGAAACCCCGGGCGGCGGACTGACTGCCATCCTGCGCCTACCACGCTGATACTGCGGCAGTTACCAGGCGCGGGTTGCACCCGCCCTACAACTATCAGGCTGCTACAAATCCGCACGCGCTGTATGGGTGCCGATACAAAGCTCACACACCCCCGACATAGAGCTGCTGGAGTCTGGCAAAACCGGAGAACCCTCTCCGGCCATGCCCACACAGGAGTGACTCCCATGATCAGTGGTGTCAGCAGTTACTCGAGCTACAGCAGCTATAGCTCGACACTCGCCAGCACCCAGCGCAGCAGCACCGCCAGCAGTGGCGGCGGTAGCTGCGCCGGAGGCCAGACGAAAATCCAGGAGAAGCTGTTCAGTCTGCTCGACAGCGACGGCGACAGCAGTGTCAGCAAGGACGAACTGAGCAGCGCGATCAGCGCCGCCCAGGAAAGCGACAGCAGCCTGAGCATCGACATCGACGAGCTGTTCAGCCAGCTCGATGCCAACAGCGACGGCAGCCTGGACAGCGAGGAAACCGCCGCCCTGGCTCCGCCCCCGCCACCTCCCGGCGGTCCGGGTGGCCCTGGCGGCCCCAGCCCGGAAGAGATGTTCTCCCAGCTGGATGCCAACGGTGACGGCAGCATCGACACGGAAGAACTGTCGGCCATCGCCGGTTCCAGCGGCAGCGATGTCAGCAGCCTGTTCAGCGAACTGGATGCCGACGGCGACGGCGGCCTGAATATCGACGAGATGGCCGCCCTGGCCCCACCGCCACCGCCGCCACCGGCAGGCGACGCAGCCAGTTCGGAAGAACTGTTCAGCGCACTGGATAGCGACAGCAGCGGCGGCATCAGCCAGGACGAGCTGAGTAGCCTGCTCGACAGCATCGGCCAGCAGTCCCAGGCCAGCAGCAAGAGCACCAGCAGCGAGGAGGAAAACTTCTCCGGGCTGATCGCCCAGCTGCTCAAGCAATACCAGAGCAACACCAGCTACCAATCCAGCATTGGCAGCCAGCTCGACCTCTCGGCCTGAAGCAAAACGGCCAACCGACCCGCACAAGCGGATGGGTTGGCCGTCTTCATCAGTGCGTGCGCCAAGCAGGTCGGCACACCCGCGAGCGTTTACTGCTCGGCTGCGGTTTCCTCGGCAGCACCTTCAGTGGGCTCCTCGCCCAGCGCCGAATCTTCGAGCGACGGTGCGCCGCCCATGTTCGCACCCAGGCCACCGCCGGTGGCGAAAGCCATGGCGACGAACTCTTCGACACTCATCTGCTTGCCGTTGAAGTCCACCTTGCCGTTGCCGTAGCGCAGGCTGGAAACGATGTCTTCACCTTGCAGGGTCGCCAGCTCGGTGGCCACCGCCATGCTGCTGGCCATTTCGCCCATCATCGACGCCTGCTGGGCAATCGCTTCCTTGTCGGTCTCACCAGCCATGGCGGCCTGGATGCCGACCACGTCGGTGATCATCGCCCGCGATACCAGCAACTTGGCGTCGAGCTGAGTGATCAGCTGCTTGGCCAGTTCTTCGGGCGGCAGCTCGAAAGACTCCGGCTTGTTCAGGTCCAGCACCAGGCTCAGGCTGCTCTCGCCATTGGCGGTCTTGAACGAGAGTTTCTCCAGGGCCAGGCTCGGTTTACCGGCCAGCAGGGTGGCCACGTCCGCCTTGAAGCGCGCGCCTTGCTCGTCGCTCAGCTGCGGCATGCCGGTCTCGCTGTCGACCTTGCCGGCCTTGATCAGGTCGCCATACAGCTCGACCATCGACTTCAGCGCGACGGCATCGAGGTTCTTCACGCCCCAGACCATCTGCGAACCGCCGATGTCGGTGCCCTGGTAGTTGATCATGCCGATGTCGTAGCTGTAGCGGGCAGACAGCTTGCCGCTGTCTTCGGTGGTCTCGTCGCGCTGCACGAAGTCCTTGAGCAGCACCGGCGCGTTTTCACCGACACGCAGCTCGGCAGACTGCAGGCGCAGTTCGTTCTGTCCCAGGTAGAAGTCGCTACTGCCCTTGTGCGCCTTGCTGTCCAGGCTCAGCGCCTTGAACTGCACGCTCAGCGCCTCGCCGCTTTCCAGCGCGGAAGTCAGGGTGAGGCTGTCCATCACGCCCTGGGCGGCGATCTTCTCGACATCGGCGCTGCTGTCGAAGTCGATGTTCAGGCCGCTGAAGTCGAGCTTGCTGTTTTCATCCAGCGCCACGTTCAGCGGTTGCAGCTGCAGGTTGCCGCTGAGGGAACGGTCGTAGCCGAGGCTAACCTGGCCATTGAGCGGCGACACGCCATTGCTGGCAGCGAACCATTTTTCCAGCTCCGGGCTCTGCTCCAGGGCATAGTTGCTGGTGGCCATGACCGGCAGCAGCTTGAAGCTCTTCAGGCGCGACACCGGGAAAGGCCCGTGCTCGATGTGGTCGGTGACCACCCACGCCAGCTCGCTCGGCGACTCGCTGCCCAGCTCGCCGACCAGTTTGATGCGGTAACGGGCGTTGCTGCTGAAGAACTGGCGATCCAGCGACAGCAGTTCGATCGAGGCGCTGATGCCTACCGCCGGCAGGGTCTTGGCCATTTCCGCATTGGCCTGCTGGATCGAGGCCTCCAGCACGGCGGGCAGTTGTTGTCCGGTGTACCAGGCTCCGGCCGTGCCCAATGCACCCATGGCCACGATGACGCCTACAGCGATGCCTGCAGATTTTTTCATGAGATGACTCGCGATTTCCGTAGTGTTGTGTTGGTTCTTCCCTGCATCTGCGGCAAGCCTCTGGGGGCTGGTTCGCAGGCAACCCCGTGCCGTAGCGGCCGAGGGAAAACAGGTGCTGCAGCGCAGCGAGGTTGCCCTTCGCCGCCACAAGCCGGGCAAGGCTAACACCGGCAGGCGATGGCGACCAAGGCAACCCGGCGAGGAAATCGCCAGGATGCCAACCCGATCGCCCGCCTCTTCAGTCGTCCTTGCGCTGCGCTACCGGCGTCGACTCCGCCCGGGCGTTGCCGACCCAGTCGCCAAGCAGGCTGAAGGCGATCGCCAGCAGCGTCGGGCCGAGGAACAGGCCCATGAAACCGAAGGCGAGGATGCCGCCGAAGACCCCGAGCAGCACCACCACCAGCGGCAGGTTGCCGCCACGGCTGATCAGGTACGGCTTGAGCACGTTGTCCACGCCGCTGATGATGAACATGCCCCAGATTCCGAGGAACACGGCAAAACCGTATTCACCCTGGCTGACCAGCCAGGCCGTGGCAGGAATCCACACCAGCGGCGGGCCCATGGGAATCAGGCTGAAGATGAAGGTGAGGATACCCAGCACCAGGGCGCCGGGAACCCCGGCGATCCAGAAGCCGATCAGCGCCAGCAGGCCTTGCGCCGCCGCAGTGCCGATCACCCCGTTGACCACCCGCTGCACGGTGCCAGCCACCAGCTGCTGATAATGCTCGGCACGTTCACCGATCAGGCGTTCCAGCAGGCTGTGGACAAAGGCCGCCATGCGCGGGCCATCGCGGTAGAAGAAGAACACCAGCACCAGGCTCAGGGCCAGCTCCAGCATGCCGCCACCGACCTGCGCACTGCGCGCCAGCAGCCAGTTGCCAACCTGGCCCAGGTACGGTCGCGCCGTGGCAAACAGCTCGGAGCCTTCGCGATCGACCCGCTGCCAGAGGTGCTGCAGGTTGTCGCCGATCAGCGGCAAACCGACCAGCCAGGCGGGCGGCGCCGGCAGGCCGCCAACCTGAACATCCTTGAACAGCTCGGTGGCGTCGCGGATATGGTCGGCCAGGTTGAAGCCCAGCAACACCAGCGGTACGGCCACCAGCACCATCCAGCAGGCGGTCAGCACGGCGGCGGCCAGGGCCTCGCGGCCCTGCAGCAGGCGAGTCAGCAGGCGCATCAGTGGCCAACTGGCGAACGCCAGCACGGCGGCCCAGAACAGCGCAGAGAAGAATGGCGCCAGCACCCAGAAGCAGGCACCGAACAGGGCCAGCAGAAGGATCTGTACCAGGAGACGATCGTTGTTCAGCATTGCCAGGATTTCCCGCAGCAGTGGTATCACCCCGCACTCGGGGCGACAGCGAATATGTCAGGGTATGGATTGCAGTTGTATGCCCGTGCCGCTGTTATCACCCAGTTCCAGGCGAGTGGCACGTACGCCCTGCTCCACCAGCGTCGCCTTCCAGGCCTCGGCCTGCTGGCCGGACAGGCGCACGCGCAAGGTGATGTCGAGCCCTAGGGCCCGCCCTAACAGCTCGCCCCATTGCGCATCCGACACCTGCAATTGCGGCAGACGCAGATCACCTTCCGTACGTAACTGGCGCAGCAGCGTGCTGGCAGTCGGCAGTACAGAGGCCAGCGGCTCATTCGCGTCGAGCTGTTCGACCTGCAGATACACCCGGCGATTGCCGCGGGTGATGCCGTACAGGGCCAACAGACTGTTGGCATTGGGCTCGGGCAGACGCAGCAGCACATAACTCTGCTTCTCGTCCGGGCCATACAGCTTGGCGTTATTGAACACCGCATTGGCCCACAGGCTGCTGGAGCCACACTCGCGCCCCTCACACCAGTAGAGCAGTTGCGCGCCCTGGTCGAGCAAAGTACTGCGCGCCTTGCTCAGGGCCTCTTCCGGGGCATGACCATCGGGCAGGCGATAGGTCAGCGCACGCAGGCGACCCTCGGCCAGCACTTCGCGCTCCAGGCGCAGCTGGCCGCTGATGCGACGGGTCTCGCTTTGCGGGTAACGCCGTTCGAGGTTGGCGATATCGCGGTAATCGACGATCTCGGCGTGGATGGCACGCGGCAGCACGGGCAGATCGGCGCTACCCGGCAGATCGGCCGCCCACAACGGAGCGGCACTCAGACACAAAGCAAAAAGCAGACTCGGGCGCATCTGTTCCCTCAGCGCGTCAGCATGTTCTGGGCGGTTTTCACCACGTTGGCGTCACTGCTGCGCAGCGGTACCTGCAGCCCGCGTTGCACCGCCGGCCGTGCATCGATGGCGGCGAGCCAGCGTTGCAGATGCTCCAGGCCATCCACCGCAACACCGGCCCACTCGTGTACGCGCACCCAGGGGAAAGTGGCGATGTCGGCGATGCTGTAGTCGCCGGCCAGGTATTCGGCCTCGCCCAGGCGACTGTCGAGCACTTCGTAGAGGCGGCGGGTCTCGTGCTGGTAACGGTCGATGGCGCCCTGCAGCTTCTCCGGAAAATAGCGGAAGAACACGTTGGCCTGGCCCTGCATCGGCCCTACCCCACCCATCTGGAACATCAGCCATTGCAGTACTCGCGAACGCCCCTTGACGTCGCTCGGCATCAGCTGGCCGGTCTTTTCGGCGAGGTAGATAAGGATGGCGCCGGACTCGAACACGGCGAAGCCGTCATTCTCTCTGTCGACGATGGCCGGGATACGGCCGTTGGGATTGATGCGGAGAAACTGCGGACTCTTCTGTTCCTGCTTGTCGAAGGACAGCGCATGCACCTCATAGGGCAGCGCCAGCTCTTCCAGGGCAATCGATGCCTTGTACCCATTGGGCGTGGCGGCGGTGTACAGATCGATCATGGCGGACTCCAGAAACAGTCCGCCCAGCCTCGGCAGTTGTCAGAGGCAAGTCAAGCGCGCGGGAAGAAACGATTGAAACAGTCTGCAACCTGCTGCGCACCGGCCTCATCGTTGAGATGCAGGTGATGGCCGCCAGTCAGTTTGTGCACCTCGAAATGGGTGCCCTCGATCAGCCCGGCAATCCGTGGCTCGACCGCCATGTGTCCCTGCGCCGCCAGCACCAGGCTGACCGGGCACTGCACGTTGCGCACGAACTCTTCGACATGGGCAAAGGTCAGGCGCATCACCGACGGCAAGGTCAGGCGGATATCGGTACGCCAGGTGTAGCCGCCCGGAACCGGTTCCAGGCCACGCTGGGCGAGCAGTTCGGCGGCCTCGCGGCTGACCGCGACCACGCCCTGCATGCGCGCCTGCACAGCACGGTCGAGGTCGGCATACACCGGTTTGCGCTTGTCGCGCACCGCCAGCCGCGCGCGCAAGGCATCGCCCAGGCGCTTGGCCGAGCCCTCGGCCTCGCCAACAAAGGGAATCAGCCCGTCGATCAGCGCCAGGCGTTCCACCCGCTCGGGTACAGCAGCGGCCAGCAGGGTCGAGATAATCCCGCCGAGGGAATGCCCCATCAGGCTGAAGCGCTGCCAGCCAAGCTGCTCGGCCACCAGCAGCACATCTTCCAGATACTCCCACATGCTGTAGCTGGAGTTGCTGGCGTAGTGCCCGGAGTGGCCGTGGCCGGGGAAATCCAGGGCAACGATGCGCAGGCCCTTCAGCTTGGGCGCCAGGCGCGCGTAGGTCATGGCGTTGTCCAGCCAGCCATGCAGGGCGATGACCGGGATGCCATCCTCGGGGCCGAACAGGTGTGCGGCCAGCTCGACGTGCGGCAGGCTGAAACGGATTTCCTCGACGGTGAAGGTCATGCCGAGCGCTCCTCGGCGATGCCCTGCCAGCGGACGAACAGCTCGCGCAGCAGCTGTGCAGTCTGCTGCGGGCGCTCCAGGGGAAACATGTGGCCGCCGGGCAGGTTGTGGTATTCGCCGTGCGGCACCCGATTGACCTGGCGCGCGTGGTGCGGCAACACCACCTTGCTGTGGCGGCCGCGCACCACCGCCAGCGGCACCTGCAACTGCTGCGGGCGACCGGGGTTGGTGTGCGGCACGCTGCGGTAGATGCTGATTTCCGTGGCCGGGTCGAAGCGCAGGCGCAGGCCCTGCCCTTCGGCACGCAGACCGTGCTCCACATAGGCATCCAGGCATTCCGGATCGAAGCGGCTGAACAGGGTCTTGCCGGCGAAGTAGCGGCGCGCCTCGGCGAAATCGCTGAACACCTCGCGGCGACCCACGGTACGCCCGGCCGGAGTGATCCGGTCGATAAAGCCAAAGCGCTTGGCCGCGCGGATCAGCACCCGGTCGACCACTGTCAGCAACGGCGAGTCGAGCATCACCACGCCACGGTACAACTCGGGCCTGCGCAGCGCCGCGTGGTAATGCAGCACGCCGCCTAGCGAATGGCCGACGCCCCACACCGGCTGCGCCTGCTGCTCGAGATGGCTGATCAGCTCCTCGACCAGGTTCTGCCAGTTGTCATCCACCGGGAAGCGCGGGTCATGGCCGTGCTGCTCCAGGTGCTGCACCTGATAGTCGGGCGCCAGGGCGGCGAACAGCTTGCCGTAGGTGGCCGAGGGAAAGCCGTTGGCGTGGGCGAAGAAAATGGCGTGCGACATGATGGCTGGCTACTGGAGGAACTCGCTGGGATTGTCCGGCAGAGCCTGCCCGGCGGCAATCGGCAAGTCGTGGCAGAACGGCCAAACCCCGGGAGTGGCGCGCCAAAAAGCGCGCCACAGAGCCTTGGCGTATCAGACCGCTGCGGTTTGCGGTTCGCCGAGCAAGCGATCAACGGCCATCAGCAGCAAGGTGAACAGCGCCACCGGCACCAGCCATCCCAGACCCTGCTGGGCCAGCGGCAGCTGCGCCAGCACATCCGGCACCAGGTTTTTCAGGCCGGCCGCATTGAGGCCATCGGCCAGGCCGAACAGCAAGGCCATGGCCATGGCCGGCGCGACGATGCGCCCCGGCGAATGCCACAGGCCCCAGCAGAAGCTCAGCGCCACCAGCACGATGCACGGTGGATAGATCGCCGTCAGCACCGGTACCGAAACCTGGATCAGCGTCGCCAGACCGAGGTTGGACACCAGCAGCGAGAAGCCGGCGAGCAGCACCACCAGCGTGCGGTAGGACAGCGGCAGCAGACGACTGAAGTACTCGGCACAGGCGCAGGTCAGGCCCACGGCGGTAACCAGGCAGGCCAGCGAGATCAGCACTGCGAGGAACACGCTGCCAAGGTCGCCAAAGGTGTGTTGCACATAGGCATGCAGCACCGCCGCGCCATTGCTGGCATCACCGGCGATGGCATGGCTGCCGGCGCCGAGGCGGAACAGGCTGAGGTAGACCAGGGCCAGACCGAGGCCAGCAATCAGCCCGGCGATGATGGCGTAGCGGGTAATCAGGCGCGGCGACTCGACACCCCGCGAGCGGATCGCGTTGACGATGACGATGCCGAACACCAGCGCCCCGAGGGTATCCATGGTCAGGTAGCCATTGATGAATCCCTGGGAGAACGGCGCGGCCTGGTAGGCCTCGGTGGCTTCGCCGATCTCGCCCAGCGGCAGCATAAAGGCGGCGATACCGAGGATCAGCAGCGCGACTATCTTCAGCGGCGCCAGCACGCGGCCGACGCTGTCGAGCAGACGGCCCGGGTACAGCGACACGACCAGCACCACAGCGAAGTACACCAGGCTGTAGAGGAACAGCGGCAGCGGCGCGTTACCGGTCAGCGGCGCCAGGCCGACTTCGAACGACACGGTGGCGGTACGTGGGGTGGCGAACAGCGGGCCGACCGACAGGTAGCAGACGGCGGCGAGAATCACCCCGGCAGTCTTGCCGATCGGGCTGCTGAGGGTATCCATGGCGCCGCCAACCTTGGCCAGGGCGATCACGGTGACCACCGGCAGGCCGACGGCCGTAATCAGGAAACCGAGGGCGGCCATCCAGACATGGGGACCGGCCTGCAGGCCTACGATGGGCGGGAAGATGATGTTGCCGGCGCCAACGAACAAAGCAAAAGTCATGAAGCCAAGGGCCAACAGGTCGAGGCCTTTCAAACGGGTCATAGCGGGAAGTACCACGGGCAGGAAAACAGGGAGAAAACGCAGGTTTCCTTTGAGTTCAGGAAGTGTGAAGTGCCCGGTTCAGGCGGTTCACGGGTACCCGCCGCCAGCCCTTGTGGGGCCTCGCCGGAAAAATAGTTGCAAGCCTAACGATTTTCTTCGCAGGCCGCGTCTGGCAGCGGTCGGGCTGTCGATCAGACGCAATAATCTGTCGCCCTGGCACAATTTTCTGACCGATAGGACAGCAATAAAAAGCCTGTTTGCACAAGCTAAAGCTGTAGGTTGGGTTGAGGAGCCACGCGCCGAAGCCCAACGAGCCCTGCACGAGACCTGTTGGGCTTCGCTGTGCTCAACGCCAGCCTACAGGTAGGGTAGATAAACCCGCGTACCGGCCCTACGTGGTGCTTCCGTCGCCATAAAAAAGGCCACCCGAAGGTGGCCTTTTTTCAGATCAAGTCAGCCTCAGGCTTTCTTGACTTCCCAGCCGGTCAGCTCGGCCAGGGCCTTGCCGATGTCGGCCAGCGAACGCACGGTTTTCACACCAGCGTCCTGCAGGGCGGCGAACTTCTCGTCCGCAGTACCTTTACCACCGGAGATGATGGCGCCGGCGTGACCCATGCGCTTGCCAGGCGGCGCGGTGACGCCAGCGATGTAGGACACCACCGGCTTGGTCACGTTGGCCTTGATGAAGGCAGCGGCTTCTTCTTCAGCGGAACCGCCGATCTCGCCGATCATCACGATCGCCTCGGTCTTCGGGTCTTCCTGGAACAGCTTGAGGATGTCGATGAAGTTGGAGCCTGGGATCGGGTCACCGCCGATGCCGACGCAGGTGGACTGACCGAAACCGGCGTCAGTGGTCTGCTTCACGGCTTCGTAGGTCAGGGTGCCGGAACGCGACACGATGCCGACTTTGCCTGGCAGGTGAATGTGACCAGGCATGATGCCGATCTTGCACTCGCCGGGAGTAATCACGCCCGGGCAGTTCGGGCCGATCAGGGTAATGCCCAGTTCGTCGCAAGTAACCTTGGCGTCCAGCATGTCCAGGGTAGGAATGCCTTCGGTGATGCAGACGATCAGCTTGATGCCGCCGAAAGCCGCTTCCAGGATCGAGTCCTTGCAGAAAGGAGCCGGAACGTAGATCACGCTGGCGGTGGCGCCAGTGGCAGCTACAGCGTCTTTCACGGTGTTGAACACTGGCAGGCCCAGGTGCTCGGTGCCGCCTTTGCCTGGAGTTACACCACCAACCATCTGGGTGCCGTACTCGATGGCTTGCTGGGTGTGGAAACTACCTTGCGAACCGGTAATACCCTGGCAGATAACTTTGGTGTCTTTATTGATCAGGACGCTCATTACTTGCCCTCCGCAGCTTTGACGACTTGCTCAGCAGCGTCGGTCAGGCTGGTTGCCGCGATGATGTTCAGGCCGCTTTCGGCCAGGACCTTGGCACCCAGTTCAGCGTTGTTACCTTCAAGGCGCACAACAACCGGGATCTTCACGCCGACTTCTTTCACCGCGCCGATGATGCCTTCGGCAATCATGTCGCAGCGCACGATGCCGCCGAAGATGTTGACCAGTACGGCCGCGACGTTGCTGTCGGACAGGATGATCTTGAACGCTTCGGTCACGCGCTCTTTGGTTGCACCGCCACCTACGTCGAGGAAGTTGGCTGGTTTGCCGCCGTGCAGGTTGACGATGTCCATGGTACCCATGGCCAGGCCCGCACCGTTGACCATGCAGCCGATATTGCCTTCCAGGGCTACGTAGTTCAGTTCGAACTTGGCAGCATGAGCTTCACGCGGATCGTCTTGCGACGGGTCGTGGAAGGTCTTCAGCTTCGGCTGACGGTACATGGCGTTAGCGTCGATGTTGATCTTCGCGTCCAGGCAGTGCAGGTCGCCGTCGGCCTTGATGACCAGCGGGTTCACTTCCAGCAGTGCCAGATCGTGATCTTTGAACAGCTTGGCCAGACCGACGAAGATCTTGGCGAACTGAGCAACTTGCTTGCCTTCCAGACCCAGCTGGAAAGCCAGCTCGCGACCCTGGAACGGCTGAGCGCCGACCAGCGGATCGATAGTGGCCTTGAGGATCTTCTCGGGAGTGTCGTGAGCGACTTTCTCGATGTCCACGCCACCTTCGGTGGAAGCCATGAACACGATGCGACGGCTGGAACGGTCTACAACGGCGCCCAGGTAGAGTTCCTTGGCGATGTCGGTGCACGACTCGACCAGAATCTTGGTGACCGGCTGACCATTGGCGTCAGTCTGGTAAGTCACCAGACGCTTGCCCAGCCACTGAGCGGCGAACGCCTTGGCGTCTTCCTTGTTACGCACCAGCTTGACGCCGCCCGCTTTACCGCGGCCCCCGGCGTGCACCTGGGCTTTGACAACCCACTCGCTGCCACCGATCTTTTCGCAGGCCGCAGCCGCTTCTTCCGGGGTGTCAACGGCGAAGCCAGTGGAAACCGGCAGGCCGTACTCAGCGAACAGCTGCTTACCCTGATACTCGTGAAGATTCATGCTTATCTACCGTTCTTCGTTTAGGTATTGCGCATTTCGGCGCTGCGCTCGAAGGCGCCGCGCCACCTGTGACTGCTCTGGTTAGCAGTCCTGGCGGACATTCCTGCGGCACACCCTGTGGGACTGCCGCGGGCCGTACACCATGGTTTTTTCCTGCGTTTGAGCGTCTGGCCAAGGCCAGACGCCGCATGCTCTCTTAGCGCTTCTTGCGGTTGGCGATGTGGATGGCGTGGCCATTCACGGCCAGGGCCGCTTCGTGCAGCGCTTCGGACAGGGTCGGGTGCGAGAACACCATCATGCCCAGGTCTTCGGCACTGGTGCCGAATTCCATGCCGATGGCGCCCTGCTGCACCAGTTCGGCAGCGCTTGGGCCAATCACGTGGACGCCCAGTACGCGGTCGGTCTTGGCATCGGCGATGACCTTGACCAGGCCGGCGGTGTCGTTGGCAGCCATGGCGCGGCCGCTGGCGGCAAACGGGAAGGTGCCGACGTTGATTTCAACGCCCTCGCCTTTCAGCTGCTGCTCGGTCTTGCCGACCCAGGCGATTTCCGGGTGGGTGTAGATCACGGATGGGATCAGGTCGTAGTTCATCTGGGCCTTGTGGCCCTTGATGCGCTCGGCAACCATCACGCCCTCTTCCGAGGCCTTGTGCGCGAGCATCGCGCCGCGGACCACGTCACCGATGGCGTAGACGCCCGGCACGCTGGTGGCGCAGTGATCGTCGACGAAGATGAAGCCACGCTCGTCGAGGGTCACGCCGCTGTCGGCAGCCAGCAGGTTGGTGGTCACCGGACGACGGCCGACCGCAACGATCAGCTTGTCGAAGGTCAGCTTCTGTTCGCCGCTGGCGTCGGTGAAGGTCACAGTCACCTGCTTCTTCTTCACTTCGCTGCCGGTCACGCGGGCGCCCAGACGGATGTCCAGGCCCTGCTTGCCGAGGATCTTCAGGGCTTCCTTGGAGATCTGCTCGTCGGCGGCGGCGAGGAACTTGTCCATGGCTTCCAGCACGGTGACTTCGGCACCCAGACGGGCCCAGACCGAGCCCAGTTCGAGGCCGATCACGCCGGCACCGATCACGCCCAGTTTCTTCGGCACGGCCTGGAATTCCAGGGCACCGGTGGAATCGACGATCACGTCCTGATCGACCGGAGCCGGCGGGATGTCGACCGGCTTGGAGCCGGAGGCGAGGATCACGTTCTCGGCTTCGACGACCTGCACGGAGCCATCAGTGCCGGTGACTTCGACTTTCTTGCCGGCCAGCAGTTTGCCGTGGCCTTCCAGCAGGGTCACGCCGTTGGCCTTGAACAGGCCGGCAACGCCGCCGGTCAGGTTCTTGATGATGCCGTTCTTGCGCGCGACCATCGCCGGTACGTCCATGGTGACGCTCTTGGCTTCGATACCATGGATTTTGAAGCCCTCGTGGGCCTCGTGATACTTGTAGGAGCTATCCAGCAACGCCTTGGACGGGATGCAACCGACGTTCAGGCAGGTGCCGCCCAGGGCGACCTTGCCTTCTTTGTCCTGGTACTTCTCGATGCAGGCGGTCTTCAGACCGAGTTGCGCGGCCTTGATGGCGGCCACATAGCCCCCTGGGCCCGCGCCAATCACTACCACGTCGAATTTCTGGGTCATAACTCATTCCTTCTCGAATAAAACCGGGCGACTCCTTGTGGGAGCCGCCTTGTTGCGCAGCCCTGGGATCAGATATCCAGCAGCAGGCGAGCCGGGTCTTCCAGCAGATTCTTGATGGTCACCAGGAAGCTCACCGCTTCCTTGCCATCGATCAGGCGGTGATCGTAGGACAGCGCCAGGTACATCATCGGACGGATGACGACCTGGCCGTTGACCGCCATCGGGCGCTGCAGAATGTTGTGCATGCCGAGGATCGCGGCCTGCGGCGGGTTGACGATCGGGGTCGACATCATCGAACCGAAGGTACCACCGTTGGTGATGGTGAAGGTGCCACCGGTCATTTCTTCGATCGACAGCTTGCCGTCGCGAGCCTTCTTGCCGAAGGTGGCGATGCCGCCTTCGACTTCGGCCAGGTTCATCAGCTCGGCGTTACGCAGCACTGGAACCACCAGGCCACGGTCGCTGGAAACGGCAACGCCGATGTCCTGGTAGCCGTGGTAGACGATGTCGGTGCCGTCGATCGAGGCGTTGACGGCCGGGAAGCGCTTCAGCGCCTCGACGGAAGCCTTGACGAAGAACGACATGAAGCCCAGGCGCACGCCGTTGTGGGTCTTCTCGAACAGGTCCTTGTACTTCGAACGCAGGGCCATGACTTCGGTCATGTCGACTTCGTTGAAGGTGGTCAGCATGGCCATCGAGGACTGCGCCTCGACCAGGCGCTCGGCGACCTTGGCACGCAGGCGGGTCATCGGCACGCGCTTCTCGACGCGGGCGCCAACGGCGAATACCGGGGCCTCGGCAGCCGGAGCAACCGGTTTGGCAGCCGGGGCTGGAGCGGCTTTCTTGGCGGCGACGGCAGCCACGGCGTCTTCCTTGGTCACGCGACCGCCTTTGCCGGTGCCGGTGATGGAGTTCGGGTCGATACCGCCTTCTTCGGCGATTTTGCGTGCGGCCGGCGAGAGGATTGCGTCGTCCTCGCCAGCGGCCGGAGCGGCAGCAGCAGCGGCAACCGGGGCGGCAGCGGCCGGAGCGGCGGCTACGGCAGCACCTGCGGCGCCCAGCTTGCCCAGCAGCTCGCCGGACAGCACGGTGTCGCCTTCATTCTTGACGATTTCGGCGAGAACGCCGTCGGCTTCGGCGAGGACTTCCATCACCACCTTGTCGGTCTCGATGTCGACGATCAGCTCATCGCGCTTGACCGCGTCGCCCGGCTTCTTGTGCCAGGTAGCCACGGTGCCGTCGGCAACCGATTCCGGGAAGGTTGGGGCTTTGATCTCGATAGCCATTCTCTGTGTTCCTTAAATTCGTTTTCTTCAAGGAGGCGACGGCCCGTGCCGCCGCCTCGCTACGCGAAGGCGTTAAACAGTAAAGGCGTCCTGCAGCAGTTTTTCCTGCTGCTCGGCGTGCAACGAGGCATAACCGCAAGCCGGCGCAGCCGAAGCCTCGCGACCTGCGTACTCGAGGAACAGGGCCTTCTTGTGCGCAGACGCGACACGCCGCATATGGTGCTGGCTGCAATACCAGGCGCCCTGGTTCATCGGCTCTTCCTGACACCAGACGATGTGCTTGAGGTTCTTGTACGGCGCCAGAACCTCGGCCAGGTCGTCTTCCGGGAACGGATAGAGCTGCTCGATGCGCACGATGGCGATGTCTTCACGGCCTTCGTTGCGGCGCTTGGCCAGCAGGTCGTAGTAGACCTTGCCGCTGCACAGCACCAGACGCTCGACCTTCTTCGGATCGATGCTGTCGATCTCGGGAATGACGGTCTGGAACGAGCCTTCGGCCAGATCTTCCAGGGTCGAGATGGCCAGCGGGTGGCGCAGCAGCGACTTGGGAGTCAGTACGACCAGCGGCTTGCGCAGCGGACGGATCACCTGGCGACGCAGCAAGTGGTAGATCTGCGCCGGGGTGGTCGGTACGCAGACCTGCATGTTGTGCTCGGCGCACAGCTGCAGGTAGCGCTCCAGGCGTGCGGAGCTGTGCTCCGGGCCCTGCCCTTCATAGCCATGCGGCAGCAGCATGGTCAGGCCGCACAGACGGCCCCACTTGTGCTCGCCACTGGAAATGAACTGGTCGAACACCACCTGGGCGCCGTTGGCGAAGTCGCCGAACTGCGCTTCCCAGATCACCAGTGCGTTGGGCACTGTTGTCGAGTAGCCGTACTCGAAGGCCAGTACCGCTTCTTCCGAGAGGAAGGAGTCGTACAGGTCGAACTTCGGCTGGCCTTCGAACAGGTTCTGCAGCGGCAGGTAGGTAGTGGCGTCCTTCTGGTTGTGCAGCGCCGCATGGCGGTGCGAGAATGTACCGCGACCGACGTCCTGGCCGGTGATGCGCACCGGGTGACCGGCTTGCAGCAGCGTGGCGTAGGCCAGGTTCTCGGCGTAGCCCCAGTTGATCGGCATGGCGCCGGCGGTCATTTTGACCCGGTCTTCCAGCACCTTGGCCACCTGGCGTTGCAGGACCAGGCCTTCCGGCAGGTCGAGCAGCTTGCCGGCCAGATCCTGCAGGGTCTTCAGCTCGCAGCGGGTGTCGTGGCGAGCTGTCCAGGCATGGCCCAGGTACGGACGCCAGTCGACGAACAGCTCCTTGTTCGGCTCCTTGACCAGGCTCTTGACCACGTGCTGACCGTTGTCCAGTGCGCTGCGGTATTCCTCGATGCGGGCATTCACCGCAGCCTCGGCAACGCGACCGGCCTGCACCAGGCTCTCGGCATACAGCTCACGGGTGGTGCGCTGCTTGGCGATCTGCTGGTACATCAGCGGCTGGGTGCCGCTCGGCTCGTCGGCCTCGTTGTGGCCGCGGCGGCGGTAGCAGACCAGGTCGATGACCACGTCACGCTTGAACTGCATGCGGTAGTCGACGGCCAGCTGGGTGACGAACAGCACGGCTTCCGGATCATCGCCATTCACATGGAAGATCGGCGCCTGGATCATCTTCGCCACGTCGGTGCAGTACTCGGTGGAACGCGAGTCTTCCGGGCGGCTGGTGGTGAAGCCGACCTGGTTGTTGATCACCAGGTGGATGGTGCCGCCAGTCTTGTAGCCGCGGGTCTGCGACATCTGGAAGGTTTCCATGACCACGCCCTGACCGGCGAATGCCGCGTCACCGTGGATGGAAATCGGCAGCACTGTGTCGCCGCTCGGATCGCTGCGGCGATCCTGACGGGCGCGTACCGAACCCTCGACCACCGGAGAGACGATCTCCAGGTGCGACGGGTTGAACGCCAGCGCCAGGTGGACTTCGCCACCCGCGGTCATGACGTTGGAGGAGAAGCCCTGGTGGTACTTCACGTCACCCGAGGACAGGCCTTCAGTCTTCTTGCCTTCGAACTCGTCGAACAGGTCGCGCGGGTTCTTGCCGAAGGTGTTGACCAGTACGTTCAGGCGGCCACGGTGGGCCATGCCGATAACGATTTCCTTGGTGCCGTAGGAGCCGCAGCGCTGGATGATTTCGTCCAGCAGCGGAATCAGGCTCTCACCGCCTTCCAGACCGAAACGCTTGGTGCCCGGGTACTTGGTGCCCAGGTACTTTTCCAGGCCTTCGGCAGCGGTCAGGCGCTCGAGCAGATGGCTCTGCACCTCGGCGGAGAACGCCGGGCGGCCGCGCACGCTTTCCAGACGCTGCTGGAACCACTTGCGCTGCTCGGAGTCGACGATGTGGGTGAACTCGGCGCCAATGGTGCGGCAATATGTCTGCTGCAGCGCTTCGTGGATTTCCCGTAGAGTCGCCTCCTCCTTGCCGATGTAAAGCTCACCGGTACGGAAGGTGGTATCGAGGTCGGCGTTGGTCAGACCATAGTGGTTGACCGCCAGATCAGCCGGAGCCGGACGCTGCCACAGACCCAACGGGTCGAGCGTCGCAGCCTGATGGCCACGCATGCGGTATGCCTGAATCAGGCGCAGGACTTCCACCTGCTTCTTCTCGTGCTCACTGCTCACGCTGCCGGCAGATACCGGCTGAGCGCGACGCTGGTTCTTGGCCAGCAGCACGAAATGATCGCGGACGGTGGAGTGCGAAACGTCGGTGGCGGAATTCCCGTCAGTCGGCAGTTTCTGGAAATAGGTGCGCCACTCTTCTGGCACAGCGTTGGGATCGTGCAGGTAGAGCTCATAGAGCTCTTCCACATAGGCAGCGTTACCACCGGATAGGTGGGCACTGTCCCACATGCGCTGCATCACGCTTTCTTGCATGCTTGGTCACCCTCGGTAAGGGGACACCACCGGCGTGGAGGCCGTATTGAGGCTCAAAGTCCTGAAGCAGCGACGGGTAAGCCACTACGGTTCCCGCAGATAGTCCGGGCACCAGCCCGGATGCCCCTGCTGGTCGTCAATTTCTTTTCAAGTAAGAACCGCGGCTTTGTGGGCTGCGGTTCGATTTTACTGTGGCGCCGGAGTTACCCCGGCGCCGCAGGTGTCACGGGTAAAACTGAATCAGGTACCGCTCTGCAGCAGCATGTTACGTACGTGGCCGATTGCCTTGGTCGGGTTCAGACCCTTGGGGCAAACGTTCACGCAGTTCATGATGCCGCGGCAACGGAACACACTGAACGGATCGTCCAGCGAGGCCAGGCGCTCAGCGGTCTTGGTGTCACGGCTGTCGGCGAGGAAACGGTAAGCCTGCAGCAGTGCAGCGGGACCGAGGAACTTGTCCGGGTTCCACCAGAAGGACGGGCAGCTGGTGGAGCAGCACGCGCACAGGATGCACTCGTACAGACCGTCCAGCTTCTCGCGCTCTTCCGGCGACTGCAGACGCTCGATGGCCGGAGCCGGCGTGTCGTTCTGCAGGAAAGGCTGCACCTTCTCGTACTGCTTGTAGAAGATGCTCATGTCGACAACCAGGTCACGAATGACCGGCAGGCCAGGCAGCGGGCGGATCACCAGCTTGTTGCCCTTGACCACGGTGGAGATCGGCGTGACGCAGGCCAGGCCGTTCTTGCCACTGATGTTCATGCCATCGGAACCGCACACGCCTTCACGGCAGGAACGACGATAGGAGAAGCCTTCGTCCTGTTCCTTGATCAGGGCCAGTACGTCCAGCACCATCAGGTCTTTGCCGTCGATAACGACGTCGAAGTCCTGCATGAAGGGTGCAGCATCCTGTTCCGGGTTGTAGCGATAAACGCTGACTTGCAAAGTTTTGCCAAGAGACATGGTGGCCACCCTTAATAAGTACGTACTTTGGGTTCAAAAGCAGGAACGGTCTTCGGCGCGAAGTTGACGGCGCGCTTGGCAACACGTTTCTCACCCGGGAAGTACAGGGAGTGGCACAGCCAGTTGGTATCGTCGCGATCCTCGTAGTCTTCGCGGGCGTGGGCGCCACGGGACTCGGTACGGGTATCGGCGGCGATGGCAGTGGCTTCGGCCACTTCCAGCAGGTTCTGCAACTCCAGCGCTTCGATACGCGCGGTGTTGAAGGCCTGGCTCTTGTCGGCAATCTTGACGGTGGCGATGCGCTCACGCAGGTCGGCCAGCTGGGCAATACCCTTCTTCATGTATTCGCCGGTACGGAATACACCGAAGTAGTTCTGCATGCAGGCCTGCAGCTCTTTACGCAGCGGAGCCACGTCTTCGCCGGTGCTGCGCTGGTTGACGCCGGACAGGCGCTTGAGCGACAGCTCGATGTCGGTTTCGCTGGCACCACGGACTTCCACGCCTTCTTTCAGCGCTTTTTCCAGGTGGATACCTGCGGCACGGCCGAATACCACCAGGTCGAGCAGCGAGTTGCCGCCCAGACGGTTGGCACCGTGTACCGATACGCACGCCACTTCACCCACGGCAAACAGACCGTCGATGATCACGTCGTTGCCGTTGGCGTCCTGGGTCATCGCCTGGCCATGAATGTTGGTGGCAACGCCGCCCATCATGTAGTGGCAAGTCGGGATAACCGGGACCGGCGCGAGAACCGGGTCGACATGGGCGAAGGTCTTCGACAGTTCGCAGATGCCTGGCAGGCGGCTGTGCAGTACTTCTTCGCCGAGGTGGTCGAGCTTCAGCAGCACGTGGTCCTTATCCGGGCCACAGCCGTTGCCGGCGATCACTTCCTTGACCATGGAGCGCGCAACCACGTCACGGCCAGCCAGGTCTTTGGCGTTCGGAGCGTAGCGCTCCATGAAGCGCTCGCCGTGGGCGTTGATCAGGTAACCACCTTCACCACGGCAACCTTCGGTGACCAGTACACCAGCGCCGGCGATGCCGGTCGGGTGGAACTGCCACATCTCGATGTCCTGCACCGGCACGCCGGCACGCAGGGCCATGCCCACGCCGTCGCCAGTGTTGATCAGGGCGTTGGTGGTGGACGAGTAGATACGACCGGCACCACCGGTAGCCAGAACCACGGCCTTGGAGCGGATATAGACGGTTTCGCCAGTCTCGATGCAGATGGCGATGATGCCGACTACAGCGCCGTCCTGGTTTTTCACCAGATCCACGGCGTACCACTCGTTGAGGAACGAGGTGCCAGCCTTCAGGTTGGCCTGGTACAGGGTGTGCAGCAGGGCGTGACCGGTACGGTCAGCCGCAGCGCAAGTACGGGCAGCCTGGACCGACGGATTATCCGGGCCCTTGGACTGACCACCGAACGGACGCTGGTAGATGCGGCCTTGTTCGGTACGGGAGAACGGCAGGCCCATGTGCTCGAGTTCGAACACGGCCTCCGGGCCGACGGAACACATGTATTCGATCGCGTCCTGGTCACCGATGTAGTCGGAGCCCTTGACGGTATCGTACATGTGCCAGCGCCAATCGTCGTTTGGATCGTTGGACGCGATGGCACAGGTAATGCCGCCCTGGGCGGAAACGGTGTGCGAACGGGTCGGGAAGACCTTGGTTACGACAGCAGTCTTGTGGCCGCCCTGGGCCAGTTGCAGCGAGGCACGCATGCCGGCGCCGCCGCCACCAACGATGATGGCGTCATAGGAAAGAGTACGAATGCTAGACATGGATCAGACACCCCAGAGAATCTGCACGCCCCAGACGAAGTACGCGAACATCGCGATACCGCAAACCGCCTGGAACAGGAAACGCACGACAGTTGCCCACTTGCCCAGCGCCATCGGCGTCAGGTAGTCAGTGGAGATGGTCCACATGCCGACCCAGGCGTGTACGCCAAGGGCCACCAGGGCCAGCAGACTGAAGATGCGCATCGCCGTGTGAGCGAACAACGCGTGCCATTCGGCATAGCCGAGGCCCGGATTCACCACGAGGAAGCCAATCAGAAAAAGAAAATAAGCCGCGAGAACGACAGCAGAAACGCGCTGCGCCATCCAGTCGTAGAGGCCCGAACGCGAGAAGTTCGTTACGTTGGTTACCATATCCACACCCCTGACAGCACGATCACCACCACGGAAACCAGGATGACGATTTTGGAGCCTCGTTTGCCGCCTTCCAGCGACTCACCGACACCCATATCCATGATGAGATGGCGTACACCGGCCACCAGGTGATACAGCAGGGCGGACAACAGACCCCAAACGATCAGCTTGGCCAGCGGACTGGTCAGACACGCCTTCACGTCTGCAAAGCCTTCCTCCGAGCTCAGCGACTTGTCGAGTGCAAACAGCAACACGGCAAGGCCGACAAAGAGAATGACCCCGGAAATACGGTGCAGAATGGACGTATAAGCGGTGATCGGGAGTTTTATAGTCCTGAGATCTAGGTTTACAGGTCGTTGGCTATTCACGGCTTTTTTCACACTAGAGGCCCCAAACAAGCAGGGCAAGTTGTCGGGAAGTGCACTGGTCAGGTACCCCTCACCAAGGGAGTGCCAGCCGCCAGAATGCAGGCCCTAAAGCCCCTGACGGCCGGGCGCAGAGTATAGACAGTTAGGTTACTAATGACAACGCAAAGGCCCACGCCAAAATGCTCATTGAATGACTCTCGCAAATGGCGTAAAGGGCACTTTCCAATGCCGTAAAAGATGGCTGAAACCCGTCTGCCGTCTGGCTTAGCGCAAATTGACATTCAAATTTATGTCTCTATAGTGTCCCGGGCCCTGCGTGGGGGGCTTCTGATGATTTCAAGCATAAACAGGAGGCCGAACATGGCTGACAAAAAAGCGCAGTTGATCATCGAGGGCAATGCCCCCGTAGAGCTGCCCGTTCTGACCGGCACCGTTGGTCCCGATGTAGTTGACGTACGGGGCCTAACCGCCACGGGTCGCTTCACCTTTGATCCTGGCTTTATGTCGACCGCCTCTTGCGAGTCGAAGATCACCTACATCGACGGCGACCAGGGCATCCTGCTGCACCGCGGTTACCCGATCGAGCAGCTGGCCGAGAAGTCCGATTACCTGGAAACCTGCTACCTGCTGCTGAACGGCGAACTGCCGACCGCAGAGGAAAAGGCCACGTTCGTCAGCACCATCAAGAACCACACCATGGTTCACGAGCAGTTGAAGAGCTTCTTCAACGGCTTCCGCCGCGATGCCCACCCGATGGCCATCATGTGCGGCGTGGTCGGCGCCCTCTCCGCCTTCTACCACGACTCCCTGGACATCAATAACCCGCAGCATCGCGAAGTATCGGCCATGCGCCTGATCGCCAAGATGCCGACCATCGCAGCCATGGCCTACAAGTACTCCATGGGCCAGCCGATGATGTACCCGCGTAACGACCTGAACTACGCGGAAAACTTCCTGCACATGATGTTCAACACCCCGTGCGAGATCAAACCGATCAGCCCGGTACTGGCCAAGGCAATGGACCGCATCTTCGTCCTGCACGCCGACCATGAGCAGAACGCCTCCACCTCCACCGTACGCCTGGCCGGCTCCTCCGGTGCCAACCCGTTCGCCTGTATCGCTGCCGGCATCGCCGCGCTGTGGGGCCCGGCACACGGCGGCGCCAACGAAGCCGTACTGACCATGCTGGACGAGATTGGCAGCGTCGAGAACATCGACAAGTTCATCGCCAAGGCGAAGGACAAGAACGACCCGTTCAAGCTGATGGGCTTCGGTCACCGCGTGTACAAGAACCGCGACCCGCGCGCCACCGTGATGAAGAAGACCTGCGACGAAGTACTCGGCGAGCTGGGCATCACCAACGACCCGCAACTGCAGCTGGCCATGCGCCTGGAAGAGATCGCCCTGACCGATCCGTACTTCAAGGAACGCAACCTGTACCCGAACGTCGACTTCTACTCGGGGATCATCCTCAAGGCGATCGGCATTCCGACCAGCATGTTCACCGTGATCTTCGCCCTGGCGCGTACCGTCGGCTGGATCTCGCACTGGAAAGAAATGCTCTCCAGCCCGTACAAGATCGGCCGCCCGCGCCAGCTGTACACCGGCTACGCCCAGCGCGACATCGTGCCGCTGGATCAGCGCAAGTAAGCACTGCGCTAACGAAAAAGGCTGCCAATTGGCAGCCTTTTTTCATTTCAGCCCGCTATTAGCGGTTTTCGGCCTTGGCCCGCATCGCGCTCAGGGTGTTGAACGGTGCATCCACCACAAAACTGTTGGCCAGCCAGGACGGCACGCTGCCACCCGGCTCGGTGTGCACCTGGTAGGTCACTTCCACCTCGCCAGCGCCCTTCGGCACGAAGCTCCAGGAACCCTCCAGGCTGCTTACGCGCACGAAGTCCTTGTCCTGCGGCTTGAAGCTCGGCTGACCGTCCATCTTGCGCACCAGGCTGCCATCGGCATTTTCCAGCGTGACCACATGCAGGATCGAATCACGCGCGGTCACCGGCCACGGCATTTCGAAGCGGGTGTAGACCCAGCTTTCACTGCCTTCATGCTTGAGCAGGCTCTGCTCGGCACAGGCGTGAATCCACGCGCAGGAACCCTGGACGTCTTCCTGCAGGGCACGCAGCTTGGCCACATCGCTCTTGATCGTGGTCACGCCACGGTAGGCCTTGTACTTCGAACCCGCGACAGCGCTCAGGTAGATCTGGATGCCGTCCTCATCCTTGGCCAGCTGCCAGTCCTCGGCCTGCGCCACGGTACTTGCCAGCAGGCTCAGGCTGCAGATCGCAGCCACTCGACTCAACGAAATCATCATTGCTCCTTGGGGAAGTGGGCCAGACGGCAGACTCGCCGCCCGGCTAAGAGTTCAGGCGGTGGCCTGCTCCAGCCAGCCAATCAGGCGGATCGCCTCTTCGCGACTGTCGCCACAGACCTCCGGATCGGCAGCAAAACCCGCGCACACCGACGGCCGCCCAGGCTGGCCGAAAATAGCGCAGAGAAAGGCCGGCGTAAGATGCAGGCAGCGCTCCCCCGCGGCCTTGCCCTTGGGCATGCCGGGAATCGGGGAGCTGATGGAGGGCGCGATGCAACAGGCACCGCAGCCGGCACGACACTCCATGAAGACCTCTCATGAATTGAACGGCGGCGATCTTAACGCCAACCAGTGGCTGCAGGCACGCCTTCTGTCACCACATTGCCAATCCACTTGCGCACCGCCCAAACTGCTGGCAATCGGATCTTGGCCGCCCCCTCACGTGCGTTTAGGCTTGCCGCTTTGCCCTAGTGAGAACCTCGCCATGCCGGTCTGGATGCAAACCGCCGCCCTGCTCACCCTGTCCAACGTGTTCATGACCTTCGCCTGGTACGGTCACCTGAAGACCATGAACTGCAAGCCATGGGTGATGGCCGCGCTGGTCAGCTGGGGCATCGCGCTGTTCGAATACCTGATCATGGTGCCGGCCAATCGCATCGGTTACACCGAAATGTCGGTCGGCCAGCTGAAGATCATGCAGGAGGTCATCACCCTGGCGGTGTTCGTCCCCTTCAGCGTCTACGTCATGCAACAGCCGCTGAAGCTGGACTACCTGTGGGCCGGCCTGTGCCTGTTCGGCGCGGTGTACTTTATCTTCCGCACCTGAGGCTGGCAGCGACGGACGACACCGTCGCAAGGGGCGAATGGCGCCAGCGCCTCAGGGGCGCTGCTTGAGCCGCGAAATCAGGCTGGAGGTATCCCAGCGCCCGCCGCCACTGGCCTGCACGTCCGAGTAGAACTGATCGACCAGGGCGGTCACCGGCAGTTGCGCGCCATTGCGCCGCGCCTCTTCCAGCAGGATCGCCAGGTCCTTACGCATCCAGTCCACGGCGAAACCGAAGTCGAACTTGCCGGCCAGCATGCTCTGGTGACGGTTCTCCAGCTGCCAGGACTGCGCCGCGCCCTTGCTGATCACCTCCATCGCCGCATGCCCGTCGAGACCGGCGCACTGGGCGAAGTGCAGCGCCTCGGCCAGACCCTGGACCAGGCCGCCGATGCAGATCTGGTTGACCATCTTGGTCAGCTGGCCGCTGCCCACCGGGCCCATCAGCTTGATCATCTTGGCGTAAGCGTCGATCACCGGCTCGGCGCGTTTGTAGAAGCCCTCCTCGCCACCGACCATCACCGTCAGCATGCCGTTCTCGGCGCCGGCCTGGCCGCCGGACACCGGTGCATCGAGGAAGCCCAGACCCTGGGCGGCCGCCACCGCCGCCAGCTCGCGGGCGACATTGGCCGAGGCCGTGGTGTGGTCGACCAATACGCTGCCCGCGGCCATGCCGGCAAAGGCGCCATCGGCACCGAGCAGCACGCTGCGCAGGTCGTCGTCGTTGCCCACGCAGGTCATCACGAATTCGGCGCCTTGCGCGGCCTCACGGGGCGTCGGCGCGGACTCGCCAGCGAACTCGTCCTCCCACAGCTGCACCTTGGCCGGCGAGCGGTTGTACACACAGACTTCGTGCCCTTCGCACGCCAGATGCCCGGCCATGGGGAAGCCCATCACGCCCAGACCGATAAATGCCACCTTTGCCATGCCCCACCTCCTCGATTACAGGTTACCAAGCATAGCCTGTATCGAGGTCGCTCCGGCCAGCACAAAAGCGCGGGAAAACTGTATGGATCGCGCTTTGCCAAGGTAGCCACCCACCACCATACTGGCGGCAAGCAAGGAGGGCTTATGCCACGACACTGGCTGGTAATTGACCTGGAGGCCACCACCGAAGAAGGCGGCTGGCCCGTTGAAGACATGGAAATCATCGAGATCGGCGCCAGCCTGGTGGCCAGCGACGGTCATGAGCTGGATCACTTCCAGCGTTTCGTGCGCCCGCTGCGGCGCCCCTGCCTCACCCCGTTCTGCCGCCAGCTCACCCATATCAGCCAGGCCCAGGTCGATTCGGCCCAGCCGCTGAGCACACTCTGGCCGCTGTTCGAGCGCTGGCTGAGCCCACACCTGAGCCACCTTGCCGGCTGGGCCAGCTGGGGCGACTACGACCGCCGCCAGCTGGAGCTCGAATGGCAACGGCACGGCCTGCACAGCCAGCTGCAGCAAATCGACCACGTCAACCTCAAACAGCGCTTCACCGAGGCACGCCAGCTCAAGCGCGCCGTGGGCCTGCACACCGCCCTGCAACTGGCCGGCCTGCAGTTCCAGGGCCAGCAGCATCGCGCCCTGGAGGACGCACGCAATACCGCACGCCTGCTGCCACTGATCTTCGCCACATAAGCGGATGACGTGCCGGCCGGCCTTGGGCATACTGGCCGGCCCTTTTTACCCCCTTCGAGGCCCCCTCCATGTTCAAGGTCAACGAGTACTTCGACGGCACCGTCAAATCCATCGGCTTCGCCATGAGCGAAGGCCCGGCCACCATCGGCGTGATGGCCCCGGGTGAATACGAATTCGGCACCAGCCAGCTGGAAGTCATGCACGTGGTAGCCGGCGCCCTGACCGTCAAGCTGCCGGGCAGCGACAACTGGGAAACCTTCGCCGGTGGCAGCCAGTTCACTGTGCCAGCCAACAGCAAGTTCCAGCTGAAAGTCGCCGTGGATACTGCCTACCTCTGCGAATACCGCTGAGTCCGGCGTCTCCCGAGAAACCGGCCCCGGTGGCCGGTTTTTTTATCCCCTCAAGACGACCAGCCAGTCACGTTCACGGATAGCCCCATGTCTCGCTCCACTGCCATCTTCGTGCCCATCGCCCTGCTCCTGGTGGCCATGACCTCCATCCAGAGCGGCGCCTCGCTGGCCAAGGGTCTGTTCCCGCTGATCGGCCCCGAGGGCACCACCGCCCTGCGCCTGAGCCTCGGCGCGCTGATCCTGTGCCTGGTCATGCGCCCCTGGCGTACCCGCGCGAACTTTTCGGCCTGGCCCTCGTTGCTGGCCTACGGCCTGAGCCTGGGCAGCATGAACCTGCTGTTCTACATGTCGCTGAAGACCATCCCGCTGGGCATCGCCGTGGCCCTGGAGTTCACCGGCCCGCTGGCCCTGGCCCTGCTGTCGTCGCGGCGCCTGCTGGACTTCGTGTGGATCGCCCTGGCGGTGTTCGGCCTCTGGCTGTTGCTGCCGGACACCGGCTCCAGCGGCCACCTCGATCCACTGGGCATGGCCCTGGCCCTGGGCGCCGGGGTGTGCTGGGCGCTGTACATCATCTTCGGGCAGAAGGCTGGTGCCGAGCATGGCGCGCAAACCGTTGCGTTCGGCACCGTAGTCGCCGCCCTGCTGGTGTTCCCGGTAGGGCTCTGGCAGAACGGCGCGGCACTGTTCTCCATCGACCTGCTGCCAGTCGCCCTGGGCGTCGCCGTACTGTCCTCGGCCCTGCCCTACAGCCTGGAAATGATCGCCCTGACCCGCCTGCCGGCGCGCACCTTCAGCGTGCTGATGAGCATGGAGCCGGCCATTGCCGCGCTATCCGGCCTGCTGTTTCTCGGCGAACGCCTGGGTTTCGAGCAGTGGCTGGCCATCGGCGCCATCATCCTCGCCTCGGCGGGTGCAGCCCTGACCATCAAGCCCAAGGTCGATCCGCACTGCATCGAGCATTGAGAAGCTGCCTCGGATCTCTTGATCGTCGGCCAGACTGCGTTGAAATCGGACTGCTCATTTACAACTCGTAAACTCCGCGGCCTCGTCCAATTTCGCCTTGCCTGGCTCTAGCTCAAAATATCCGAAACAGCTTCTCTAAGGGCGACGCCGCGCCCACAGCAGCCCGATGATCTTCCAGGCCCGCCCGCCATCCAGGCGGCGCGCCG
>JBOFCR010000144.1:0-3888 GCA_051646165.1 Pseudomonas sp. | reverse complement strand
GGAAATCCCGCAAGACAGCCTGAAACCGGCCCAGCAGATTTTCGCCAGCACCCTGACCGCCGAACTGGCTCTGGCCCGCAACAAGCCAAAGAGCGCGCTCAAGGCCCTGCAGCAACCGAGCCTGGAGCGCCTCGGCGAGCTGCCGGTGGAGCAACAGGTGCGCACCCAGCTGGTTCGCGCCCGCGCCCTGGAAGCCGACGGCCAGACCCTGGCCGCCGCCCGCGAACGCGTGTTCATCGCCCCGCTGCTCAGCGGCGCGACCGCCAGCAGCAACCATGAAACGATCTGGACACTGGTCGCCAGCCTGCCGCAGAGCCAGCTGCAGAGCTCCGGCGACAGCGATCTGGACGGCTGGCTGAGCCTGGCCCTGACCACCAAGAGCGCCGGCACCCCGGACCAACAGCTGGCCGCCATCGAAGCCTGGAAGAACCAGCACCCGCAGCACCCGGCCGCCGAACAGCTGCCGCAGGCACTGGGCAAACTCAAGGACATCGCCGGCCAGCCGCTGCAGAAGATCGCCCTGCTGCTGCCGGAATCCGGCCAACTGGCTTCCGTATCCCGCGCCCTGCGCGATGGCTTCATGGCCGCCCACTACCAGGCCCAGCAGGCCGGGCAGAATCCGCCGCAAGTACAGTTCTACGACAGCTCGCGCCTGACCTCGCTGGATGACTTCTACCGCCAGGCCCAGGCCGATGGCGTGCAGCTGGTGATCGGCCCGCTGGAGAAGCCGCTGGTCAAGCAACTCAGCGAGCGCCCGCAACTGCCGCTGACCACCCTGGCCCTGAACTACAGCGAAGCCGGCCGCGAAGCCCCGGCACAGCTGTTCCAATTCGGCCTGGCCGCCGAAGACGAAGCCCGCGAAGTCGCTCGCCGCGCCTGGGCCGACGGCATGCGCCGGGCAGTCGCCCTGGTACCGCGTGGCGAATGGGGTGACCGCGTCCTGGCCGCCTTCCAGCAGAACTGGCAAGCCGCTGGCGGCAGCCTGATCGCCGCCGAACACGTCGACCAGCCGGTGGAGCTGGCCCAGCAGATTGCCGATCTGTTCCAGCTGCGCGAGAGCGAAGCCCGCGCCAAGCGCCTGCAGAGCACCCTGGGCACCGCCGTGGCCGGCCAGCCGGCACGCCGCCAGGACATTGACTTCATCTTCCTCGCCGCCACGCCGCAGCAGGCCCAGCAGATCAAGCCGACCCTGGCCTTTCAGTACGCCGGCGACGTACCGGTCTACGCCACCTCGCACCTCTACACCGGCGGCGCTAACCCGGGCCAGTACATGGACCTGGAAGGCATCCGCTTCTGCGAGACCCCCTGGCTGCTGGACGCCAACGACCCACTGCGCCAGCAGGTCGACAGCCAGTGGCCGCAAGCCGCCGGCAGCCTCGGCCGCCTGTACGCCATGGGCGTCG
Source organism: Pseudomonas sp. (assembly GCA_051646165.1). Lineage (GTDB taxonomy): Bacteria > Pseudomonadota > Gammaproteobacteria > Pseudomonadales > Pseudomonadaceae > Aquipseudomonas. The sequence continues at coordinate 2,485 of JBOFCR010000144.1, read as the reverse complement.
ACGCCTACCGCCTGGCGCCGCGCCTGAGCCAGCTCAAGGCCCTGCCTGACAGCCGCGTCGAAGGCCTCTCCGGCAACCTCAGCCTGAACGCCGCACAGCGCGTCGAGCGCCAGCTGCCCTGGGCCGAGTTCCGCAACGGCCAGGTCCAGCGCCTGCCGGACAGCAGCAATCAGTAAGCCCAACGAAACCGGCCGCGCCGCCGAAGCCCAGGCGCGCGGCCATCTGGAGCGCCACGGCCTGCGCCTGCTGGCGCAGAACTGGCTGTGTCGTGGCGGCGAGCTCGATCTGGTCATGCTCGACGGCGATACAGTAGTATTCGTCGAGGTTCGCTACCGGCGGCACAATGGCTGGGGCGGCGCCCTGGAAAGCGTCGATGCGCGCAAGCGCGGTCGCCTGATCCAAGCCGCACAGCACTTCCTGCAGCAGGAAAGCCGCTGGTCCCGATCACCCTGCCGCTTCGACGTGGTGGCAATCGGCCCCGGCCAAGCCACCGAACTGAACTGGCTACAGAACGCCTTTGAAACGTGAATAAGCCCGATCAAGTATTTCTAGTCGACCTGCACCGCGCATTTCCGCTACAAAGCCGGATAACGCTCGCGGGCAAAGGTCGCGTCCTCGCCCACTCACGGGCGACCCCCGACTTCCCCGGCTGCTCCAGCCCGTACCTCGAAGGTCATCACTGATGGACATGCAATCCCGAATTCGCCAGATGTTCCAGGCCAGCATCGACACCAAGCAGCAGGCCATGGAAGTGCTGGTGCCGTTTATCGAACACGGCAGCCAGGTCATGGTCAACGCCCTGCTCAATGAGGGCAAGATCCTCTCCTGCGGCAACGGCGGCTCGGCCGGCGACGCCCAGCACTTCTCCTCCGAACTACTCAACCGCTTCGAGCGCGAGCGCCCGAGCCTGCCGGCGATTGCCCTGACCACCGACAGCTCGACCATCACCTCGATCGCCAACGACTACAGCTACAACGAGGTGTTCTCCAAACAGATCCGCGCGCTCGGCCAACCTGGCGACGTGCTGCTGGCAATTTCCACCAGCGGCAACTCGGCCAACGTGATTCAAGCGATCCAGGCCGCACATGATCGCGAAATGGTTGTCGTAGCACTGACCGGGCGCGACGGCGGTGGCATGGCTTCCCTGCTGCTGCCGGAGGACGTGGAAATCCGCGTACCGTCCAAAGTCACCGCACGTATCCAGGAAGTGCATCTGCTGGCGATCCACTGCCTGTGCGACCTGATTGACCGTCAACTTTTCGGGAGTGAAGAATGACCCGCAATCCGCTGATCCTTGCCACCCTGGCCCTCGGCCTCGCTCTGGGCGGCTGCAGCAACCGCAGCATCGGCAACAAGATCGATGACCAGTTCCTCGAGCCGTCCGTGGCCAGCGAAATCTCGCGCAGCCACGCCGACCTGACCTCGCCGACCTCGCACATCGTGGTCACCAGCTACAACGGCGTAATCCTGCTGGCCGGCCAGACCCCGCGCGCCGACCTCAAGGACCAGGCCGGCCAGGTCGCCACCCGCGTGCAGGGCGTGAAGAAGCTGCACAACGAACTGCAAGTGATGCAGCCCAACTCGCTGGCCGCACGCAGCAACGATGCGCTGATCACCAGCAAACTGAAGACCCTGATGCTGGCCGACAGCAAAGTGCCGAGCGCACGGGTCAAAGTGGTCACCGAAAACGGTATCGTCTACCTGCTGGGCCTGGTGACCCACGCCGAGGGCGCCAGCGCCACCAACGTGGTGCAGGGCGCTTCCGGCGTGCAGAAAGTGGTCAAGCTGTTCCAGTACACTGACTGATCAATACCGCGAACATGAAAAAGGCGATCCAGATGGATCGCCTTTTTTGTGCGCCGCCATCCTTGGCAGCTGTCAAAAATGGCTCCCGGCCATTTTTACCTCACTTGACCACTTTCAGGCTGGGACGCCCGCTCGGCCGGGGCGGCTCGTCGCCACCGGATGGGCCATCGTCGTCCGGCCCCTCCAGCTCATCACCATCGTCATCGACCGGCGGCTCCAGCTCGAAGACCATGCCCTGGCCGTTTTCCCGCGCGTAGATGGCCAGCATGGCCCCCGCCGGAATGAACAGGGAATGGGCCACGCCACCGAAGCGCCCCTCGAAGCTGACCGCCTCGTTGTCCATGTGCAGGTTGCGCACGGCACTGGGCGAGACGTTCAGGACGATCTGCCCATCATTGGCGAAACCGGCCGGCACGCGCACGCCCGGAAACTCCGCATTGACCAGCAGATGCGGCGTGCAGTCGTTGTCGACTATCCACTCGTACAGGGCGCGAACCAGATAAGGGCGACTGGAGTTCATGCTCGGGTGACCTCCTGCAATCAACGCATATCGCGTTCGACGTGGGACAGACTAGCCTGGAAGGCTTCGCGCGCGAACTGCCGTTCCATATAGTCCAGCAACGGTTTGGCCGGGCGCGGCAGCTCGATACCCAGCAGCGGCAGGCGCCAGAGAATCGGC
>JBOFCR010000135.1:0-67420 GCA_051646165.1 Pseudomonas sp. | reverse complement strand
GGGTCTCGCTGGACTCGGTCGGCCCGCCGTCGGCGCGCTCACCGCTGCTTTTCAGCACCAGCTTGTGCAGGTCGTTGCCGTACAGCCCTTCCAGCTCCCAGGCCAGCGCCTGATCGTCGCCGATGAAGTGCTGCTCCAGGCGATCGACCCGCAGCGTGGCCAGCGGCATGGCATCCATCTGCGGCTCCATGGCCAGCGCCGGCGTGCTGAATAACAGCCCCAGGCAGAGATTAGTGCCGCGCATGCTCGCTCTCCTTGGCTGCCGCCTGCTCGCTGTAGAAAGGCTGGCTGCTGCCGTCGGCCGCCTCGACCACCACCTTGCGGAACATGCCGCTGGCCATGTGGTAGATCAGGTGGCAGTGGAAAGCCCACTCACCCACGGCATCGGCTGGCACATCGACCTCAAGGGTCTGCCCCGGCGCCACGTTGACCACATGCTTGAGCGGGTTGAGCTGGCCATTGCCCTTGTCCAGCTGCATCCACATGCCGTGCAGGTGCATGGGGTGGTTCATCATGGTCTGGTTGACGAAGCGAAAGCGCACGCGCTCGCCGTACTTGAGGCGGATCGGTTCGGCCTCGGAATACTTCTGCCCGTTGAACGACCAGAAGTAACGTTCCATGTTGCCGGTCAGCTTCAGCTCGATGCTGCGATCCGGCGCGCGGTAACCGGCGGCCGGGCGCATGGCCTTGAGATCGCCGTACACCAGCACCCGCCCGCCATCCACCGGTTCGGGGGCGATACCACTGCCAACGGCGTAGTCCGGATTGCTCGCCGCGGCCTGGCCCATCGCGCCGTGGTTCATCCCGGTCATCTGCGAGTGATCCATACCCGCCATGCTCGAATGATCCATGCCGGCCATCTCGCCAGCACCCATCGAGCCATGATCCATTCCCGGCATGTCGTGGCTCATGCCCATGTCGCTCATGCTCAACAGGCGCGGCGCACGCAGCTCAGGCACTTCGCCCTGCATGCCGGCACGCGGCGCCAGGGTGGCGCGGGCATAGCCGCGCCGGTCCATGGACTCGGCGAACAGGGTGTAGGCCTTGTCCTCCCTGGGCTGGACGATCACGTCGTAGGTCTCGGCCACGGCGATGCGCAGCTGATCGACGGTCACCGGCTGCACATCGTTGCCGTCGGCCTGCACCACAGTCATCGGCAGCCCAGGGATGCGCAGGTCGAAGTAGCTCATGCCGGCACCATTGATGATGCGCAGGCGCACCCGCTCGCCCGGCTTGAACAGCGCCGTCCAGTTCTGCCCGGCATCGCGGCCGTTGACCAGGAAGCGGAAGCCGCCGACATCGGCGATATCGGTCTTGGCCATGCGCATGTTGCCCCAGTCCCAGCGATCCTTGACTGTGGCTCCCAGGCCATCGCGGGCCACCGCGCCGAAGAAGTCACCCAGCGTTTGCTGCTGGTCGTTGTAGTAATCGGCCTGTTTCTTCAGGTTGGCCAGGGTGCGCTCCGGTTTCTCGTCCTGCCAGTCGAACAGCAGCACCGTGTATTCGCGGTCGTAGCGGTACGGCTCGCGGCCCTTGGGCTCGATGATCAGCGGGCCGTACAGGCCTTCCTGCTCCTGGAAACCGGCATGGGCGTGGTACCAGTAGGTGCCGGACTGCTTGAGGGTGAAGCGATAGGTGAAGGTCTCCCCGGGCTGGATGCCGGGGAAGCTGATGCCCGGCACGCCGTCCTGGGTGTAGGGCAGCAGGATGCCGTGCCAGTGCAGCGCGGTCATACGGTCGAGGCGGTTGGTGACCTTGATCTCCACCGCCTCGCCTTCCTGGAAGCGCAGCTCCGGCGCCGGGCTCTGACCATTGATGGTCAGCGCCGCACGCTTGCCATCGCTGAACGCGACCTCGCCTTCGTCGATCACCAGTTCATAGCTGCCCGCCTGCACCGCCAGACTGCACAACAGCAGGGCCGACAGCAGCAACCGCCTCACGGCTTGATCTCGACGGTACCGAGCATGCCGGCCTGGTAATGTCCGGGGATATTGCAGGCGAATTCCAGGCCGCTGGCCTGAGTGAAGGTCCAGGTCAGCTCGGCGCTCTTGCCCGGGGCGATCAGCACCGTGTTGGGGTCGTCGTGAGTCATCTGCCCATGATCCATACCGGACATGCCGTGACCCATCTGGCTGTGATCCATTGGCTTGATGCCATCGGCGCCGAGCATGCCCATCTGCTGCATCATCAGCATGTGTTTCTGGTGCTCGGCATGCATGGCTGCATCGCCCAGGCTGAACTCGTGCAGCAGCGCACCGTCGTTCTTCAGCACGAAGCGCACCGTCTCGCCGGCCTTGACCTGCACGCTGTCCGGCTCGTAGTACATATCGCCCAGCGTTATCTCGACCGTGCGGTCGGCCTTGGCCGCCTCGCCAGGCTGGCCGAAGGCGTAGTGCCCACCATCGGCCAGGGCCGGCAAGCTGAAGGCACAGAGTAGCGGCAGAAGGAAACGTGCGGACATGAGGGACACTCCATCAGGGAAGAATGTCCGCCACTCTAGGCCCGCTCTGCTGGCGCTAAGCTGACGCGAAGATTACATCTTTGTCAGCTTTGCCCATTCGCCCCGCCGCCTGGCGTATAAAGCCGACATCCGCCGCCATGAGAACGCGATGAAACTGCTGATCGTCGAAGACGAACCCAAGACCGGTCACTACCTGCGCCAGGGCCTCGCCGAGGCCGGCTTCAGCGTCGAACTGGCCCAGGATGGCCAGACGGGCGAGCAGCTGGCGCTGACTGGCGAACACGACCTGCTGATCCTCGATGTGATGCTGCCCGGCCGCGACGGCTGGCAGATCCTGCGCAGCGTGCGCGCCGCCGGGCTGGGCATGCCGGTGCTGTTCCTCACCGCCCGCGACGCCATCGAAGACCGCGTGCGTGGCCTGGAAGCCGGCGCCGACGATTACCTGGTCAAGCCGTTCGCCTTCACCGAGCTGCTGGCCCGCGTGCGCAGCCTGCTGCGCCGCAGCAATGGCGCACCGCAGGACAGCACCCTGCAACTGGCCGACCTCAGCCTCGACCTGTTGCGCCGCCGCGCCGAGCGGGCCGGCCAGCGCATCGAGCTGACCGCCAAGGAATTCGCCCTGCTCGAGCTGCTGCTGCGCCGCCAGGGCGAAGTGCTGCCCAAGTCGCTGATCGCCTCGCAGGTGTGGGACATGAATTTCGACAGCGACACCAACGTCATCGAAGTGGCCATCCGCCGCCTGCGCGCCAAGGTCGACGAAGGCTTCGCCCAGCCGCTGATCCATACCGTGCGCGGCATGGGCTACGTGCTGGAGGCGCGATGAAACCACTGGCACTGACGGCCCTGTCGCTGCAGAACCGCATCGCCCTGCTGTTCGCCCTCTGCGCGGCCACGGTAGCGCTGCTTGCCGGCCTGCTGTTCAGCCAGGCCAGCGAGGCGCACTTCGTCGAGCTGGATCGCCAACAGATGGAGGGCAAGCTGCGCCTGTTCGCCGAACTGCTGCGCGGTGTCGAGAGCCCGGCGCAACTGGAAACGCAACGCCCGCAACTGCTCCTGGAGCTGCAGCGCCACCCGGAGCTGGCGCTACGCCTGACCGGCCCGGACGGCCGACAGTGGTTCGCCAGCCTGCCGCAACTGGCCAGCCTGCCCACCAGCAGCGAGCCCCTGTACCGCTGGCAACAGGGGCATGCCGACTACCGCGTACTGAGCCAGCCCCTGGCCCATGGCGGCCAACTCAGCCTGCTGCTCGACATCAGCCACCACCAGCATTTCCTGCAGCGCATGCAGCGCCTGATCTGGCTGTGCGTCGGCCTCTCCGCGCTGGCTACCGCCCTGCTCGGCGCCTGGGTGGCGCGGCGTGGCCTGCGCCCGCTGCGGCAGATGACCCGGGTAGCCCGGCAAACCTCCGCCAGCTCACTGACCAGCCGCCTGCCGCAGCAGGACATGCCGGCAGAACTGAGCGAACTGGCGGAGTCGTTCAACGCCATGCTGGCGCGCCTGGAAGACGCCTTTGCCCGCCTCTCGGCGTTTTCCGCCGATATCGCCCACGAGCTGCGCACGCCGCTGTCCAACCTGCTGACCCAGACCCAGGTAATCCTCAGCCAGCCCAGAGCCCTGGAGGACTACCAGGAAGCGCTGCACTCCAACCTGGAGGAGCTGCAGCACCTGGCACAGATGGTCGGCGACATGCTCCTCCTGGCCAAGGCCGAGAACGGCCTGCTGCAGACCCGCCGCGAACCGCTGCAGCTGAACCACGAACTGGCCAGCCTGGCCGAGTATTTCGCCCCGCTGGCCGAGGAAGCGGCGGTGCATCTCCAGGTCAGCGGCGACGCCCGCCTGATCGCCGATCGCGCCCTGCTGCGCCGCGCCCTGAGCAACCTGCTCGACAACGCCCTGCGCTTCACCCCAACCGGTGGAGAGCTGCGCCTGCAAGCCACGGCAACCGGGAGCCAAGTCTGTATCGAGGTAGCCAACCAGGGCCCGGCCATCGCCGAGGCGCAGCGCAAGCGCCTGTTCGACCGTTTCTACCGCGCCGATCCGGCCCGCCGCGAAGGCGGGACCGAACATGCCGGCCTGGGCCTGGCCATCGCCCGCTCCATCGTCCAAGCCCAGGGCGGCAGCATTCGCTGCGAGTCGGCGACGGGCTGGACGCGCTTTATTCTGGAGTTTCCCACCTAGCAGGCCGAACCCTGGCACTGGTCGCAGGAATTTGCCAGGCACACTGTTGCTCGACAAAATCGCCCGCCGATCCGGCCCAACGTGCCGGACGACCGTGGTGAACAGAGGCAGCCGTTGAACGAACAGAAATTATCCGAGCGCCTGGAGCGCGTAGCGGCACAGGTGCCGGCCGGTGCGCGACTGGCCGATATCGGCGCGGATCACGGCTACCTGCTCGTAGCCTTGATGAACCGTGGCGTTATCGCGGCGGCGGTGGCCGGCGAGCTGGCCTTGACGCCGTTTCACTCGGTACAACGCACCGTGCGCGAAAATGGCCTGAGCCAGCGCATCAGCGTACGCCTGGCCAATGGACTGGCAGCGATACAGCCAGCAGACGGGATCACCGCGCTCAGCCTCTGCGGCATGGGCGGCGAGACGATCCGCGACATCCTCGACAGCGGCAAGGCGCATCTGAGCGGCAAGGAGCGCCTGATCCTGCAGCCCAACGGCGGCGAACAGCCACTGCGCCAATGGCTGATGGCCCATGACTACCGCATCCTCGGCGAGGAAGTCCTGCGGGAAAACCGCTTCGACTACGAAATCATCGTCGCCGAGCGCAGCGGGCCGGTGCTGTATAGCGCCGCAGAGCTGTACTTCGGCCCACTGCAATTGCAGGAACGCAGCCCAGCATTTCTGGCCAAGTGGCAGCGCCTGCTGCGCCTGAAGCAGCGAACCCTGAGCCACTTCGCCCGAGCACGGCAGGCCGTGCCCGAGGAGAAGGTGCAAGCACTCACACAGCAGCTCAGGTGGATCAGTGAGCTGCTTGCTCAATAGGACGCGAAGCACTGAGGGTGCGCTTCCGATAGCGCTGCGCACAGCGCACCGTTAGCACAACCTGAGCGAATATCTCTTGGCCTGCACAACGCCCAGAACGGCCGGTGGCGACGGGCAGAAAGCGCTCAGAAGCAGGCCTAGCACTTATTCACGAAGCTTCTGCGCCAGCGTCCGCAGCGGCGACAGCAGTTGCCGCGTGGTCTGGCTGCCGAGCGATTCCTGCTCGAACTGCGGCAGCGCCGCGACCACTTCATCGGCCTGCCGGTAGCGCGGGAACAGGCTCAGCGCGTTGCCACGCTGGACTAGGGCGGCCTGCCCGGCACTCCAGAAATCACTGCTGACCAGCTGCGCTATCGCCTCCTGGGTCTGCCCCGGCGGGGCGAACGGCGTATCGCTGCCAAACAGCAGGCGCGAGGGCTCGATCAGTTCGCCCAGGGTGGCCATGGTCGGCCGCGAGACGGAGGACGCGATGTCCAGGTAGAAGCGGCGCAGGTAGGTCAGCACGCCCTGGGTGGACTTGTCGCCGTACTCGGGCATGGCATTGGTCAGCGATACGCGCCAGGCGACATAAGGCAGGAAGCCGCCGGCATGAGCGAGGATCCAGCGGATCTTGTGGAAGCGCTCCAGGGTCCCGGAGAGGATCAGGTTGAGCCCGGCGCGGGTGATATCGCAGGGGTATTCCAGAATGCCCGGCGGCGTGTCGAGCGCCAGCTGCGCGGTTGCCGGGAGATTGGGGTGGACGAAGACCACCGCCTCGCGCTGGTTAAGTTCGTGCATCAGCTCGTCGAAGGCTGCATCGCCCAGGAACTTGCCGTCGTTGCTGGCCATCAGCACCACGCCGTCGGCGCCCAGGTTATCCAGCGCATGGATCGCCTCGGCGCAGGCCTGCCCGGTGAACGGCAGCGGCACATGGGCAAAGAAACCCACCTGCCCGGGGTACTGATCGCGCAGGGTTCGCGAATATTCGTTGCTGCTGCGGGAAAACGCCGCCAGTTCGGCCGCCTCTGCCTGAATGCCCGGGATCACCACCGAGGTGATGGCGGTCTGCACGCCGTCCGCCTGCAGCGCCGCGCTGAAGCCCTGCGGCGTCCACTGCGGCACGGCAATCCCGGCCAAACTGTGGATATTGCGCCGCGCCAGCAGCTCGCCCATGGCCGGCGTGACGATATGCCGGTGCACATCGATGCGCCCCGCCGCCGCAACGGCGGCAACCGCCGCGGCATTCTCCTCGGCGCTGCCGGGCGAGCGTAGCGCCGCGCCTGGCGATTCGGAACGCATGCCGCTGGCGAGCACGCCGGCCCCCACGAGAGCACTGGCTCCCACCACGAAAGTACGACGATTCATGATCACCTCTTGCACTGGAAATACCCTTTCGCCGAATGGATCAGCGGTTGCGCATGCGTTCGCCCAGGGACGCCATCGGCCCGGTCATGGCCCGCTTGACGCGTTCGCCAACGGACTCGCCGGCAAAGATCGGCTGGGCCGTCGCCACCTCGTCGGCGAGGCGGTATTGGGGAAACAGCTCCAGGGCATGGCCACGGGCAATGCCGTACTGCACCGGCTCAGCGAACAGGTCCGATTCGGCCAGGGTGCGGCACTGCAGCGCCGTGACAGGGGCCGGGGCGAAGGGAAAATCGCTGCCGAACAGAATGTGCGAGGGATCGACCAGCTCCCTGAGCGCCGCCATGGAGTAGCGCGACGGCGACAGCGCGGTATCGAAATAGAAGCGCTGGATGTAGTGCATCACGCCCCTGGGCGCCTTGCTCTGCAGATCGGGGATGCTGGTTGCGGCGAGCCGGCCGGCGACATAAGGCAGGAAACCGCCGGCATGGGCGAGAATCCAGCGGGTGTTGGGGTACTTTTCCTGGGTGCCGCTGAGGATCAGGTTGGTTGCCGCCCGCGTGGTGTCGCAGAGAAACTCGATCAGAAAACCCGGCATGTCCAGGCCGATGTTCACACTGGTTTCATGCAGATTGGGGTGCACGAACACCACGGCGCGGCGGCGGTCCAGTTCGCTCATCAGCTCGTCGAAGCGCGGGTCGCCGAGGAAGTGGCCATCGGTACTACCCAGCAGCACCACGCCATCAGCCTTCAGCACATCCAGGGCATGGATGGCTTCGGCACAGGCCTGCTCCGTGAAGGGCATTGGCAGCACGGCGAAGAAGCCGAAACGCCCCGGATACTGCGCCACCATCCCGGCGCAGAACTCGTTGCAGCGCCGAGCCAGGTCGACCGCCTGCGCGATGCCACCACCGAAATGCACGCCGGGGGCGGAAAGCGAGGTAATCGCCGTCTGGATGCCGTTGGCGTCCATCACCGCGATGGATTTCTCGGCTGTCCACTTGGGCAGCAGCGCCCCGGCGACCTTGTCGATGCCCTTGGCCTGCATGGTTTCGACGAAGGCAGGTGGTATCACGTGGTGGTGGACGTCTATGCGCCCTTGCTTGACGGACATGGCGATTATTCCCCTCGCTGGGACTACTGGGTGGCAGGCCTCGATAGGCCCACCAACAAGAAACACTCACGCCACATAATGAACATACGTGTTCACATACAGCAAGCTGTGATTCGCCATTTTTCGTCGCAAAATCTCCCATGGCTTGCCGAAAGCATCCGGACAAACGGCATAAAACCTTGAGATAGAGCCGCCGCAGTGAGATCACGAGCAGCCATGCCGATAAAATCTCAATGAACCCTGTTGATTTAAAATGAACACACGTGTTCAATGCAGTCATTCGCCTCAATCGAAAGGTTTCGAGCCGTGAGCGCTATTCAGAAACGCATCCATGAAGCCGCCCTGCGGCTGTTCGCCGAGAAGCAGGTCGCCGACGTCAATATCAGCGAGTTGGCCCAGAGCGCCGGCCTGGCCCGCAACACCATCTACAAGAACCTCGAGTCCATCGACTCGCTGTTCGAGGCGGTCGCCAGCGAGCTGGCCGCCGAGATGAACGAACGGGTCGGCAAGAGCGCCACCCCGGACCTCGACCCCGCCCAGCGCGTGGCCAACGGCATCCGTTTCTATATCCGCCGGGCCCATGAAGAGCCGCACTGGGGCAGTTTCCTGGTGCGCTACGGCGCCTCGCACACCTCAGTGCAGAAGCTCTGGGAAGGCCCGCCAGCCCATGACGTGCTGGCCGGGCTGGCCAGCCAGCACTTCAGCTTCCGCCAGGAGCAGCTGATGTCGGTGATCGGCATGCTCGCCGGTTCGGTGCTGGGTGCTGTCAGCCTGGTGCTGCAAGGCCACAAGACCTGGCGCGACGCCGGCGCGGACACCGCCGAACTGGTGCTGCGTGCCATGGGCGTGCCGCCGGACGAGGCGCGCGCCTATGCCACCGCGCCGCTACCCACGCTGCCCAGCCTGAACTGAACCCCCGCCTCGTCGAGCGTGGCTCATGCCGCGCACGGGGAGCCTTTGCCCAAAGAAAAGTGGGAGAACACCCATGACCCAGCTTTGCGCTCCACCTGACATGAGCCGCACCCCGCGCGACAGCGGCTAGCGCTCACCCTGCACAACGGGGGGAGCTGCCGCTCCCCCGTCCGACACCCACTCACCGCAATACGGACCTCATCGAAGCCTCGATGACCTGTACGGGTTGGCTCATCCCGCGAAAAGGGCCTGCGTCGCCGCATAAGAACAACAAGAGGTAGTGAAGATGTTCAAGCAACCCCCATGGCAACCAGCTCGCCTGGCTTGCGCAGTCAGCCTTGCAACCCTGTTTTCCGCATCGGCCCAGGCCATCGATTTCTCCATCGGCGAAATCGACGGGCAGCTCGATTCCACCCTATCCATCGGCGCCAGCTGGGCGCTGCGCAACCCGGACCCCGACCTGCTCGGCAGCAGCGTCACCGACGACGGCCGGCGCAACTTCAAGAAAGGGGAAACCTTCTCGAAGATCTTCAAGGGCATCCATGACCTGCAGCTGAGCCACGGCGAGTCCGGCGTGTTCCTGCGCGGCAAGTACTGGTACGACTTCGAACTGAAGGACGAGAGCCGCCTGTTCACCGATATCGACGACCACGGCCGCAAGACCGGCGCCCAGTCCAGCGGCGTGCAGCTGCTGGATGCCTTCGCCTACCACAACTACACGGTCGCCGACCTGCCAGGCACCGTGCGCCTGGGCAAACAGGTGGTCAGCTGGGGCGAGAGCACCTTCATCCAGGGCGGCATCAACAGCATCAACCCGGTGGATATCGCCGCCCTGCGCCGCCCAGGCTCCGAACTCAAGGAGGGGCTGATCCCGGTCAACATGTTCTACCTGTCGCAGAACCTCACGGACAACCTGACCGCCGAGATGTTCTACCAGCTGGAGTGGGACCAGACCGTCATCGACAACTGCGGCACCTTCTTCTCCCCCAACGATGCGATTTCCGATGGCTGCAACGGCCTGGTCGCCGGCCCGGTGCTGGACCAGAACGCCCTGGCCCAGTCCGCTCTGTCTCCCTTCGGCGTCGACCTGACCAGCCAAGGCATCCGTGTCCCCCGCGCCGGCGACAACGATGCCCGCGACACCGGCCAATGGGGCACGGCGCTGCGCTGGTTCGCCCCGGAGCTGGACAGCGAATTCGCCGCCTATTTCATGAATTACCACAGCCGCATGCCCTTCATCAGCGGCATCAGCAGCCCGCACATGGCCGACCTCGGCTTCGGCAGCCAGGCCTGCGCCAACATCGGCGTCAGCAATCCCGGCCTGTGCAACACGGTGCTCGGCAGCGCCCAAGGCCAGGCGCTGACCCAGGCCTACCGGCTGGGTACCTCGCAGTGGTTCGCCGACTACCCGGAAGACATCCAGCTATACGGCCTGAGTTTCAGCACCAGCCTACCGACCGGCACCACGCTGTCCGGCGAGATCAGCTACCGGCCGAACATGCCGGTCCAGATCAGCCCGGTGGACATCATCTCCGCAGCCAGTGGCGAAGCCAGCTCCTCGCCGGTGCTGTCATCCGGCTACTTCAGCGCGGCCAACAGCACCATGCTCAAGGGCTACCAGCGCAAGGAAATGACCCAGGCGCAGGTCACCGCCACTCACTTCTTCGACCAGGTGATGGGCGCCGACCGCGTCACCCTGGTTGGCGAAGTGGGCCTGGTGCATGTCAGTGGTATGGGCGGCGATGGCCTGCGCTACGGCCGCAGCACCACCTTCGGCATGGGCGAGCTGGCCGACAACAGCATCTGCACCACCCAGATCAACACCAAGACCCCGCAGTACTGCACCAACGATGGTTTTACTACCAGCAACGCCTGGGGCTACCGGGTACGAGCCATGTGGGAGTACAGCAACCTGATCGATGGCGTCGAGCTCAAGCCCAGCCTGGCCTGGGCGCACGACGTCAACGGCTACGGCCCCGAGCCGGGCTTCAACGAAGGCTCCAAGGCAATCAGCCTGGGCCTGGATGCCGTCTACCTCAACACCTACACCGCCAGCCTCGCCTACACCGACTACTTCGGCGGCGACTACAACGCGATGGCCGACCGTGACTATGTCGCGCTCAGCTTCGGCGTGTCGTTCTAAGTGGAGTACCCGACAATGAATAACAATACTCTCGCGACCTGTTCGCTCGCCTTTGCCTGTGCCCTGTCCAGCCACCTCGCCTGGGCTGCCGTTAGCCCGGAGCAGGCCAAGCAACTGGGTAGCAACCTGACCCCGCTGGGTGCGGAAATGGCCGGCAATGCCGACGGCAGCATCCCGGCCTGGACTGGCGGCCTGCCGCAAAGTGCCGGCAGCCTCAGCGCCCAAGGTTTCCTCAGCAATCCTTTCGCCAACGAGCAGCCGCTGTTCACCATCACTGCGCAGAACGCCGCGCAGTACCAGGACAAGCTGACACCCGGCCAGCAGGCGATGCTCAAGCGCTACGCCGGCAGCTACCAGATCCCGGTCTACCCGAGCCATCGCAGCGTCAGCCTGCCGGATGCGGTGTACCAGGCCGCCAAGGTCAATGCGAGCAAAGCCAGCCTGATCGAGGGCGGCAACGGTCTGGCCAATTTCACCACGGCCATCCCCTTCCCGATTCCGCAGAACGGCCTGGAAGCGGTGTGGAACCACATCACCCGCTACCGCGGCGGCAGCGCCAAGCGCATCCACGTGCAGGCCACGCCGCTGGCCAACGGCAAGTTCGTGCCGGTGTACTTCAAGCAGCAGTTCACCTTCCGCGACCGGATCAAGGATTTCGATCCGGCCAACCCGGGCAACGTGCTGTTCTACTACAAGCAGCTGGTCACCGCGCCAGCGCGCCAGGCCGGTGATGTGGTGCTGGTGCATGAGACGTTGAACCAGGTGCGGGAACCGCGCATGGCGTGGATCTACAACGCCGGCCAGCGCCGCGTGCGCCGTGCCCCGCAGATTTCCTACGACGGTCCCTACCCGGCCTCCGAAGGCCAGCGCGTGGCCGACAACCTGGACATGTACAACGGCGCGCCGGATCGCTACGACTGGAAGCTGATCGGCAAGCGCGAGCTGTACATCCCCTACAACAGCTACCGACTCGACTCGCCCGAGCTGAAGTACGCCGACATCGTCCAGCCCGGCCACCTCAACCCCGCCGCCACCCGCTACGAACTGCACCGCGTGTGGCAGGTCGAGGGCACCCTCAAGGCCGGCGAGCGGCACATCTACGCCAAGCGGGTGTTCTTCATCGACGAGGACTCCTGGCAGATCGCCCTGGCCGACCACTACGACTCGCGCGGCACCCTGTGGCGCACCGCCGAAGGCCACCTGACGCCGTTCTACAACGTGCAGGTGCCCTGGCTGGGCGTGGAAGCGCTGTATGACCTGATCAATGGCCGCTACATCGTTTCCGGCATGCGCAACGAGGAGAAGGAGCCAATCGAATTCGGCTTCTCCTCGCTGTCCTCCGAGTACACCCCGGCCGCCCTGCGCAACGCAGGCATCCGCTAACCGGCTACTCCGTCGATGGGCGTCCCGCCCTAGACCTTTGCCGCCCTGCGGGGCGGCTTTTTTATCCCGAGCAACGGGCGCCAGAGCTGGCGTCACGCAACAACACAACCAACGAATGAACACTTGTGCTCATTTATGAGCATTGATACTTTAACCAGAGCAATAGAGAGCAGGTCCTTCTGGAGCGCACATGAATAACAACGCAGCAATCCCAGGCCTCACCTCCCGCACGGTCAAGGTTGGCCAGCGGCAGATCTTTCTCAGCGAGCTCGGCACCGGTTATCCCCTGCTGATGCTGCATGGCGGCGGCGCCGGCGCCTCCGGCCTGTCCAACTACTCGCGCAATATCGAGGCACTGGCCCAGCACTTTCGCGTGCTGGTGGTGGACATGCCCGGCTACGGCCAGTCGACCAAGGGCCTGGACCGCAACGACCCTTTCGGCGACCTGGCCAGGTCCATGCTCGGCCTGTTCGACGCCCTGCAGATCAAGGCCGCGCACGTGGTAGGCAACTCCCTCGGCGGCGCCTGTGCACTGCGCATGGCGCTGGATGCACCGGCGCGCATCTCGGCCCTGGTGCTGATGGGCCCGGGCGGAGTCGGTACCACCCGCGCCCTGCCGACCAAAGGCCTCAACCAACTGCTCGACTACTACAACGGCACAGGCCCCTCGCTGGAGAAGATCACCCGTTTCATCCGCGAGTACCTGGTCTACGACGGCAGCCTGGTGACTGACGCGATGATCGCCGAGCGCTACCGCTCGAGCGTCGATCCGCAGGTGATCGCCGCCCCGCCGCTGCGTCGCCCGCCGGGCCTGAAAGCCGCGCTGCGTATGGACTTCACCCGCGACCCGCGCCTGGCTCAGTGCCGCGTGCCGACCCTGGTGCTATGGGGCGCGGACGACAAGGTCAACCGCCCCAGCGGCGGCGAGGCCCTGCGCCAGCGCATGCCCGACTGCGACCTGTACCTGTTCAGCAAGACCGGGCACTGGGTGCAGTGGGAACGCGCCGCCGAGTTCAACGCCGTCACGGCCGGCTTCCTCGCCAGCCGTACCCCGGCCTGAGCGCACACGGAGCCTCCCATGAATCAGGACATCTTCGGCGCCAGCGGCATGGGTTACGCCGTGATCGAGTCGAATCGCCTCGAACGCTGGCAGACCTTCCTCAAGGACGGCCTCGGCCTGCACCTGCAGCACGCGGATCGCGACAGCCTGGCGTTCCGCATGGACCACCACCAGCGCCGCCTCATGGTCCGGCGCGGCGCGGCGGAAGACTTTGCCGCCATCGGCTGGCAACTGCGCGACCAGGCCACCCTGGACCTGGTCCTGCAGCGCCTGCAGGCACGCGGCATCGCCGTCCAGGCCAGCAGCGCCGCAGAAGCCGCCGAGCGTGGCGTGTTGCGCTTCTGGCGGGTGGTCGGGCCCAAGCGCCTGGCCATCGAGCTGTTCGTCGATGCCGTGACCACCAGCGATCCGCTGGACATGCTCAGCAGCGGCTTCATCACCGGCGCGGCCGGCATGGGCCACCTGGCCATCACCAGCCGTCGCGGCAAGGACATGCGCCGCTTCTGGCAGGAGATCTTCGACGCCCGGCAGAGCGACACCATTGTCGAGCAGCTGGGCGGGGTGACCGTCGACATCGAGTTCTTCCGGGTCAATCCGCGCCACCACTCGATCGCCATCGCCCAGGTGCGCGGCGTGCCCATCGACCCGATCCGCACCCAGGTCCAGCACATGAACCTGCTGACCACCTCGGTGAGCGCGCTGACCGACGCCTTCCTGCGCTGCCGCCAGCTGGGCTTCGAAATGGCCCACGAGATCGGCGAGCACCCCAACGACCGCGAGCAGTCGTTCTACGTGCTCAGCCCCTCCGGCTTCGAAGTCGAGCTGGGCTGGAACGCCCTGGAGGTCGATGAAGAGCGCTGGCAGACCACCACCTATCAGGGCATCAGCCTGTGGGGCCACAAGCCGCAGAAGCGCGGCACCTGGCACAAGTTGAAAACCAATCTGGGCAACTTCGGCCAGGGCCTGCGCTCGCTGCGTGCCACCGAATACTCCCCGCTGTAGGAGCCACCATGAATAGCCAAAACCACGAAATCGTCGACGTCGTCATCGCCGGCCTCGGCCCGACCGGCGCCACCCTCGCCCACCTGCTCGGCAAACGCGGCCTCTCGGTGCTGGTGCTGGAGCGCGAACCGGTGTTCTACGGCAACGCCCGCGCGGTCTACACCGACGACGAATGCATGCGCGTGATGCAGGCCGCCGGCGTTGCCCCCGAGCTGGCCGCCGACATGCAGATCGACACCCCCGCCCAATGGACTTTCCCCGATGGCCGGGTGATCGGCCGCTACTGGCAGCTCAAGCGCAGCTTCGGCTGGCCGGTGATCAACTTCCTCTACCAGCCCTGGCTGGAGACCAAGCTCAGCGAGCTGCTGTCCCGCTACCCCTCGGTGCGTGTGGTGCGCGGCCGCGAGCTGGTGGACTTCTCGCAAGACGGCGAGCTGGTCAGCCTCACCCACCAGGCCACGCAGAACTGCCGCTTCGGCGATGGCGACGGCAGCCGGGTCGAGGTCGACGTCGCGCCCAACCCGGTCACCCTCAAGGCGCGTTACCTGGTCGGCGCCGACGGCGGCCGTAGCACGGTGCGCGAGAAGTTGGGCATCGGCATGGACGGCAAGAACTTCCCCGAGCCCTGGCTGGTGGTCGACCTGGAGATGAAGGAAGGCGCAGACGCCCTGCGCCACATTCCCTACTTCAACTTCGTCTGCGACCCCGCCTGCCCGGTGGTCAGCTGTCCGCAGCCGGGGCGTTTCCACCGCTTCGAGTTCATGCTGATGCCCGGGCAGACCAGGGAGCACATGGAAGACCCGGCCACCGTGCGCAGCCTGATCGCCCGCTACGTCGACCCGGACAAGTTCGAGGTCAAGCGCAAGCTGGTCTACACCTTCAACGCCCTGGTCGCCCGCGAGTGGCGCAAGGGCCGCGTGCTGCTGGCCGGCGATGCCGCGCACATGACCCCGCAGTTCATGGGCCAGGGCATGAGCTCCGGCGTGCGCGACGCCTACAACCTGGCCTGGAAGCTGGAAGCGGTGCTGCGCGGCAAGGCCGCCGACAAGCTGCTCGATACCTACGGCAGCGAGCGCTACCACCACGCCAAGTCGATGATCGACATCTCGGTGCAGATGAAGGACTTCGTCTCCATGGCCAACCCGCTGGCGGCCGCGCTGCGCAACTTCATCGTCAGGGCCATGAACGTCACCCCGGTACTGGGCAAGTGGCTGCGCGAAGGCGGCTTCAAGCCCACTCCGAGATACAAGGCCGGCAGCTATCTGGGCCTGCCCAGGAGTGGCCGCCGCGGCGTAGAGGGCACGCTGATCCCGCAGCCGCAGGTGCGCACCTTCAAGGGCAAGCGCGTGCTGCTCGACGAGGTGCTGGGTGAAGGCTTCGCCCTGGTCGGTCTGGAGAACGACCCGCAGACCGCCCTGTCCGCCGAGTCGAAGAAATTCCTCGCCAGCCTGGATAGCCGCTTCGTCACCCTCTACCCCTTCGGCGGTCGCCCGCAGGGCATGGACATCCAGCGCCATACCCCGACCGGGCTGGTGGAAGTGGAAGAACCTGGCGAAGAACTGCTGCGCTGGTTCAAGCGCGGCGGCTACGGCAAAGACCTGGTCGCCATCGTGCGCCCGGACAAGTTCGTCTTCGCCCTGGTCGCCGCCGAGCAGCTCAATGCCACGCTGGTCGAGCTGAAACGACAGCTCGGCTGGCAGCCGGGACAGGCGGCCGGCCAGGTCGACTTCGCCAGCCGGAGGAAAAGCGCATGAGCCTCGACACCCTGAAAAAACTGGAACAGGCCGCCGCCGCGCTGGCCCAGGCACGCCAGGAGCGCGTGCCCTGTGCGCAAATTTCCGCCCGCTTCGGCATCGACACACTGTCCGGCGCCTATGCGGTGCAGGAGATCAATACCCAGCGGGCCCTGGAGCAAGGGCGCCGGCTGGTCGGGCGCAAGATCGGCCTGACCTCGCTGGCCGTGCAGCAACAGCTGGGCGTCGACCAACCGGATTTCGGCATGCTGTTCGCCGACATGGAGGTCGCCGACGGCGGCGAGATCGACTGCAGCCAGCTGATCCAGCCCAAGGCCGAGGGCGAGATCGCTTTCGTCCTCGGCCGCGACCTGCCCAATGTCGACACCACGCTGGCCGAGCTGATCAGCGCGGTGGACTACCTGCTGCCGGCCATCGAGATCGTCGACTCGGCCATCGCCGACTGGAAGATCACCCTGGCAGACACCGTGGCCGACAACGCCTCCTCTGCGCTCTACGTGCTGGGCAAGCAGCCGACCAAGCTGGCGGCGCTGGACCTGCGCCTGGAAGGCATGTTGCTGGAGAAGAACCGCAAACAGGCTGCCATCGGCGTCGGCGCCGCCTGCCTGGGCAACCCGCTGGATGCCTGCCTGTGGCTGGCCCGCACCATGGCCGAGGTCGGTCGCCCACTGCAGGCCGGCGACGTGCTGCTGTCCGGCGCGCTCGGCCCGATGACGCCGGTGGTAGCCGGCGACCACCTGCACCTGCGCCTGACCCGCCTGGGCGAAGTCAGCTGCCGTTTCGTCTGATCACGGCGGCGCGCCAGAGTGCGCCGCTCACTGGAGAGCGTTACATGAGCATCAACAGAAAACTCAAGGTCGCGATCATCGGCCCGGGCAATATCGGCACCGACCTGATGATCAAGATCATGCGCAATGCCCAGCACCTGGAGATGGGCGCCATGGTCGGTATCGACCCCAGCTCCGACGGCCTGGCGCGTGCCGCGCGGATGGGCGTCGCCACCACCCATGAAGGCGTGCAGGGGTTGGTCAATTTGCCGGAGTTCGCCGATATCGACTTCGTCTTCGATGCCACCAGTGCTGGCGCCCATGTGCAGAACGACGCGTTTCTGCGCGCGGCCAAGCCCGGCATTCGCCTGATCGACCTGACCCCGGCCGCAATCGGCCCTTATTGCGTGCCGGTGGTCAACCTGGAGCAGAACCTCAACCAGCTCAACGTCAACATGGTCACCTGCGGTGGCCAGGCGACCATTCCCATGGTGGCGGCAGTCTCGCGGGTGGCGAAAGTCCATTACGCCGAGATCATCGCCTCCATCGCCAGCAAGTCCGCCGGCCCCGGCACCCGCGCCAATATCGACGAGTTCACCGAGACCACTTCGAAAGCCATCGAGGTGATCGGCGGCGCCGCCAAGGGCAAGGCGATCATCATCATGAACCCGGCCGAGCCGCCGCTGATCATGCGCGACACGGTGTTTGTGCTGAGCGAGGCCGCCGACCAGGCCAAGGTCGAAGCCAGCATCGAGGAGATGGCCGCCGCCGTGCAGGCCTATGTAGCGGGCTATCGCCTCAAGCAGAAGGTGCAATTCGACGAGGTGCATGACCTGAACATTCCCGGCCTGGGCCAGTTCAGCGGCCTGAAGACCTCGGTGTTCCTCGAAGTCGAAGGCGCGGCCCACTACCTACCGGCCTATGCCGGCAACCTCGACATCATGACCTCCGCCGCGCTGGCTACTGCCGAGCGCATGGCGCAGTCCATGGTGATCCAGTCGACCCTGAACGGCTGAGGACTCAGACCATGACTTTCACCCCGAGCAAGAAGCTGTATATCTCCGACGTGACCCTGCGCGACGGCAGCCATGCCATCCGCCACCAGTACACTCTGGATGACGTGCGCGCCATCGCCCGCGCCCTCGACAAGGCCCGCGTCGACTCCATCGAAGTGGCCCACGGCGACGGCCTGCAGGGCTCCAGCTTCAACTACGGCTTCGGCCGCCACTCCGATCTGGAATACATCGAGGCGGTGGCCAGCGAGATCAGCCACGCCCAAATCGCCACCCTGCTGCTGCCCGGCATCGGCAGCGTGCACGACCTGAAGAACGCCTACAGCGCCGGCGCCCGTATCGTGCGGGTGGCCACTCACTGCACCGAGGCGGATGTATCGAAGCAGCACATCGAGTACGCCCGCCACCTGGGCATGGATACGGTCGGCTTCCTGATGATGAGCCACATGATCCCGCCCGAGCAGCTGGCGGCCCAGGGCAAGCTGATGGAAAGCTACGGCGCCACCTGCATCTACATGGCCGACTCCGGCGGCGCCATGAGCATGCAGGACGTGCGCGAGCGCATGCGCGCCTTCCGCGCCGTACTCAAGCCCGAGACCCAGCTGGGTATGCACGCCCACCACAACCTGTCGCTCGGCGTGGCCAACTCGATCGCTGCGGTGGAGGAAGGCTGCGACCGTATCGACGCCAGCCTGGCCGGCATGGGTGCCGGCGCCGGCAACGCACCGCTGGAAGTGTTTATCGCCGCCGCCGAGCGCCTCGGCTGGAACCACGGCACCGACCTCTACACCCTGATGGATGCGGCTGACGACATCGTCCGCCCGCTGCAGGATCGCCCGGTGCGGGTCGACCGCGAGACCTTGGCCCTCGGCTACGCTGGCGTCTACTCCAGCTTCCTGCGCCACGCGGAAGTGGCCGCCGCCAAGTACGGCCTGAAGACCCTCGACATCCTGGTCGAGCTGGGCAAGCGACGCATGGTCGGCGGCCAGGAAGACATGATCGTCGATGTCGCCCTGGACCTGCTGAAACAGCAGCGCCAGGTACTGCCAACCTGAACCCGCGAATCGGCCATGACCACGACCGGCTCAGTGCGCTGAGCCGGACCTATCCAGGAGCAGGACGAGCATGCCATCGCCCACCATTGCCACGCTGAGCACTCCGCAACCGGCGCGCCATCCACAGCCGACGGTGAAGGCCGAGCGTCTCGCCCACCTGATCTTCGAGCGCCCCGACATGGCCCGGGCGGAAACCTTCCTGAGCGACTTCGGCCTGGTCGTGGTCAGTCGCGATGCCAATCACCTCTACCTGCGCGGCACCGGTAGCGCGCCCTACTGCTACCACGTGCGGCGTGGCACCAAGGCCGGCTTCGTCGGCCTCGGCCTGGCCCTCGGCAGCCGTGCGGAGCTGGAGGCCATCGGCGCCTTGCCAGGCGCCAGCGCCATCGAGCGCAGCACGGCGCCCGGTGGCGGCGAACGGGTGCGCCTGCGCGATCCGTCCGGCTTCCTGGTCGAGGCCGTGTTCGGCCAAACGGCCGTCGAGCCCCTCGCCCACCGTCAGCCGCTGCAGCTCAATCTGGGGCAGGACATGCCGCGCATCAACAGCACCCAGCGCATCCCGACCTCGCCGCCAGACATCCTCAAGCTGGGCCATGTGGTGCTGGAAGTCGCCGACTACCAGGCCACCTGCGCCTGGTACACCCGCCACTTCGGCTTCATCCCCAGCGACGTGCAAGTGCTGCCCGACGGCTCGCCGGCAGTCACCTTCCTGCGCCTGGATCGCGGCGACGTGGCAACCGACCATCATACCCTGGCCCTGGCCCAGGGCTTCATGCCGGCCTACAGCCACAGCGCCTTCGAGGTGGTCGATGCCGATGCCGTCGGCATGGGCCAGAGCCTGCTGCGCGAGCGCGGCTGGAAGCACGCCTGGGGCATCGGCCGGCACATTCTCGGCAGCCAGATCTTCGACTACTGGCAGGACCCCTGGGGCGACAAGCACGAGCACTACTGCGACGGCGACCTGTTCACCGCCGAGCGCCGCCTCGGCGTGCATGCGATCAGCGCCCAGGCCATGGCCCAGTGGGGCGAGCGCATGCCACGCAGCTTCACCCGCCCCAGACTCAGCCTGGCAGCGCTGCGCGCCCTGCTCCATCACCTGCGCCACAGCCCGGACGTGACCCTGCGCAAGCTGGTCACCCTGGCGCGCCTGTTCGCCTAATGAGCAACCGCCGCGATCTGCTCAAGGCCGGCACGCTGTTGGCCGGAGGCGCCTTGCTGCCGCCGTTCGCCAGCGCCGGTTCGATCCATTCACAATCCGTCGATGCACCCGTGCATCGCCAAACCACCGCTCCAGGAGCGCCATCCATGGCCGTACACGTAGTTCGCTTCGACCATCAGAACAGCAGCCACTGGGGTGTGCTGCGCGACGGGCGCATCAGCCGCGTCCCTGGCGAGTTCGCCAGCACCGGTGACTTCATCACTCACAACAGCCTGGCCGACCTGGCCAAGCTGGACGGCGCGGAACTGGCACTGGAGGAAGTCACCCTGCTCGCCCCGGTCACCCGCAACCAGCAATTCGTCTGCCAGGGCGCCAACTACCGCCAGCACATGATCGAGTCCGGCATGGACCCGGACGCCAAGCACTTCAACATGATCTTCACCAAGGCACAGAGCTGCATGGTTGCGGCCGACAGCGAGCTGATCAAACCGCGTAACGTGCGCTTCCTCGACTATGAGATCGAGCTGGGCCTGGTGCTCAAGCGCGATATCAGCGGGCCGGTGACGGTGACCGAAAGCAACCTGCACGAATTCATCGCCGGCGTGGTGATAGTCAACGACTACTCGGCCCGCGACGTGCAGATCCCACAGATGCAGTTCTACAAGGGCAAGAGCTTCCGCACCTTCGGCCCGGTCGGCCCCTACCTGTGCCTGCTGCAGCCCGAGGAAATGAAGTACCTGAAGAACCTGCAGCTGCGCCTGACGGTGAATGGCCAGGTACGCCAGAGCGACAGCACCGCCAACCTGGTCTACGGCCCGGCGGAGACCCTCAGCGAACTGTCCGGGGTGCAGGACTTCGCCGCCGGCGACCTGATTGCCACCGGCACCCCGTCCGGCTGCGCCCTGTCGATTCCCTCGCCGACCAAGCAACGCATCGCCGCGCTACTGCCGGAAGCGACCAAGTGGAAACTGTTCCTCAAGGCCCAGGAAGAACGCAGCCAGTACCTCAAGGCCGGCGACCTGGTCGAAGCCAGCATCCGCAGCAGCGACGGCGTGATCGACCTGGGGCTGCAGCGCAATCGGGTGGTCGATGGCGCTTGATGGCCCGAAGGCAGAGCGCCGCAACCTTTGCCGGCATCAGCTACCGGTTGCCGGCAGCCCTGCCCATCAGCCGCCAGGTTACTGGCGCATGCCCCTACCGCTTTTCAGCAGGTGGATGCACAGGGTGTAGAGCACCGCGCAGGCCAGCAGCATCATGCCGATGGCCACCCCGATATTGATGTCGGAGACGCCCAGAATGCCGTACCTGAACGCGTTGACCATATGCAGGATCGGGTTGACCAGCGAGACCTTCTGCCAGAACTCCGGCAGCAGGCTGATCGAGTAGAACACCCCGCCCAGGTAAGTCAGCGGGGTCAGCACGAAAGTCGGGATGATCGAGATATCGTCGAAATTGCGCGCGTACACCGCGTTGATGAAGCCGCCCAGGGCGAAGGTGGTGGCCGTGAGGATGATCACGATGACCGTCACGCCCAGGTGGTGCACCTGCAGCTGGGTGAAGAACAGCGACAGCAGCGTGACGATAAAGGCCACCGCCAGGCCGCGCAGCATGCCGCCGATGGTGTAGCCGATCAGGATGGTGTGCGGCGAGACCGGCGACACCAGCAACTCCTCGACGTTGCGCTGGAACTTGCTGCTGAAGAAGCTCGACACCACGTTGCTGTAGGAGTTGGTGATCACCGACATCATGATCAACCCCGGCACGATGAACTCCATGTAGCTGAACTGGCCGACGCCACCGACCTGGCTGCCGATCAGCCGGCCGAAGATGACGAAGTACAGGGCCATGGTGATCGCCGGCGGCAG
Source organism: Pseudomonas sp. (assembly GCA_051646165.1). Taxonomy (GTDB): domain Bacteria; phylum Pseudomonadota; class Gammaproteobacteria; order Pseudomonadales; family Pseudomonadaceae; genus Aquipseudomonas. Next base: position 45,400 of record JBOFCR010000135.1, on the reverse strand, counting down.
CAGGGTCTGCGCCCAGATGCGGGTAAAACGGCGCACCTCGCGGGTGACTATGGTCTGCAGGGCGATCAGGTTGGAGCGCAGTTCGGGACTCATAGCGCCACCTTCGCCAGGTTTTTCTCCACCAGGGACACGAACAGCTCCTCCAGGCGATTGCTCTTGTTACGCAGGCTCAGCACCTCGATTTTCTGCGCCGCCAGCTGGCGGAACAGCTCGGTGATGCCCAGGTTCTTCTCCACCTGCACCTCCAGGGTGTGGTGATCGACCAGGACCGCCGGGTAGCCATTGAGCTGCGGCGGCACCAGCTGCGAGTCCTTGAGGTCGAGCAGGAAGGTCTCCACGTGCAGGGTCTTGAGCAGCGCCTTCATGCTGGTGTTCTCGACTATCTGACCGTGGTCGATGATGCCGATATGCCGGCACAGATGCTCGGCCTCTTCCAGGTAGTGGGTGGTGAGAATGATGGTGATGCCCTTCTGGTTAAGCTCGGTGAGAAAGCTCCACATCGATCGGCGCAGCTCGATGTCGACGCCGGCGGTGGGCTCGTCGAGGATCAGCAGGCGCGGCTCGTGGACCAGCGCGCGGGCGATCATCAGACGCCGCTTCATGCCGCCGGAGAGCATGCGCGCGGCCTCGTTGTGCTTGTCCCACAGGCCGAGCTGGTTGAGGTACTGCTCGGCGCGCTCCCTGGCCACTTTCGCCGGGATGCCGTAGTAGCCGGCCTGGGTCACGACGATGTCGAAGACCTTCTCGAACTGGCTGAAGTTGAACTCCTGCGGCACCACGCCTAGGCAGCGCTTGAGCGCACTGGGGTCCTTGTCCAGGTCATGGCCGAACACGTTGACCGTGCCGCTGGTCTTGTTCACCAGGGTGGAAAGGATACCGATGGTGGTGGACTTGCCGGCGCCATTGGGGCCCAGCAGGGCGAAGAAATCGCCTTCGGCCACGTCCAGATCGACGCCCTTGAGGGCCTGGAAACCGTTGCCGTAGGTCTTGCTCAACTGACGGATGGACAGAGCGGAACTCATGGGGGCTGGGTACTCAGCAAAATGAAAGGCTTAGATAGGGGCGCGCCGCGGTGTTTGCAACCTGGTGTGTCAGGTTAGCGGAGCCTGCGGAGCTTGCGGAGCTTGCGGAGCTTGCGGAGCTTGCAGGACCTGCACACTACCCAGCCTGGGCACAAGAAAAAAGTCGCGAATGCTGATGTTAACTATCGACAGCCGGCATGGCGGCCACTTCGGCCTGCAGGTCGCCCCTCAGGAAGGCCGCACCCTCGCTGAACAGGGGCAGGTAACAGTACTGCAGGTGGCCGAAGAACAGCGGGTGATCGATGTCGATGAGGTCGGCAAGGAGGAACTCAAGCTCAGTCGCGGCAAGGTGCGCTGAGCCGGCGAGCGGGACAGCGCGCGCGCGCAGCCCTATAATCGCGCGCTCGTTTTTGCTTTCAGGACTCGCACCATGGCCAACGCCTATCTCGACCATCACCTCGCCCTGCTCACCCACCTGCGCGGCATCCTGGTGGCGCTCGGCGAAGCCGAACAGGTTGCCGACGACACCCACGCCCTGTTCCTCGAGCGTTTCGACGAGTTGCTCGTCGACCTGCCGGGTGACCCGGAAGGTAGCCAGTACCTGGGCCAGGACCTGATCAGCCAGATCTTCCACCGCTACCCGCAAATCGCCCACCTGGTGCCGCGCGACCTGCTGTGGTTCTTCGGCGGCGACTGCCTGCACTTCATGCCCGACGAGGAGATTGCCCTGTTCCAGGCCCTCGAGGAGCGCCGCTACGAAGCCGAGGCCAATGACGAGCCGTTCGACTGGAACAGCGAGAAGCAGCTGCTGGCCCTGCCACCGGAAAGCAGCAAGCACTGATCCCGGCGCAAGAGAAAGGCCCGCACGGCATGGCCGGCGGGCCTTTTTTCATGGCGCTGAATAGCGCGCAAACAAAAACGCCGCTCGATTGAGCGGCGTTTCTGTTTATTTGGAGCGGGAAACGAGACTCGAACTCGCGACCCCGACCTTGGCAAGGTCGTGCTCTACCCACTGAGCTATTCCCGCATGGAACTTGGTACTGAAAATGGCGTCCCCTAGGGGACTCGAACCCCTGTTACCGCCGTGAAAGGGCGGTGTCCTAGACCACTAGACGAAGGGGACGTGGCCCGGAGCTTACAACAGCTTTCCGGCTTCCTAGCACCTGACGTTTCCGCCAATGCGCTAGGAAGTGGCGCGCATTTTATGGAGCCTTTGATAGAGCGTCAACCCTCAATCAAAACTTTTTCTAAATCAAAGACTTCGACCTGCAATCTGATATTGCGCTATGAGCAGTTGAACTAAGGCACTACACTCGGGAGAAAAACGAATCCCGGGAGGTTCCACGGTGTCCCCAGTCGTCATCACCGCCTTGATTGTCGTCGGTATCGCGATTCTCATCGCCATCGGCTACATCAACCATATGGTCGAGAACAGCAAGCTGGAGAAAGCCCGGCTCAGAGCTGATCTCAATGACCGTATACGCCGCAGCCGTGACGTCTCCGAGAACATGCCCGGCCAGTTGATGAGCCCACCGTTGAAGCTGATGCTCAGCCGCCTGGAGCTGCAACTGAGCGAGCGCCTGCTGCCCCTGGACAAGAACAGCGCCCCCCTGCGCACCCGCATCGGCGAACTGCGCGAGCAGGTCGCCAAGAACGACGCCATCCCCGTACGCAACGCACCCCAGCAGATCCTTACCGAGGCCAAGGCCAAGGAAATCCGTTTCCTCCTGGAAAACCTCCACGGCCAGATCACCCGCAGCGCCCAGGAAGGCCTGCTGCCAGCCAACGAAGCCAAGCGCTGGCTGGGCGAAATCCGCCATATGCTGGTGCAGCTGCACTTCGAGTTTTTCAGCAACCTTGGCCAGCAGGCCATGCAGCAGAATCAGCCAGGCCAGGCGCGCCTGGCCTACGAGCGTGGCGTGCAGTACCTGCGCAAGCAAAACGACCCGGAACGTTACAAAACCCAACTGCAACAGCTCGAACAACTACTGGCCCGCGCCAACGCCGTGGTACTGGAGAAAGCCCAGCCGGCTGCCGACGAGCATAATGAGCTGACCGACGGCCTGCAGTCGCTTGAGCCGGAAGAGTGGAAAAAGAAGAACATCTACGACTGACAGCGCTTCCTGCGCAAGAAAAAGCCCGGCATTGCCGGGCTTTTTATTTCAGCACTCGGTCAGGCGCAGGAATATCGCAACCAGGCGCTCGATACCAGCCTGATCCTGCGCGGTGAAGCGCGCCAGCTGCGGGCTGTCCAGATCCAGCACGCCGAGCAGGCGCCCATCCTTGACCAACGGCACGACCAGCTCGCTATTGGAAGCGCTGTCGCAGGCGATATGCCCGGGGAAGGCATGCACGTCCTCGATCCGCTGGATTTCGCGGGTACGCGCCGCCGCGCCGCACACGCCCCGGGCGAAGGGAATCCGTACGCAGGCCACCTTGCCCTGGAAAGGCCCGAGCACCAGCTCCTCGTCGCGATTCAGGTAGAAGCCGGCCCAGTTCAGGCCATCCAGCTCGTTGAACAGAAACACGGAAAACTGCGCACTGTTGGCAATGAAATCGCGCTCATCGGCCAGCAGCGACTCCAGTTGCGCCGCCAGCAAGTCGTAGCCGGCGAGCCCCTGCCCGGCCTGTTGCAGATCGATCATTGCCCAGCCTCCAGCAGTTGCTGGCCGACCCAGCTACGCGCGAACTGATAGGCGCAGCGGCCATTGCGGTTACCACGCCCAAGCGCCCAGCGGATGGCGAGGATTTCCAGTTCGTGGCTCCACTGCCACTGCAGCCCGGCCTGAGCCGCCTGCACGCTGATCCAGTGGCGCACCACCGCCAGGAAATGGTCCTGGGTGAAGGGGTAGAAGGACAGCCACAGACCGAAACGATCGGACAGGGCAATCTTGTCCTCCACCGCCTCGCTGGGATGCAGCTCGCCTTCGACGCGCTGCCAGTTCTCGTTGTCGCTCTCCTTCTCCGGCACCAGATGGCGGCGGTTGGAGGTGGCGTACAGCAGCACGTTGTCCGGCGCGCGCTCGAGGGAGCCATCCAGCACGCTCTTGAGCACCCGGTAGTCGCCCTCGCCGGCCTCAAACGAGAGGTCGTCGCAGAACAGCACGAAGCGCTGCGGCAGGCCGGCCAGCAGTTCGACCACCCGCGGCAGGTCGGCCAGATGATCGCGCTCAATCTCGATCAGGCGCAGGCCGGCCTGGGCATGCTCGGCCAGCAGCGCCCGCACCAGCGAGGATTTACCGGTACCGCGCGCCCCCCACAACAAGGCATGGTTGGCCGGCAGGCCCTGGACGAACTGGCGGGTATTGCGCGCCAACTGGTCACGCTGGGCATCCACCCCGACCAGGTCGCCCAGATCCAGATCCAGGCTGACGCGCAGCGGCTGCAGGTAACCACCGCGCCCTTCGCGCTGCCAGCGCGCGGCGACCACATCACTCCAGTCCACATCCGCTCGCACGGCTGGCAGGAGCGGCTCGATACGGGTCAACACCTCATCGGCACGCTGGAGAAAACTGTTCAAAGGCGAATCCACGACTCACTCCTCACAACCGCCACTGCCGGCGGCCAGATGCTATGGGCTATGCTTGGCAGGCGCCGAGGGCCTGTTCGTTTCGCTCGCGAACCGCGCTGCTGGGCAAGCCGACGGGACGGGCCAGTATGTGCGCGGAACGTCGTTACTCGACGGCTCATCTGGGCCGCCAAACTTCGCGTCTCGTGCGATCCACATGGATGTGGTGAATGCAGCAAGCCCGCCGGCGCTGCCTAGCTCCGCACAAATACTGGCGCCAGCGCGACCCCGAACGAAACGGGAACAGACCCTAGATCAAGGAACAATCACCCGCCCATGGATATCTCGCTCACCCATCGCCTGTCGTACAAGCAGGCCAGCTTGACGGTGCTGGTGGCGTTTATCCTGGGGACTTTGCTGAGTATGATCCAGGTCAGTCTGGATTATGCCAGCGAAGATGCCTCCATCGACCGGGAAATCCACTCGCTGCTGGAAATCAGCCACAACCCCGCCGCCCGCATCGCCTACAACATAGATGCCGAGCTGGCCCAGGAGCTGGTGCTCGGCCTGTTGCGCTCGCCGGCGGTAATGCGCGCGGAAATCATCGACAACAGCGGCATGACCCTGGCCTCGGTGGATCGCCCGGCCGTGGAGAGTCGCTACCGCGTGTTCAGCGACTTCCTGTTTGGCGAAAGCCGCCAGTTCGAAGACCCGCTGTTCGTCAGCCATGCGCCCAAGGAGGCGCTCGGCCTGCTGCGCCTGGATGTCGACACCTTCGCCTTTGGCAGCGACTTCCTGCGCCGCGCCCTGCTCACCCTGCTCACCGGTTTCGCCCGCAGCCTGCTGTTATCGCTGATTCTGCTGGTGCTGTTCTACATCATGCTGACCAAGCCCCTGGTCGGCATCATCCGCGCCCTCAGCGAGCGCGATCCGCGCCGCGATTTCGCGCCGATCCCCTGCCCGCCCAGCCATGAACGCGACGAGATCGGCACGCTGGTGGCGGTCACCAACCAGCAACTGGCCAGCATCCACGAAGAAATCAACCAGCGCCGCGAAGCCGAGGATCGCCTGACTCAGTACCTCGGCGAACTGGAGAACATCGTTTCGGCGCGCACTTCCGAGCTGAAGGCGACCAACGCCCGCCTGACTCTGTCCAACAGCGAACTGGAACAGGCGCGCAGCACGGCCCTGGAAATGGCCCAGGCCCGCGCCGCTTTCCTGGCCAACATGAGCCACGAGATCCGCACCCCGCTGAACGGCCTGCTGGGCATGCTCGCCCTGTCCATGGACGGCCCGCTGAGCGCCGAACAGCGCCAGCAACTGTCGATCGCCCACGACTCGGGCAAGGTGCTGGTCGACCTGCTCAACGATATCCTCGACCTGTCCAAGTTCGAAGCCGGGCAGCTGGAGCTGGAACAGATCCCCCTGGACCTCGGCGCCTTGGTCGAGGACACCGCCAGCCTGCTGTCGCAGAACGCCGGGCCGAATGTCGAGCTGACCTGCCTGATCGACCCCGCCCTGCCCGCCCAGGTGCTGGGCGACCCTACCCGGGTGCGGCAGATCGTCAGCAACCTGTTGTCCAACGCGCTCAAGTTCACCCGCTTCGGCCGGGTCGACGTGCGCGTGGCGCCGAGCAGCGGTGGCGTCAGCATTCTGGTCAGCGACACCGGCATCGGCATTCCGGAAGAGGCGCAGTCGCGCATCTTCCAGCCCTTCATTCAGGCCGGCGCCGGCATCGCCCGCCAGTACGGCGGCACCGGCCTGGGCCTGGCCCTGACCCGGCGCCTGTGCGAGCTGATGCAGGGCCAGCTCACCCTGAGCTCCCAGGAAGGTTTCGGCAGCCAGTTCCGCGCCGAACTGCCGCTGCCCAGCCATACGCCGCGAGCACAGTGGACACCGTTGCGCGGCCGGGTCTGCGCCCTCTGCGCCGGCGATAGCGGCCTGAGCGAACTATTGAGTAACTGGCTGCCCAGCTGGGGCCTGGAGTACCGCCGCCTGGATGGCGCCAACAACCTCAGCGAAACCCAGGTCGACCTGCTGATCTGCGACCAGCCGGAGCAACTGGCCAGCCTGCGCCAGCACCTGAATACCCCGATTTTGCTGGTTTCCGCCTATGGTGGCTTCCTGCCCAGCGCCCAGGTCAGCGCCCTCGCCCCCTTCGAGCAATTGGCCAGGCCGCTGGCCCGGGCAGCCCTGCACCAGACCCTGCTGCGCCTGCTGCAGCCGCACCTGGCCGATACCAGCAGCCCCGCCGGCAAAGCACCCAGCCAGCAGCGCCAGGCCAAGATCCTGCTGGTGGAGGACAACCCGGTCAATCAGCTGGTGGCCAAAGGCATGCTCGGCAAACTGGGCTGCGAAGTGGCCGTCACCGCCCACGGCGGCGAAGCCATCAGCTACCTGGAACGGCATCCGGTCGATCTGGTGCTGATGGACTGCAACATGCCGGTGATGGACGGCTACGAAGCCACCCGACGCATCCGCCAGAGCGGACGCTGGCCTAACCTGCCAGTCATCGCCCTGACGGCCAACGCCCTGCCGGACGAACGTGAACGCTGCCAGGCGGCCGGAATGAACGACTACCTGGCCAAGCCCTTTCGCCGCGAGGACCTGGCGGCGTTGCTGGATAACTGGCTGCCGATTACGGCAACGTCATAAGCCGCCCCAGCAGGCTGCCCAGGTTATCGCGCAAGCCGTCCAGCTCTTGCGGCGCCATGCCGCTGTCGCACAGCAACTGGTTCTTCAGCGGCAATACGCGCTGACGCAGCTGCTGCCCGGCAACACTCAGGCCCAGATGCACCTCGCGCTCGTCCTGCACCGCACGCTGGCGCAACACCAGGCCCAGTTGCTCCAGGCGCTTGAGCAGAGGCGTCAAGGTGCCGGAGTCGAGCAACAGCCGCTCGCCCAGGGCCTTCACCGTCGGCTGCGCCGGCGGCGCACCCTGCCACTCCCAGAGCACCAGCATCACCAGGTACTGCGGGTAGGTCAGGCCGAGCTCGTCGAGCATCGGCTTGTAGGCACGGGTCACCGCCCGCGAAGCGGCGTAGAGTTTGAAGCACAGCTGATTGTCCAGCAGCAGCTGCGCTTCGGTTTCATCCAGCGGGTTCATTTCAGCAGGGCTTCGATCTCGCTGCTGAGGTCTTCCGGCTTGGTGGTCGGGGCGAAGCGCGTGACCTGCTGGCCATCGGCGCTGATCAGGAACTTGGTGAAGTTCCACTTGATGCCCTGACTGCCGAGCAGGCCCGGTGCGCTCTTCTTCAACTGCACGAACAGCGGGTGGGCAGCGCCGCCGTTGACGTCGATCTTCTTGAACAGCGGGAAGCTGACGCCGAAATTCAGCTCGCAGAACTCGGAAATCGCGCCCTCGTCACCCGGCTCCTGCTTGCCGAACTGGTTGCAGGGGAAGCCCAGCACCACCAGCCCCTTGTCCTTGTACTGCTGCCAGATGCTTTCCAGGCCCTTGTACTGCGGAGTGAAGCCGCACTTGCTGGCGGTGTTGACCACCAGCACGGCCTTGCCGCCGAAGTCGGCGAGGGTCTTCTGCTCGCCCTTGATGGTGGTGACCGGGATATCGAAAAGCTTGTCGCTCATGGGATGGCGCTCCGAGGAAGAAGGAAAACACTGGCAATATAGCGAGCAATTCAATTGCACACAATTTATCTACCCGAAACCCGTCCCGCGAATGACGGGCCGGGCCTGTGTCAGCGTGGAATCAGCTTCAGCGACAGCGAGTTGATGCAGTAACGCAGCCCGGTCGGGCGCGGTCCATCGGGGAACACATGACCGAGGTGGGCATCGCACTTGCCGCACTTGACCTCGATGCGCTGCATGCCGTGGCTGAAATCCTCCTTCTCGGCGACCACCTCGCCATTCACCGGCTGGAAATAGCTGGGCCAGCCGCTGCCAGAATCGTACTTGGCATCCGAATCGAACAGCGCCTCGCCGCAGCAGGCACAGTGGTAGATGCCGGGCACCTTGCTGTCGTGGTATTCGCCGGTGAAGGCGCGCTCCGTGCCGCCCAGGCGGCAGACATGGAACTGGGCGTCGGAAAGCTCGTCGCGCCAGGCTTCCAGGGGTTTTTCGATCTTCTCCATGGGGTACACCTCCGAGGCAGAAAAAAGCCCGACCTGTACCTTTTCCGGTCATCGGGCCGCACGTATCATGCGTCACTCTCTAGACGTCGATCTGGCCGCAAGATTACAGCCAGCCAAGGCGCGTTATCCGTTTTTTCGCTGCAGCGCAGCCATTTTCAGTTCGGGACAACAGCATCATGCAGGTCAGCAAATCGAACAAGCTTGCCAACGTCTGCTACGACATTCGCGGGCCGGTGCTCAAGCACGCCAAACGCCTGGAAGAGGAAGGCCAGCGCATCCTCAAGCTGAATATCGGCAACCCGGCACCGTTCGGCTTCGAAGCCCCGGAGGAAATCCTTCAGGACGTGATCCGCAATCTGCCCACCGCGCAAGGCTACAGCGACTCCAAAGGCCTGTTCAGCGCGCGCAAGGCGGTGATGCAGTACTACCAGCAGAAGCAGGTTGAAGGCGTCGGCATCGAGGACATCTACCTCGGCAACGGCGTGTCCGAGCTGATCGTTATGGCCATGCAGGCGCTGCTCAACAACGGCGACGAAGTGCTGATCCCGGCCCCCGACTACCCGCTGTGGACCGCCTCCGTGGCCCTGGCCGGCGGCAAGCCGGTGCACTACCTGTGCGACGAGCAGGCCGGCTGGTTCCCCGACCTGGCCGACATCAAGGCCAAGATCAGCAGCAACACCAAGGCCATCGTGCTGATCAACCCGAACAACCCCACCGGCGCGGTGTACTCGCGCGAAGTGCTGCTGGAGATCGTCGAACTGGCGCGCCAGCACAACCTGGTGCTGTTCTCCGACGAGATCTACGACAAGATCCTCTACGACGACGCCCAGCACATCTGCACCGCCTCGCTGGCGCCGGATGTGCTGTGCCTGACCTTCAACGGCCTGTCCAAGTCCTACCGCGTGGCCGGTTTCCGCTCCGGCTGGGTGGCCATTTCCGGGCCCAAGCACAAGGCCGTGAGCTACATCGAAGGCATCGACATCCTGGCCAACATGCGCCTGTGTGCCAACGTGCCGAGCCAGCATGCGATCCAGACCGCCCTGGGCGGCTACCAGAGCATCAACGACCTGGTGCTGCCGCAAGGCCGCCTGCTGGAGCAGCGCAATCGTACCTGGGAGCTGCTCAACGACATCCCCGGGGTCAGCTGCGTCAAGCCGATGGGCGCGCTGTACGCCTTCCCCAAGATCGACCCGAAGATCTGCCCGATCCACAACGACGAGAAGTTCGTCCTCGACCTGCTGCTCTCCGAGAAGCTGCTGGTCGTCCAGGGTACGGCCTTCAACTGGCCGTGGCCGGACCACTTCCGCGTGGTCACCCTGCCCCGCGTGGATGACCTGGAAATGGCCATCGGCCGTATCGGCAACTTCCTCAAGTCTTACCGCCAGTAAGCGCGGCGCGGGAACGAGCATGGATCTGCAGATCGACGAGTTCTACAAGGATGCCGCCGCCGGCATGCTCCTGCTCTACCAGGCCTTCCCGCGCAAGGTCGGGCTGTATGTGGAAGACCTGATCGGCCGCGAGGAGCCCGACGAGTTCGGCCTGCCCAGCAAGCGTCACCAGAGCTGCCTGGGCGCCCTGCTGTGGCTGGCCGAGGAAGGCTACCTGCGCTTCGATTCGACCATCGCCTACGAGGCGCTGGACCAGGCCGTGCTCAGCGAGAAAGGCTTCCTGCGCCTGTCGCGTGCCGTCCCCCATGCGCTTCCCGCTGGCACAACGCAGACGCCCAGCGTGCGCCGCGTGCAGGCCACCCTGGCCTGGCAGCTGCGCGAAGCCCTCGCTCAGCAGAGCAGCGAGCGGGTCGCCCGGCTGACCCGCCACCTCTTCGAAAGCACGCTAAACCCCGCCAGCGACATAGTTTGAAATAGTCCCCAGGTTGAATCGGCAGGGGGTGCGCCCCTATATAGCCGGCATAATCAGACCGTTCCCGCCTGAGGAGAAATTTTCCACCATGATGCGCATTGTGTTGTTCCTGGCCACCAACCTGGCAGTCCTGGCGATTGCCAGTGTCACGCTCAAACTGCTGGGGGTAGATCGCTTCACCGGTCAGAACTACGGCAGTTTGCTGGTCTTCTGTGCCGTATTCGGCTTCGCCGGCTCGCTAGTCTCGCTGTTCATCTCCAAGTGGATGGCGAAGATGAGCACCGGCACCCAGATCATCACCCAGCCGCGCACCCGTCACGAACAGTGGCTGATGCAGACCGTGGAAGAGCTGGCCCGCGACGCCGGGATCAAGATGCCGGAAGTCGGCATCTTCCCCGCCCATGAGTCCAACGCCTTCGCCACCGGCTGGAACAAGAACGACGCCCTGGTCGCCGTCAGCCAGGGCCTGCTCGAGCGTTTCTCGCCGGATGAAGTGAAAGCCGTGCTGGCCCACGAGATCGGCCACGTGGCCAACGGCGACATGGTCACCCTAGCGCTGATCCAGGGCGTGGTAAACACCTTCGTGATGTTCTTCGCGCGCATCTTCGGCAACTTCGTCGACAAGGTGATCCTGAAGAACGAAGACGGCCCAGGCATCGGCTACTTCGTCGCGACCATCTTCGCCGAGCTTGTTCTGGGGATACTGGCCAGCATCATCGTCATGTGGTTCTCGCGCAAACGCGAGTTCAAGGCCGACGAAGCCGGCGCCCGCCTGGCCGGCACCGCCTCGATGATCGGCGCACTGGAGCGCCTGCGCGCCGAACAGGGTATTCCGGTGGAAATGCCCAGCAGCCTGACCGCCTTCGGCATCAACGGCGGCCTGAAGAACGGCCTGGCCGGCCTGCTGATGACTCACCCGCCGCTGGAAGTGCGCATCGCCGCCCTGCGCCAGCTGCGCTGAGTCGCACCGGCAGACAGCACAAGGGCAGCTTCGGCTGCCCTTTTGTTTGCCCGACAAATGCCCCGGCAGCACCTAGACTGCAACGATCAGTCAGCAGGGGGAAATACGCATGCGCGCTTGGCAGGCCGCACTACTGCTCAGCCTCGCTCTAGGCAACCCACAACCGGCTCCGGCCGGCCAGCTGGGCATGATCCGCCTCGACACCAGCCAGGAGCCGCCCTACCAGCTGATGATCGATGGCCGCCTCAGTGGCCTCTCGGTACAGGTGCTGGACTGCATTTTCAGCCACCTGCGCCAGCCCCACGATATCCAGCTGACCTCCTGGAAGCGCGCCAAGCACAATGTCAGCACCCACCTTTCCGAAGGCTTCTTCAGCTCCGCCCCGGATGCCGAGGCCGAAGCCTTCGCCCAGCTTTCCGCGCCCCTGCTGATCGAGAAGTGGTACTGGTACGCCCTCGACCCACATGTACTCAATCGCCCACCCTGGGACCCGCAACTGCGCATCGGCGCCGTACTCGGCAGCAACACCCTGGCCTGGCTGGAAACCCGCGGCATCCATGTGCAGCAGACGGTGCCGCGTCTGGAGCAACTGCTCCAGCTCCTGCAGCGCGGGCGCATCGACATGATCCTGGCCGACCAGGACGTGATGAGCACCGCCCTCGCCGACCTGCAACCAACGCTGCATCTGGAGCAGCGCTTCGCGCGTTACAGCCCGCTGGGCGTGTATTTTTCACGCACCTATCTGGAGCACAACGCCGGCTTCCTGCCCGTCTTCAACCAACAGGTGCAGAGCTGCGCCCCGAGTGGCTCGCCGCTCAACGCACTGGAACGCCACCATCTCAAGCAACTGGTGCAGCTGCACCTGCAACGCTGGGGCCACAGCCAGGTTCTGCTCGATAGCCTGCGCCGCCAGCCCCGACAGCCACTGCGGCCGGCCGATATCCGCCGCCTCGACCAGCAGTGGCGTGCCGAACTGGATAAACCCCGGCAGCCACTGATCGACAGCGTCCGCCAGCTACCTGCCTCAACCCTGCTGGAGGCCATCCAGCGCCAATATGCCCCCCTGTTCAACGAGCTGTTTCTGACCGATCAGCACGGTCTCATCGCCGGCATGAGCAAGGTCACCAGCGATTACTGGCAGGGCGACGAGGCCAAGTTCAACAGCACGCGCACGCTCAAGGCCAATCAGTTGCTGATCGAAGCCATCGACTATGACGGTTCGACCCAGAGCTTCCAGGTGCAGGTCAGCGTGCCGCTGCGCGACCCGCAAGACGGCTTCCTCGGCGTGCTGACTCTGGGCATCAATATCGAAGCGGCCTTTGGCGACAGCCAGCCCTGAAATATCGAATAACCAGATCAAAGCACGCGGAATTTCCCGTTTGAAGCCGATGCTTAGCTGATAGATCATCGGAGTCACAGCGGAGGATTCTATCGTGCTACCCAGTCTCTATATTTCCCACGGCTCACCCATGCTGGCCCTGCAGCCCGGCGCCAGCGGCCCCGCCCTCGCCCACCTGGCCGCCGAGCTGCCACGACCGCGCGCCATCCTGGTGGTTTCCGCGCACTGGGAAAGCCGCGAGCTGATGCTCAGCAGCGCCCTGCAGCCGGCCACCTGGCACGACTTCGGCGGTTTTCCGGCCGAGCTGTACAACGTGCAATACCCCGCCCCCGGCTCGCCCGAGCTGGCCGAGCAGGCGCAGCAACTGCTGGCGGCAGCCGGCCTGCCCGCCCGACTCGACGACCAGCGCCCACTCGACCATGGCACCTGGGTGCCGCTGTCGCTGATGTACCCGCAGGCCGACATTCCCGTGGTGCAACTGTCCCTACCCAGCCACCTCGGCCCGCCCCTGCAGACCCGCGTCGGCCAGGCCCTGCGCAGCCTGCGCGAGCAAGGCGTGCTGCTGATCGGCTCGGGCAGCATCACCCACAACCTTGGCGAACTGGACTGGCGCGCCGGCCCTGAGGTCATCACCCCCTGGGCCAGGGAGTTCCGCGACTGGATGGTGGCGAAACTGCAGACCGACGACGAAGCCGCCCTGCACGACTACCGCCAGCAGGCACCGCACGCCCGGCGCAACCACCCCTCGGACGAACACCTGCTACCGCTGTATTTCGCCCGCGGCGCCGGTAGCGATTTCCACATAGAGCACAGCGGCTTCACCTATGGCGCACTGGGCATGGACATCTACAGCTTCAGCTGATGCTCCCCCTAGGTTGGGTTGAGGAGCAATGCGACGAAGCCCAACGAACACCGCACCAGAGCCGTTGGGCTTCGCTGCGCTCAACGCCAACCTACGCGAGTTGCCCGGCCTGCGCCCCTTCCATACCTGGCAAAACCCATGCAACAAGTAATGGCTACACAGCCATAAAAAAGCCCCGCACTAGGCGGGGCTTTTTTCATTACGGCGCGGGGATCAATCCTCGCGGTAGCGACGCAGCTTCAGGGCCTTGCCGGCAACGCGGGTGTCCTTGAGCTTGCTCAGCAGGCGTTCGATGCCGTCTTCCGGCAGCTCGATCAGGCTGAAGGATTCGCGGATCTGGATGCGACCGATGGCTTCGCGGGCCAGACCACCTTCGTTGAGGATGGCGCCCAGCAGGTTCTTCGCGGCGATGCCGTCGCGAGTCCCCAGGGAAGTGCGGCAACGCACACGGCCTTCGGCCAACGGTACCGGAGCACGACGCTCGCGCGGGGCGAATTCGCCACTACGCTCACCACTGCGCTCGCCATCACGCTCACGGCGCTCGCGCGGAGCACCGGCGGTCGGCACCAGCGGCTGCTCGCGCTCGACGTCGGCCAGGCTCAGCGACTGACCATTGGTGGCCTTGCGCAGCAGGGCCGCGGCCAGGGCGCGCGGGCTGCAGCCGATATCGGCAACCAGACGGTCGAGCAGCTCGCCATGGCTGGCTTCGGCATCGGCCACCAGCGGCGACAGGCCGTTGGTCAGCTTCTTGATGCGTGCGTCCAGCACTTGCTGGGCGTTGGGCAAGCGCACTTCGGCGACTTTCTGCCCGGTCACACGCTCGATCACCTGCAGCATGCGGCGCTCGCGCGGGGTCACCAGCAGCAGCGCACGGCCTTCGCGACCGGCACGGCCGGTACGGCCGATACGGTGCACGTAGGATTCCGGGTCGTACGGCATGTCGACGTTGAACACGTGGGTGATGCGCGGTACGTCGATACCACGGGCGGCCACGTCGGTCGCAACCACGATGTCCAGACGACCATCTTTCAGCGATTCGATCACGCGCTCACGCTGGTTCTGGGCGATATCGCCGTTCAGCGCAGCAACCTTGTAGCCCTTGGTTTCCAGCGCGGCGGCCAGATCCAGAGTGGCTTGCTTGGTACGCACGAAGGCGATCAGGGCGTCGAAGTCTTCCACTTCCAGCAGACGGGAAACCGCCTGGATCTTCTGATCGGCGTGGACCATCAGATGCGCCTGCTCGATACGGGCGACGGTCTGGGTCTTGGCGGCGATCTTGACGTGCTTCGGCTCGCGCAGGTGCTTCTCGGCGATGGCACGGATCGAAGCCGGCAGGGTCGCGGAGAACAGCACGCTCTGGCGGGTCGCCGGCATGGCCTGGAAGATCACTTCCAGGTCATCCATGAAGCCCAGCTTGAGCATTTCGTCGGCCTCGTCCAGTACCAGATACTGAATGGTCGACAGCAGTTGATCGTTGCGGCTCAAGTGGTCAACCAGACGGCCCGGGGTGGCGACGATGACCTGGGCACCCATGCGGATGGCCTTGAGCTGCGGGCCCATTGGCGCGCCGCCGTAGACGGCAACCACGTTCAGGCCAGGCATCTGCTTGGAGTAGGTTTCGAAGGCGGTGGCCACCTGCAGGGCCAGCTCGCGGGTCGGCGCAAGGATCAGCGCCTGCGGCTCACGCTTGGCCGGGTCGATCTTGGACAGGATCGGCAGGGCGAACGCGGCGGTCTTGCCGGTACCGGTCTGCGCCTGGCCAATCATGTCGTGGCCGGCGAGGATCATCGGGATCGCCTGGGCCTGAATCGGGGACGGCTCTTCGTAACCCACTGCGGTCAGCGCAGCGAGAATAGAAGGATGAAGGCCGAGTTCGGCGAAAGTGCCGGTTACTTCCTGGGTCATGGGTCTGCCTCTAGGTGCATCCGCAAAGACCCAAGTTCCAAAGCTGCACATGCCATGTAGGACCCGGAAGGGTCACCCTGGCAGCCGTGTAGGCGGGGATTTGCGAAAACTAAATGAATAAAACGTCAAGGATAGTCCGCGGGGCGGACAAGCAGCGAAGCGGCGCTTCGTGAAGTTGCATCACCTGAACGGATGCCGGTTTTAGCCGGGCGCGAATCATACAGGAAAAAGTTGACGCCGGGGGAGGTTTTTACCCCGACCGCCGAGTGGTGTTCTCGCCGGATACTTAGCTTGCCGGGCGCATCACATCCAGCAACGGTTGCAGCGAATAGCCCAGCTGCGGGGCCAGCGCGGCGGCGCGCGCCGTCAGCTGTTCCATTTCCAGAGGCTGCTCAAGATCGGCCGGCACCAGCAGGATGACGTTGCCCTCCTTCACCGGAATTTCCCAGTAATGCCGGTGGTACAGGCCGCGCAGCAGCGCCGCACCAAGCGGGCGGCCGTCGTCGGTGCCCCACTGGTTGATGATCAGCCAGCCACCAGGGTTGAGGCGCTTCTGGCAGTTTTCCAGAAAGCGCCAGGCCAGGTGCCCGGCCGCCGGACCGGTATCGGTATACAGGTCGACGAAGATCAGGTCGGCCGACTCGGCGCTGGCCAGCAATTCCAGGGCATCGCCAGTGCGGATATACAGACGCGGGTCGTCCGCCAGCCCCATGTATTGCATGGCCAGGCGCGGCACCTCGGGGCGCAGCTCGATGGCCTCGACGTCTTCCAGCGGCAGGAAACGCAGGCAGGCTTGGGTCAGGCTGCCCGCGCCCAGACCGAGAAACAGCGCGGTTTCTGGCGCCTCGTGGCACAGCGCGCCAATCAGCATGGCGCGGGTGTAGTCGTACTCCAGCCAGCTGGGATCACGGGTGAAGATGCAGCTCTGCTCGATGGCATCACCGAATTCGAGGAAGCGGTAGTCGCCCACCTCCAGCACGCGGATCACGCCGAACTCGTCATGTACTTCTTCGAGCAGGCGCTCGTCGCGCAAATCGCTCATTCGCCGAACCCCTGGCGGAACTGCCCCGGCGTCACCCCGCTCCAGCGGCGGAAGGCCTTGGCAAAGGCACTTTCATCGGAGAAACCGAGGCGCTCGGCGACATCGGCCAGGCGTACCGACTCGCGCAATTGCTGCTCAGCCATGCGGTACAGCACCTGCTCGCGCAGCAGGCGGTAGGAACTGCCCTCCTCGGCCAGCTTGCGATTCAGATGACGGCCACTCAAGTCGAGCTGTTCGGCAATGCGCTCCTTGCCCCAACGCGGTTGCGTGCGCAGCAACTGCTGCACCCGCGCACTCAGGCTTTGCGTACCCAGGCGCTCGAGCAGGCTATCGGCCAGGCCGCGCAAGTGCGCGCACATCAACGCATTGGCCTGGATCAGCGGCAGCTGCAGGTCGCTGGCGGCAAACACCAACGCATTCTGCTCGGCAGCAAAACGCAGCGGGCAACCGAGCTGCTCGGCGTAGAGCGCCTCGGCGCCGCGCGGCGCATGCTGGAAGCACAACAGCAGCGGGCTGACCTTGTTGCCAGTGATCCAGCGCGACATGTGCAGCAGGCTGGCCATCACGGCCTCGGTGCGCTCTTCCTGGCGTACCTGGTAGTGCTCCTGGTAGCGCAGGCTGACTTGCTGACCCTCGGCGTGCAGGCTGAACTCGCCGCCTTCACCGATGATCGGGTAGTACTCGAGCAGGGCCTCCAGGGCCTCGCCGACCGTCTCGCAGCTCATCAACAGCGCGCCGACCATGTCCAGATGGCCGACCTGCAGGGCACAGCCCAGGCGCAGGCCGATCAGCGGGTCGTGCGCCGCCGTGCAGAAGGCTTCCCACAACACATCCTGGCGCGCCAGGGGAATGCGCGGCTGGCTGCCCAGCTCGCGCACTTCGGCCGGCAATGGCAGGGCCAGACGCTCCGCGGCCTGAAGGATGGCCTGGGCGTAGTGCACGGTCACGGAAAGCGTATTGCTCATGGTCCTGAATTAACCGAGTGGAGTCCTGAATGAGCCATTACGGCGCGGGAGGGGCTGCATATGCTTACGGAATAACTATAGAAAGACAATCGAGACGCCCTGCATGTACGCCATTATCGGCGCCGGCCCCATGGGCCTGGCCGCTGCCCGTCAGTTGCAACGCCATGGTATCGCCTTCGTCGGCTTCGAGCTGCATCACGACGTCGGTGGCCTGTGGGACATCGCCAACCCGCACAGCACCCTGTACCAGTCGGCCCACCTGATCTCGTCCAAGGGCACCACCCAGTTCGACGAATTCCCCATGCCCGCCGACGTGCCGCCCTACCCGCGGCACCAGCAGATCGGCCAGTACTTTCGCGACTACGCCGAGCACTTCGCCCTGCGCCAGCACTACCAGTTCGCCACCCGCGTGGTGCAGCTGGAGCGCCTGAGCCAGGGCTGGCGCCTGGTCAGCGAACGCAACGGCACGCAGCGCGAATGGCAGTTCGATGGTGTGCTGATCGCCAACGGCACCCTGCACACG
Source organism: Pseudomonas sp. (assembly GCA_051646165.1). Lineage (GTDB taxonomy): Bacteria > Pseudomonadota > Gammaproteobacteria > Pseudomonadales > Pseudomonadaceae > Aquipseudomonas. The sequence goes on along the minus strand of JBOFCR010000135.1, from coordinate 27,322 downwards.
CCCAACCAGCCGGCACTGCCGGGCAACTTCAGCGGCGAGCTGCTGCACTCCTCGGCCTACAAGTCGGCCGAGCTGTTCGCCGGCAAGCGTGTGCTGGTGGTCGGCTGCGGCAACTCGGCCTGCGACATCGCCGTCGACGCCGTGCACCGCGCCGCCTCGGTCGACCTGTCGGCACGCCGTGGCTATCACTTCCTGCCCAAGTTCATCCTCGGCAAGCCCACCGACACCTTCGGCGGCTCGGTCAAGCTGCCGCGCCGGCTCAAACAGCTGGTCGACGGCCTGCTGGTCCGTGCCCTGCTCGGCAAACCCTCGCAGTACGGCCTGCCGGACCCGGACTACCGCCTGTACGAATCGCACCCGGTGATGAACTCCCTGGTGCTGCACCATATCGGCCATGGCGATATCCAGCCGCGCGGCGATATCCGCTCGGTCGAGGGCCAATGCGTGACCTTCGCCAATGGCGAGCAGGCCGAGTACGACCTGATTCTGCAGGCCACCGGCTACAAGCTCGACTATCCGTTCATCGACCGCGCCGAGCTGAACTGGCCCCAGGGCAGCGGCGCGCCGCAACTCTACCTCAACGTGTTCCACCCGCAGCACGACGACCTGTTCATGCTCGGCATGATCGAGGCCTCGGGCCTCGGCTGGCAGGGCCGCGCCGAGCAGGCCGAGCTGGTGGCACTGGTGATCCGCCAGCAGCAGGCCGGCCACCCTGCGGCACAGCGCTTTCGTAAGCAGGTGCACGCGCGTTGCGGCCAGCGCCTGGACGGCGGCTACGCCTACCTGAGTCTTCCGCGCATGGCCTATTACGTCCACAAGGACAGCTACCGCGCCGCACTCAAACAGCATATCGGCGAGCTGCGCCAGGGCCTTGCTGCCACCACCCTCGCCCTGCCGGAGGAACACCTCGATGTCAGCCGTTAACCTGGAGTTCTCCCCGAGCGCGATGATCGCCCTCAACGCCATCATCGCCCTGATGATGTTCGGCGTGTCCCTGGAGCTGCGCGCCGACGACTTCCGCCGCATCCTGCGCTCGCCCAAGGCGCCGCTGATCGGCATGTTCGTGCAATTCGTGCTGCTGCCGGCCAGCACTTGCCTGCTGACCATCGCCCTGCCGATCGACCCGGGCCTGGCCCTGGGCATGATCCTGGTCGCCACCTGCCCCAGCGGTACCTTCTCCAACATCATGACCTGGCTGGGCCGCGGCAACGTCGCCGTGTCGGCCAGCGTCACCGCGGTATCCAGCCTCACCGCCGGGATCTTCACCCCGCTCAACTTCGCCCTGTACGCCAGCCTCAACCCCAGCACCCGGGCGCTGCTGACCGAGATCCATATCGACCCGGTCGAACTGCTGGCCATGGTGGTGCTGGTCCTGGTGCTACCGATGATCGCCGGCATGGTCCTCGGCAAGCGCTTGCCGCAACTGACCAAGCGCCTGGAAAAACCGCTGCGGCACTTCTCCCTGCTGGTGATGCTGGCCTTCGTCGGCGGCGCGCTGAGCAAGAACCTCGACCAGTTCGCCGAGCATTTCCACCTGTTCTTCTGGCTGGTGGTGACCCTCAACGGCATGGCCCTGCTGCTCGGCTACCTGTGTGCGCGCTTGTGGCGCCTGCCGGAGGCCGACGTGCGTGCGGTGGCCCTGGAAACCGGCATCCACAACTCGGCGCTGGGCATGGCGCTGATCTTCACCTTCTTCCCGCAGGCCGGCGGCATGCTGCTGATCGCCGCGTTCTGGGGCTGCTGGCAGCTGATTTCCGGCCTGGTCCTGGCCTTGTGGTGGTCGCGCCGCCCGCCGGCCGAACCTACCGTCATTGCTCAAGGTAATCACTGATGCGCGTCGTTCTTATCACTGGCGCCGCCAGCGGCCTGGGTTGGCAACTGGCGCTGGCCTGCCACGCACGTGGCGACCACCTGCTGCTCACCGATATCGACGCCACCGGCCTGGCCGCGCGTGCCGCCGAACTGGGCCCGCTGCGGGTGCTGGCGATTGCCGGCGATATCTGCGATCCAGAGCTGCACCGCGAACTGCTCAAAGGCTGTCGCGAGCGCTTCGGCCGCCTCGACCTGCTGCTCAACAACGCCGGCATCACCCATCGCTCGCCCACCGTACAGACCGACCCGGCGGTGCTGCGCAAGGTCATGGCGGTGGACTACCACGCGCCGCTGGAGCTGACCCTCAGCGCCCTGCCGCTGCTGCGTGAAAGCCGTGGCCAGGTCGCCGCCATCGGCTCCATGGCCGGCTGGATGCCGGTGCTCGGCCGCGCCGGCTACTGCGCGGCGAAAAGCGCCCTGAGCCAGGCCTTCGAGGTGTTGCGCGCGGAGATCGCCCGCGACGGCATCCACCTGCTGATGGTCTACCCGAGCTTTCTCGACACGCCTATCGACCGCAACGCCCTCGGCGCCGACGGCAAGCCGGCCGGCCATGCGCGCTCGACCATAGGCCGGGTGCGCTCCGCCGCCGACATGGCCACGCAACTGCTGGACGCCCTCAAGCGCCGCCAGCAGCGCCTGTTCCCCGATCGCGGCAGCTGGCTGGCCAGCCTGCTCTGGCGCATCGCCCCGGCCATTTACTACCGGCAAATGAGCCGCCGCTTCGCCGGGGAGCTGGGTTGATGGCCCTCGTACCCTATGCGCTTGGCGGCTTTATCCTGCTGGCCTACACCCTGGAAGCCATCACCGGCTTCGGCAGCATCGTTATCGCCCTGTCCCTCGGCGCCCTGCTGCTGCCCATCGACCAACTGCTACCGGTACTGGTGCCGCTGAACATCTGCATGACCGGTTACCTGGTGACGCGCCACTGGCGCCTGATCGACCGCCGCCTGCTGCTGGGCATGATCCTGCCAGGCATGGCCCTCGGCACCCTGCTCGGTTACCTGCTGCTGCCGTACCTGGACGCCGTCTCGCTCAAGCGCGGCTTCGGCGTGCTGATCCTCTGGTTCGCCGGCCGCGAGCTGTGGCGCCTGCAGCGCAAGGCACCGCCGCGCGAGCACACGCCGAACTGGGTGATGCGCCTGGCCACCACCGCCGCCGGCATTTGCCACGGCCTGTTCGCCTCCGGAGGGCCGCTGCTGGTGTTCGCCCTGGCCACCACCACCCTGGACAAGGCACGCCTGCGCGCCACCCTGGTCAGCGTCTGGTTCACCTTGAACAGCCTGCTGACCATCGCCTTCCTGTTCGACGGCCGCCTGGCCCCGGCCCTGCCCCAGGTGCTGACCTACGCCCCGCTGCTGCTGGTCGGCGTATGGCTGGGCGAGCGCCTGCACCAGCGGGTCGACGAACGTCATTTCCGTATCGCCATCTACGCCCTGCTGCTGGTCACCGGCACGCTGCTGTTGGTAGGCCCTTGAAAAACGTTGGCGAGGCAGCCAGCGCAAGGCAAAGGCAGGCGAAAAGGCGGAGTTTACGAGCTGTAAATGAGCACTTTGAGCCTGCATTTAACGCCGCGATGGCAACGCAGGTAGTTTTTCAACGGCCTACAGCCCCCTGGAGCCTGGCATGAGCTACGACATCATCATCAAGAACGGCCTGTACTTCGACGGCAGCGGCGCTCCCGGTGCGCTGCGCCATATCGGCGTCAAGGCCGGGCGCATCGACGCGGTCAGCCTCAGCCCGCTGGACGAGAACGGCTGCAGCGAGGTGCTGGACGCCGCCGGCAAGTGGGTCACCCCGGGCTTCCTGGAGATCCACTCGCACTACGACGCCGAAGTGATCGCCGCCCCGGCGCTGAAGGAGTCGGTGCGTCACGGCGTGACCAGCGTGACCATAGGCTCCTGCTCGATCAGCATGGTGCTGGCCGATCCGGTGGACTGTTCGGACCTGTTCACCCGCGTCGAGGCCGTGCCGCGCGAATACGTGCTGCCGATCCTGCAGGAGAAGAAAACCTGGCGCGACGCCGCCGGCTACCGCGCCTTCTACGACCAGCTGGCACTGGGCCCCAACGTCAGCTCCTTCCTCGGCCACTCCGAGCTGCGCGTAGCGGTGATGGGCCTGGAGCGCGCCACACAGGACGTGGTGCCGACCGGAGCAGAACTGCAACGCATGGAGCAATTGCTGGAAGAAGCGCTGGACGCCGGCTGCATCGGCCTGTCGGTGATGACCACGCGCCTGGACAAGATGGACGGCGACCGCGCCTGGTCCAGCCCGCTGCCCTCGACTTTCGCCAGCTGGAAGGAATTCTCCCGCCTGTTCGCCATCCTCCGCCGCCGTGGCGCGGTGATGCAGGGCGCGCCGAACGCGGTGACCAAGGTCAACGTGTTCGCCTTCCTCTGGCAGGCCCACGGCTGGTTCCGCAAGCCGCTCAAGTGCACCATGCTCACCGCCCTGGACCTCAAGTCGCAGCCGCTGCTGCACCGCTTCACCCGCCTCTCCGGCTGGCTGGCCAACCGCGTGCTACGCGGCAACTTCCGCTGGCAGACCCTGCCGGCACCCTTCACCCTGCGCCTGGAAGGGCTCAACGTGAACGCCTTCGAGGAATTCGGTGCCGGCGAAATCCTGCGCAACATCAAGGACCCGGACGAGCTGTACGCCAAGGTGCTGGAGCCGGAGTTCCGCGCTTTGTTCAAGAAACAGGTCAAGGCCGTGCTGACCAAGGGCCTGTGGCACCGCGACTTCTCCGACTGCTGGGTAACCGAGTGCCCGGACGCCTCAATGGTCGGCAAGAACTTCAAGCAGCTCGGCCAGGCCCGTGGCCTGGACGCGGTAGACGCCTACTTCGAACTGGCCTGCCAGTATCGCGAGGCGCTGAAGTGGACCACCTGCTACGGCAACCAGCGCCTGCCGGTGATGCACAAACTGCTGTCCAGCCCCTGGACCCACCCCGGCTTCGCCGACTCCGGCGCGCACCTGCGCTCCATCGCCCAGTACAACTTCCCGCTGCGCTTCCTCAAGTACGTGCGTGACGCGCAGCTGGCCGGCACTCCGTTCATGGAGCCGGGCCAGGCGGTGCGCCGCTGCAGCGGCGAGCTGGCCGATTTCATCGGTGTGGATGCCGGCTATATCCGTGTCGGCGACCGGGCCGACCTGGTCATCGTCAACCCTGAAGGACTGACCGACGAACTGGATGCCATGAGCGAAGCCCCCATGGAGGTGCTCGGCCTGCAGCGGGTGGTCAAACGCAACGACGCGGCGGTGGAGGCCACCCTGATCAATGGCCGCATCGCCTACCGGCGTGGCAGCGAATACCCGCAGGACCTGGGCAAGCAACAGGGCTTCGGCCGCTTCCTCGCCAGCCGCGATGTGCTGCCGCGCGCCGGCGCCGCCGTGGCGCTGCAACCCGCCATGGCCTGAACCGCAACACCAGCCATTCCTCGCCTCCCCCATCGGTGAGGAGCCGTTAAACAGGTGCCACCAAGAGCACCGAGCCCCGGAGCAGTCCGGGAACAGAGTTGCCGGCCATCCCAGTGTGCAGTCGGGAGGCAGCAAGTCGCGTTACGTATCCGCCAGAGGCCCTCCTGCCAACAGCCAAGTATTCGCTGGCAGGCAGGCCTCTGCGGATACCCCTCTTCTCTCCCTCATCCGCCAGCACAACCCCGCGCTATCCCCTCTTATGCAGCGGCTCTATCGCGCCTATCGGCTTGCCGACCCGGCTTGATCGGTTACCATGCCAGCTCGCCTGATCAGTTGATGAACGAGAAGCAGCATGTCGCAACCCTGGAGCCCCGAAAGCTGGAGAAGCAAGCCGATCCAGCAACAACCCCTGTACCCCGACCTCGACCACCTGCAACGCGTGGAAAAGACCCTGGCCGGCTATCCGCCGCTGGTGTTTGCCGGTGAAGCGCGCGAGCTGCGCCGCCAGTTTGCCGAAGTCACCCAGGGCCGCGCCTTTCTCCTGCAGGGCGGCGACTGCGCCGAAAGCTTCGCCGAATTCTCTACCCTGAAGATCCGCGACACCTTCAAGGTGCTGCTGCAGATGGCCATCGTCATGACCTTCGCCGCCGGCTGCCCGGTGGTCAAAGTCGGGCGCATGGCTGGCCAGTTCGCCAAGCCGCGTTCGGCCAATGACGAAACCATCGACGGCATTACGCTTCCTGCGTATCGCGGCGATATCGTCAACGGCATCGGCTTCGACGAAAAGAGCCGCGTGCCCGATCCGGAGCGCCTGCTGCAGGCCTACCACCAGGCCACCGCCAGCCTCAACCTGCTGCGCGCCTTCGCCCAAGGCGGCTTCGCCGACCTGCACCAGGTGCACCAGTGGAACCTCGACTTCATCGCCAACTCGGCGCTGGGCGAGAAGTACAGCCAGCTGGCCAACCGCATCGACGAGACCCTGGCCTTCATGCGCGCCTGCGGCATGGACAGCGCCGCCCAGGTGCGCGAGACCAGCTTCTTCACCGCCCACGAAGCCCTGCTGCTCGGCTACGAGCAGGCCTTCGTGCGCCAGGACAGCCTCACCGGGCGCTGGTACGACTGCTCCGCGCACATGCTGTGGATCGGCGACCGCACTCGCCAGCTGGACGGCGCCCACGTCGAGTTCCTGCGTGGCGTGGAGAACCCGATCGGGGTCAAGGTCGGCCCGAGCATGGACCCGGACGAGCTGATCCGCCTGATCGATATCCTCAACCCGGACAACGACCCGGGCCGCCTCAACCTGATCGTGCGCATGGGCGCCGACAAGGTCGAGGCCAACTTCCCGCGCCTGCTGCGCAAGGTGAAGGAGGAAGGTCGCCAGGTGCTGTGGAGCTCCGACCCCATGCACGGCAACACCATCAAGGCATCGAGCGGCTACAAGACCCGCGACTTCGCACAGATCCTCAGCGAGGTGAAGCAGTTCTTCCAGGTGCACCGTGCCGAAGGCACCGTGGCCGGCGGCATCCATATCGAGATGACCGGGCAGAACGTTACCGAGTGCATCGGCGGCTCGCGACCGATCACCGAAGACGGCCTGTCGGATCGCTACCACACCCACTGCGACCCACGGATGAACGCCGACCAGTCGCTGGAACTGGCCTTCATGATCGCCGAGACGCTGAAGCAGTCACGCGGCTGAGCAGCCCGCCACGCAAAACCCGGAACGGGGCCCACAGGCCCCGTTTGCCACGCGTGGAAACCCGGCCGGCATCCGACAGACAGCCGGCGCCTGACGCGATGAATCTTGCTTTATAGTGACAACCCTTTGCCCAGGCCGGCTTGCCGTGGATCTTCTCTCACTTATCTATGAGCAACTGGCCAGGCGGCTGATCGATCCGCTCACGGCCCAGTTCTTGGCCATTTTCGACCTGAACGGCCGCCTCGGCTTGCTGTTCCTCTGTATTTCCTACGGCGTCGCCTATGGCCTGTTTCGTTTCAGGAAACAGCGCGGACTGACCCATGCTCCGAGCTTTTGGCAGTTCATTGGTGGCCGCCAGGTTAATTTCCATCGCTCGGCGCTGCTGGATTACCGCTACTACTTCGTACGCGCCATTCTGAAGGCGCTGCTGGTGCTGCCCATCATCGGCCTGGTCGATCCCTACATCCTGCGCTCTGGCGACTACATCGCCTTTTTCACCCGGCTGTGGGGCGCACGCCCGCAATTGGGCGAGAACCTCGCACTCTCCCTGCTGTACGGGCTGGGCGTGTTTCTGCTCAACGATTTCAGGCATTACTGGGTCCACCGGGCCTTTCATTCGCGCTGGCTGTGGGCATTCCACAAGGTGCATCACTCGGCGCCGGTACTGGTGCCGGTGACCGCGAGCCGGATTCACTTCGTGGAAGTCATCGCCAGCAAACTGGCGGGGACCCTCATCCTCGGCGCCTACGCCGGGCTCTTCTGGTATCTCTGCGGCGAAACGATCAGCCGCTATACCCTGTTCGGCGTGACCTACCTGGTGTTCATCTTCAATGCCCTGGCCGCCAACCTGCGGCACAGCCATGTCTGGCTGTCGTTCGGGCCGAGGCTCGAACACGTGCTGAACAGCCCGGCCCAGCACCAGATCCACCACAGCGACGCCCCCAGGCATTTCAACAAGAACTTCGGCACCAACCTGTCAGTCTGGGACTGGCTGTTCGGTACGCTCTACGTCACCAGCGCACAGCCCGAAGCCCTCCGCTTTGGCACCGCGGAGCAGGACCATGAGCGCTACCTGACGGTCTACGGCCTGATCGTCACGCCTTTTATCGACACGGCCCGCGCGCTGCGCCGGACGCGGCGCCCGCAGGCCACGGGGGACTCAAGGCCTGGCCGAGCGCCGGCACAGCAGAGTGAGACCTGCTCCTGACCAGCGCCTGTGCGCTTCCCGTAGAATCCCCGCGCTCGCCGGCTACTGGCCGCAATCGCGCGCAGATTGGCGCAGTACCCGCCGTGAATGACTCCCGGCTTAACTTCTCTCAAGGATGATCCGCATGAAACTGCAACGCCCCCTTTCCGCCCTCGCACTCGCCACCCTGCTCGGTGGCTGCCAGAACATGACCCCAGACACCATGCTGCAGAGCGGCATGCTGGCCATGCAGGCCGCCACCCTCAGCGACGCCGAAGTGAAAAGCACCGCCGACCAGGCCTGCGTGCAGATGGACACCGAGAACCCCATCGCCGAACCTGGCAGCGAATACAGCCAGCGCCTGGACAAGATCGCCGCCAACCTGGGCAGCGAGATCAACGGCACCCCGGTCAACTACAAGGTCTACCTGACCGACGAGGTCAACGCCTGGGCCATGGCCAACGGTTGCGTACGGGTGTACAGCGGCCTGATGGACCTGATGAACGACAACGAAGTGGAAGGCGTGCTCGGCCACGAGATGGGCCACGTCGCCCTCGGCCACACCAAGAAAGCCATGCAGACCGCCTACGCCACCTCCGCCGCGCGCAATGTGGCCGCCGGCTCCGGCAATGGCGCGGTGGCGGCGCTGTCCAGCTCGCAGCTCGGTGAGCTGGGCGAAGCACTGGTCAACGCGCAGTTCTCCCAGTCCCAGGAAAGCGCCGCCGACGACTTCTCCTTCGAGCTGCTGACCCAGCGCGGCATCCCGCGCGAAGGCCTGGCCAGTGCCTTCGACAAGCTGGCCCAGCAAGGTGGCGGTGACAGCAGCATGTTCGACTCGCACCCGGGCTCGGCCGACCGCGCCGCGCATATCCGCCAGCGCATCGCCGCCGGCCAGTAAGTGCAAGGACGGGGCTGCGGCCCCGTTTTGCTGCAGGAGCCAGCTTGCTGGCGATCGAGGTTCCAGGCGATAACGGATCGCCAGCAAGCTGGCTCCTACAGATCAGCCGCCAACAGCGGCCGCAAGCGCATGGCCTCAGCCGAGCGGCAGTTCAGCACCACCCGCTGCAACCCCAGCCAGCTCGCCAGCGCCTGCAACTGTGTCGCCAGCGCCAGCAGCGCCACTTCATCCAGCCCAGCCTCTTCCATATGCACGGCATGCACCGCCAGGCGCCCTTGCGCCCGCTCGCTGCGCAGGTCGACCCGCGCGCGCAGACGTTCGCCATGCAGGAAGGGCAGTACGTAGTAGCCGTACACCCGTTTGTGCTGCGGGGTGTAGATCTCCAGGCGGTAGCGGAAGTCGAACAGCCGCTCGGTGCGCTCGCGTTCCCAGATCAGCGAGTCAAACGGCGAGAGCAGCGCGCTGGCCTTGATCCAGCGTGGGATGCGCGGCTCACTCCGGCAATAGGCCGGCTGCTTCCAGCCCTCGACCTGCACAGCCAGCAGCTCGCCCGCCTCGACCAGTTCCGCCAGACGCAGGCGGCTGTCGCCGGCATCCAGGCGGAAGTAGTCGCGCAAATCCTTGACCGTGGCCACGCCCAGCGCCTCGGCGGAGCGCAGCAGCAACTGGCGCTGCGCCTCGGCCTCGTCCAGTTCGGGATGGTCCAGCTGGGCAGCGGGAATGACCCGCTCCGGCAAATCGTACAGGCGCTCGAAGCCGCGCCGGGTGGCCACCGTCACCTCGCCGGCGGCGAACAGCCACTCCAACGCATGCTTCTCCGCGCTCCAGTCCCACCAGGGCCCGGCCCGCTCGGTGCGGGTGGTCAGGCTGCCGGCCCCAAGGGCGCCTTGCTCGCGTACCGCCTGCAGCACCCGCTGGATCACGTCCCGCTGCTGACGGCCAAACTCGGCCAGCTGCCGATAAATGCCCCTGCCATCCGCCGCCTGGCGCATGCGCCAGCGCAGTAGCGGATACAGCTCCAGCGGCAGCAGCGAGGCTTCGTGGCCCCAGTATTCGAACAGCGCACGCCGGCGCGGCGCGCCCCAGGCCAGCTCGTCGAGCAGCTGCGGGGCATAGTGGCCGAGCCGGGAAAAGGCCGGCAGGTAGTGCGAGCGCACCAGCGCGTTGACCGAGTCGATCTGCACCACGCCGAGATGCTCGATCTGCGCCTGTAACTGGCGGTGACGAATCCCTGCCTTGGGCACACGGGCAAAGCCCTGGGCGCTGAGGGCCAGGCGCCGAGCTTCGGCCAGGGACAAGGACAGTGTCATGGCGTCGATGCTAGCAGGGCTGCCCGTGCGCCGAGGCCGCCTGCGCATCCGGCGCGGGGAAGGCCTGGCGGAAGCTGAACGCCTGCACGCTGGCACCCTTCTCGCGCAGCAGCGCCAGGCGCTCGGCCGCCTCCTCGACAGTCGGGCGATGCCCGGCCGGCACCCACCACAGCACCATGTGCGCCTCGTCCACCTTGTCGAACCACTCGCGGCGGCGCTTGAGCATCTCGGTGTGGGCGGACTTGTAGACGTAGTCGCTGAGCGACTGCACATCGTCCCAGACAGACAGGTTGACCAGCACATCCGCGCCAAAGGGGCGGATCGCCGTGGCATCGCCCTCCTCGTCCTGCAGGCGCCAGACATAGCCCGGCGAAGCCTCGGCCAGGGCGTTGATGCGCTCCAGGTTGGCGACGAAGTCGGCCATGCCCGGCGCCTCCAGCGGCTCCCTCATCGTGGCGATATTCAGTTGCGCGAGCTGGTAACGGGACATGGGCTCTCCTTGTGGTTTGTCTGTCGGTCCGGGTAAATCCATGGCTATGTCCCAGTAGCGTGTGGCACAGGCTAAAGCTGTAGGTTGGGTTGAGGAGCAGCGCGACGAAGCCCAACGAGGCTTGCACCGAATCCGTTGGGCTTCGCTGCGCTCAACGCCAACCTACGGGAATTGCCTGACCTGCGACCGATCCATACCTGCCAAACCCCCATGCAACACATGATGGGTACATAGCCAAATCCATGGCTCCATCCTTCTACAGGACATCATTGCAATCGCGCAAAAACTCATCTGCTCAGTGCTTGAACGGATCGTCCCAGAACGGCCGCTGGCTTTCCTGCATCACATCGCCACGGCTCAGGCCCATGTCCTTCAGAGCATGTTCGTCCAGCATAGCCAGACGACGCCTCTGCTCCGCCAACCGCCACCAGCGCACCACCTGCCGCCAGGCGGCCTTGAGCAGCAACACTGGCCGCACCTGAGCGACACCCAGCGAATGAGCGATGGCATAACCCTTTTGACCTTTCATCTCGACGCCCTCCCTGTGGGGTTGGCGCCAGTCTCCTTCCGCGATTAAGATCAATCCAACAAATGTTTCTTATGCCAGACATCTTAGAGATTGATCAATGGCCCACTACCCGAGCATCGACACCGAATTGCTGCGCAGCTTCGTCGCCATCGCCGACCAGGGTGGCTTCACTCGCGCGGCCGAGGCGGTCAACCGCACCCAGTCGGCCATCAGCATGCAGATGAAGCGCCTGGAAGAAGATGTGCTGCAGCGCTCGCTGTTCCAACGCGACGGCCGCCAGGTGCGCCTCACCGCCGAGGGCCAGGTGCTGCTTGGCTACGCCCGGCGCATCCTCAAGCTGCATGGCGAGGTGCTCAACACCTTGCGCGAACCGCATATGGTTGGTTCGGTGCGCATCGGCACGCCGGATGACTACGTGATGCGCTTCATGCCGGGTATCCTCGCGCGCTTCGCCCAGGCCTACCCGCTGGTGCAGGTGGAGTTGCACTGCGAGCCGTCCTACCAACTGCTGCAGCGCCAGGATCTGGACCTGACCATCATCAGCCGCGAGCCGGGCAAGGAAATCGGCCAACTGTTGCGCCAGGAGCATTTCGTCTGGGCCGAGGCCATCGGCTTCAGCCCCCACGAGCAGACGCCCATGCCGCTGGCCATGTTCAACACCGACTGCTATTGCCGCGCCTGGGCCTGCAACGCACTGGACGCCATGGAGCGCGAATACCGGGTGGCCTACACCAGCCCCAGCCTGTCGGCGATCTTCGCCGTGGTCAGCGCCGGCCTGGCGGTCACCGCGCAGCTGCAGAGCCTGATCACCCCGGACATGCGCATCATCGGCGAGGCCGAAGGCCTGCCGACGTTGCCGATGACCAACATCATGCTGCTGCGCAATGCGCAGACCCAGTCGCAGGTCACCGAGACCCTGGCCGAGCACATAGTCGAGGGCTTTCGCCTGTAGTGCGCAAATCGCAGGCATGAGAAAGCCCGGCACAGGGCCGGGCTTCTTGTCACTCGCGGTACAGGCGGAAGGCTTAAGCCTGCGGCGCCTGGGTACGGCCTTTGTAGGAGCCGTCGCGGGTGTCGATCTCGATCCAGTCGTCGATGTTGCAGAAGTCTGCAACCTTGACTTCGGTACCGTTGCTCAGCTTGGCCGGCTTCATCACTTTGCCGGAAGTGTCGCCACGGGCGGAGCCTTCGGTGTAGGTGATCTGACGAACGATGGTGGTCGGCAGGTCAACGGAGATCACTTTGCCTTCGAAGAACACGGCTTCGCAGATGTCGGTCATGCCTTCTTCGATGAACGGCAGAACGCTTTCCAGATCTTCTTCGCGCAGCTCGTAGGAGTTGAACTCCGGGTCCATGAACACGTAATCAGTGCCGCTGATGTAGGACAGGGTCACTTCCTTACGCTCAAGGATAACCGGCTCCATCTTGTCGTCGGCCTTGTAAACGGTCTCGGTCTTGGAGCCGTTGATCAGGTTCTTCAGCTTCATTTTGACGATGGCGCTGTTACGACCGGACTTGGTGAACTCGGCTTTCTGGATCAGCCAAGGTTGACCGTCGATCAGGGCCACACTGTTGGGTTTCATTTCTTGTGCGGTTTTCATACGAATATCCGGATTTTGATGGAGGTACGAATTTCTAAGCCGCGCATGATAGCCAATTTCGGTAAAACTCTGCCAGAGCTGCGGCAAGATCAGGACGAGAGGCTTGTTGCAAGCACCAGCGCTCGGCATGTGCGGCCAGCTCCGGCGCCTCGTCCTGCACAGCCTGCCAGCTGTCAGCCATGCCCGCCCCGCCATTCCAGGCACGCCACAGCCCGCTCAGCGCGGCATCCGCCGCCGGCGACAGGCCCTGCCGGTACAACGCCAGGAACGCCTCGAGCTTTTCCAGGTGTGCCTGCTCTTCCTGGATATAGATATGCCAGAGCAGCGGCCGCCCCGCCCACTGCGCGCGCACGAACGAATCCTCGCCGCGCACGGCATTGAAATCGCAGGACCACAGCAGCAGGTCGTAATCCTCCTGACGCAGGAACGGCAGCACCTGCACCCGCAGGTTGCCGCGCTGCCAGCTCTGCCCCACCTGTGGCTCGTCCGCCAGAGCCAGCCAGCGCTGCAGCCCGGCCACAATGCGCCCCTGCGGCACCAGCAACTGAGTGGGCTGCGCATCAGCGGCCAGCGTATCCAGCCAGCCGGCCAGCGCCGGGTTCTCGTAAGCGAACAGGGAAATCAGCCGAGCGCCGGCCTGCGCTTGCACGCCCAGACCGGCAAGAAACGCCTGGCGCGCCAGCGGATCGGCCTGGAACGCCCGGCGCCGCGCCAGCAGATCGCCCTCGCGCAACAGGCCGCCGGTATCGGCGGTGAAACCGGGGAAGAAGAAGAACTTCTGCAAACCGTTGGCCTGCGGCGAGGGTAAACCGTGGCAACCGCCAACCCAGTCCTCGGCGCTCAGGTATTCCAGGTTCAGCCATAGCGGCTTTTGTTCGCGCGCCGCCATGGCCGCTGCGAAGGGCGCCGGCAGATGACAGGCAAAGGCCTCGATCACCACCTCGCCCGGCTCCACGGCCGCCCAGTCGGCCGACCAGTGACAGACCTCGACGCCCTCCAGCACCTGACGCGCAGCCCAGGCATCGGCCTGCGGGCAAAGCCGGGCAAAGGCCGCCAGCTCATCGACCCACAGGCGCACGGCCTGGCCGTGCTCGGCCACCAGCTGGCGCGCCAGGCGCCAGGTCACCCCGATATCGCCGTAGTTATCCACCACGGTGCAGAAAATGTCCCAACGGGCGGCCATAGCTGGCTCCACGACAAACGATCGGCGCACCTTAAGGGCTTGGCCCGGCCAGGGGAAGAGCCGATCAGGACGACAGGGAGAAACGATTGCGCCCGGCCTGCTTGGCCTGGTACAGGGCCAGGTCGGCCTTTTCCAGCAGCGTCTCCGAGCTATTGGCCTGCCCGCCCAGTAGCGCCACGCCGATGCTGGTGGATATCTGCAGGGCATGGCCGCGCACCTCCAGCGGCTCGGCCATCGAATCGATGATCTTGTCCGCCACCTCGCAGGCATGCCCGGCCGACGCCAGCTGCTGCAGGAGAATGACGAACTCGTCGCCACCCAGGCGCGCCACCACATCGCTGCCGCGCACGCAGCGCTCCAGGCGCTGGGCGAAGGCCTTGAGCACCTCGTCGCCCACCGCATGGCCGAGGCTGTCGTTGATCTGTTTGAAGCGGTCAACGTCCAGATACAGCAGTGCCAGGGTGCGTGGCCCGCCCAGGTGCTCGGTGATGGCACATTCCAGGGTTTCGAGGATCGAGGCGCGGTTGTACAGGCCGGTCAGGCTGTCGCGCATCGCCCGCAGGCGCAAATGTTGCTCCTGGGCCCAGCGCTCGGTGATGTCCCAGAGGATCAGATAGAAGCCCTTTACCACCCCCGCGATATCCAGCTCCGGCACGTAGCGCGCCTCCATGTAACGCTCGCTGTCCTGGGTGCGCAGCGCCTGTTCGAAGGAGCTCTGCCGCCCGGCCAGGGCCTCGTCCACATAGCCGTGGATGGCCGTGTAGGCGGTCACGCCGAGCAGCTCCAGCAGGGGCTTGCCGAGAATTTCCCCGCCCTCGTGGGCAAAGCTCTGCCAAAACGGCTTGTTGCAATAGCGGAGCACCTGCCGGGTATCGATGAAGGCCACCAGCGCCGGGATCGCATCGGTCAGCGAACGCAGCAACTGCTGGTTGAGCTGCACCTCTTGCTCGATGCGCTTGCGCTCGGTCACATCGCGCATGAACGCGCTGAACTCGTGCTCGACGCCGCTGCCACTGGCGCTGATGGTGATTTCCACGATCAGCTCGGTACCGTCCTTGCGCAGCGCCGGCAGCTCGGTGCGCCGGTTGATCACCACGCCCTGGCCGGTACGCCGGAAACGCGCCATGCCCTCGGCATGGGCGCTGCGCATGCGCGGCGGGATGATCACGCGGGCCAGCGACAGGCCAAGCACCTCGCCACGGTTCCAGCCGAAGATGCGGCTGGCCTCGGAGTTCCAGTCGGTGATGCGACCCTGCACGTCGATACAGATGAACGCCTCGTGGGAGCTTTCGATAATGCGCTGGGTGCGCTCCATGTTGGCGCGCAGGATCGCCTCGGACTCCTTGCGCTTGGCAACCTCCTCGGTGCGCTCGGCGAGCAGTTGCTGATTGCGCTGGTAGTCGACCTGGTGACCCAGCTCGGAGCCGAGTAGCCCGGCCATCAACTGCAGGGTCTGCACATCGGTGGCGCTGAACACATTGGCCTGATCGGCCATGATCTTCAGCACCCCGACGGCCTTGCCGGACAACAGCAGCGGCGCCACCACCATCGACTGCACGCCGATCTTGCGACAGGCGGACTGGTCCACCCGCGGATCCTGGCTGGTATCCGGCGACATCAGCACCGTGCCAGAGCGCACGCACAGCCCGGACAGGCTGGTGCCAATCGCCAAGCGCAGGCCGACATAGGACGCCACGCTGCCGCAGGCCGCGCGATAGACCATCTCCTCGCCCTCGACCAGTTCCACCACCGCACCCGTGGCCGGGGTCAGCTCCTGCATCTGCTGCACCACCAGGTCGAGGAACAGCTCCAGATCCAGCTCGGCCTCGGCCAGGCGGGTCTGGGTGGCGATGATCCGCCCGAGGTTTTCCGTGTGCGACTCCAGCTGGCGCAGCAGGTGCTCGCCCTTCTGCACTTCGGACAACAGGTGGGTGTTGACCCGTTCGATCAGCGCGGTGCGCTCGAGCACCTGTTCCTGCAGGCGGGTCTGCGCCGACAGCAGCGTCTCGAGTGCCCGCCGCTGGTCATCGATATCGGTACAGGTGCCCATCCACTTGATGATCCGCCCGCTATCGTCGCGCACCGGAATGCCCTGCCCCAGGTGCCAGCGGTAGGTGGCATCCGCGTGGCGCAGAAAACGGTATTCGACTTCGTAGGCCTCGCCGCTGGCCAGGGCCTGCTGCCAGCGCTCGCGGCAGCGCGGCAGATCGTCCGGATGCAGGATCGCCGCCCAGTCCAGCGCCTGGTCACTGGCCTGCGGGCTGAGGTATTCCCGGCAGCGCGCATTGCGATAATCGATCTGCCCGCTGGCATCCGCCGTCCACACAATCAGCGGCAGGCCGTCGGCCAGGCGATGGAACCAGGCTTCGCCCCGCGCACTGGCCAGCGCCTGAGTCAGCTCATCCATCTGTAGCGCCAGGTTGCCGCCGAGACCGCCCTCACTCATCGGATCACCCTTTACAGGTTGCAGAGGCCATTACTGTTAACAGTAGCTCAGCCCCGGATCACGCCAGCTCCAGCAATGCGCACCCCCGAGCGGACAAGGGCCTTTGCCTTATCGGCGGAAGCCAGATATCGCCATGCAGCCTTTAGAAGTAGCCGGGAAGCTGGACAAAGCGGCAGCCGATATTCAAGGTGTGCCGCCTGATGCATACACCTACAGAGATCCAGATGTCATCCCGCGCTTTTCCCGCCCTGCTGGTTTGCCTGCTTCTGGTGTCGGGGCTTGGTTCTCCGGTCATGGCCGGCAGCTGCCCCCAGGGCCAGTACCCGATCTGCCTCGGTACCTGCTTCTGCGTGGACGATGCGGATCAGGTCATCGGCCCTGCCTATGAAAGCGCAACCCTGATGGCCGCCTCCGCCCTGGAAGACTGGTTGCGCCAGTCCCGCGACAGCGCCGCACTGGCCGGCACCAACCCGCTGCCCGCCGCGCTGCGCCAGCAACTGCTGCCTTATTACGATGCACAGCTCCTGGACCTGGCCCGCTACCGGGTCGGCAGCGGCGCCGAGCTGGATCTGGCCGGCACCATGCTGCAGAACCCGGACATCGAGGCCGTCACCCTGGTCGACATCATCGTCTTTCGCACCGAGCAGGACGCCCAAAACAACCTCGCCCTCTGGGCCCACGAGCTCAAACACGTGCAGCAGTACCGCGACTGGGGCGTACACGAGTTTGCCTTGCGCTATACCCGTGATTTCAACGCTGTTGAAACTCCCGCTTACCAGATCCAAGCCCAGGTGCGATTGGCGGTGAGGCAGCGCAACTGAGCGATGGCAGGCTCGGTGCCAACCCGCAGGTTATAGAGAACAGCGCGGTGCAATCGGCCCGAACAAATCCCGGAAACGAAAAAGCCCAGCACTAGGCTGGGCTTTTTCAGGGTCTGGCGGTGAAGGTGGGATTCGAACCCACGATACGGTTTCCCGTATACACACTTTCCAGGCGTGCTCCTTCAACCGCTCGGACACTTCACCGGGTCTCGCCGTACCAGTCTGGTTCGTCGAGGCGCGCTAATGTAGCCGAACAGCCTGCTTAAGGCAAAATTTTTTTTCAGGCGATTCATGCGCTTATGCCGAGTCGGGGGTTTGCTCCGGGAATCCCTGGCTCGCTGCAGCAGAAGACCGGCGACCCGGCAGGAGCAAAATCAGGGAGATCAGCAGGCTGCCACCAAACATCAGCAGCACACCGGACGGGTTGTGGCTCTGTGCACTATTGGCCAGCAGCGTCAGGCCAAGCAGCAGTGGCAGCAGGCTGGCGCGCAGCAATAGATGAAGGACACGCGACATTCGAGGCACTCCCAGGGCAGGCAGCTAACCTAAGTCAGGCTCCGGCCGGGCAGCCAATCGGCTCTGTTTATGGCGGCCATAGCCAGTGCCGCGCAGGACCGGCATGACCATCCGGTCAGCCAAAGCGCTTTACCCGAGGCGCCTTGCTGGGTAACGTCAGCGCCACTTCAGCCCACCCAGGACTAGGAACTCCGCCATGAGCGACCTGATCAGCTACCAACTCGAAGACGGCATCGCCACCCTGACCCTGAACAACGGCAAGGTGAACGCCATCTCCCCGGACGTGATCGCCGCCTTCAATGCCGCCCTGGATCAGGCCGTGCAGGATCGCGCCGTGGTCATCATAACCGGCCAGCCGGGCATTCTCTCCGGTGGTTACGACCTCAAGGTAATGACCTCCGGCCCACAGAACGCCGTGGCCCTGGTCACCGCCGGCTCCACCCTGGCCCGCCGCATGCTCAGCCACCCCTTCCCGATCATCGTCGCCTGCCCGGGCCACGCCATCGCCAAGGGTGCCTTTATCCTGCTGTCGGCCGACTACCGCATCGGCGTCGAAGGCCCGTTCAACATCGGCCTGAACGAAGTGCAGATCGGCATGACCATGCACCACGCCGGTATCGAGCTGGCCCGTGACCGCCTGCGCAAATCTGCCTTCCACCGCTCGGTGATCAATGGCGAGATCTTCAACCCGCAGGGCGCCGTGGATGCCGGCTTCCTCGACAAGGTAGTAGCGGCCGATGAGCTGATGGCCACCGCCGTCGCCACTGCCCAGCAGCTGAAGAAGATCAACATGACCGCGCACAAGAACACCAAGCTGAAAGTGCGCAAGGCCTTCCTGGAAACCCTGGACAAGGCCATCGAGCTGGATCAGCAGCATCTGGGCTGATCGCCCGCGCTGCAACGAGAAGCCCGGCCCAGTGCCGGGCTTCTGCTTTCTGGGGGAAAAGTCGGCAACGCCGTGGAAATACCGGGTAATAACCTCTGATCGGGGTCAATTGCCGAAAGCAGTGCACGCCCGTACACTGCGCGACCTTTTGTCTGCCGATAGGCTTTCCGATGCTTTTCCTTGCGCGCATGTTGCTGATGGGCCTGCACTTCCTCCTGGCTGGCGTGGCCGGTCTGCTGCTCGGCCTGTGCCGGCCGTTCAACCCGGACAACAGCCGCCTGTGCGCGCGCCTATATTCGCTGCCGGCCCTGTGCCTGCTGCGCCTCAAGGTGAAGACCGAAGTGAAGAGCCTGTTCACCCAGGAACAGGCCTGCGTGGTGATCGCCAACCACCAGTCCAACTATGACCTCTACGTGCTCGGCCGCGTGGTGCCGCCGCGCACCGTGAGCATCGGCAAGAAGAGCCTCAAGTGGGTGCCGTTCTTCGGCCAGCTGTACTGGCTGGCAGGTAACGTGCTGATCGAGCGTGGCAACGCCATCAAGGCCAAGCAGGCCATGCTGGAAACCACCGAGACCCTGCGCAACCGCGACACCTCGATCTGGGTCTTCCCCGAGGGCACGCGCAACCTGGGCAAGGGCCTGCTGCCGTTCAAGAAAGGCGCCTTCCAGATGGCCATCGCCGCCGGCGTGCCAATTGTCCCGGTGTGCGTCAGCAATTATGCCGGCCGCCTCAAGCTGAACAGCTGGAACAGCGGCCGCGTACTGATCCAGTCGCTGCCGGCCATCCCCACCCTCGGCCTGACCACGGACGACATCCCGCAGCTGATGCAGCGCTGCCAGGAACTGATGCAGCAGTGCATCGGCCAACTCGATCAGCAGTTGGCCAAAGCCTAAGAATCCGCTCGCAATCCCCCGCCCGGCACAGCCGGGCCACCCCCTCCTGCAAGCCTGTCACGCCTGGGTTAAGCTGCGCTCCATCGCCACGTTCGAGGATCGCCCATGGGTCATGTCGTTGCAGCCGCTGCCTATCACAAGGGCCGCAAGGTTACCGATATCCGCCTTGATGAAGGTAGCCAGTGGGCCTGCCAGCCCGGGCACTTTGTCTGGATCGGCCTGCGCGACCCCGGCAGCGCCGAACTGACCTGCCTGCAGCAGCAGTTCAACCTGCATGAGCTGGCCATGGAAGATGCCATCATCCGGCATACCCGGCCCAAGCTGGAAACCTTCGGCGACGCCCTGTTCATGGTGCTCTACTCGCCCGTACGCGAGGACGGCAAGCTGGAGTTCGTGGAAAGCCAGCTGTTCGCCGGCAAGGGCTATGTGATCAGCGCCCGCTACGGCAACTCGGCCTCCTACTCCACCGTGCGCGCACGCTGCGAGGCGCGCCCGCTGCTGCTGGAGCATGGCGAGGACTTCGTGCTCTACGCCCTGCTCAGTTTCGTGATCGAGAACTACCGGCCGCTGCTGGACTGCATCCACGGCGAGCTGGAGGACATCGAGCAGACCGTGCTCAAGCGCCCGCTGCTACAAGACGATGTGGAGCGCATCCACGGCCTGCGCCGCGACCTGCTACGCCTGCGCCGCCAGGTGGCACCGCTGTCGGAGATCTGCCAGGAGCTGCAGCAACTGGAGTTCCCCTTCATCGACAAGCACATGCGCCCGTACTTCCGCGATATCGCGATCCACGTCAATCGCCTGATGGAAGACCTCACCGGCCTGCGCGAGATGGCCGACCACGCCATCGAGATCGGCCTGCTGCTGGAGTCGTCGCGGCAGAGCATTACCCAGCGCAAGTTCGCCGCCTGGGCGGCAATCCTGGCCTTCCCCACGGCGGTGGCGGGCATCTACGGGATGAACTTCCAGAATATGCCGGAGCTGACCTGGCACTACGGCTACTTCGGCGTGCTCGGGGTCATTGCGGTCGGCTGCGTCGGCCTGTTCGCCAACTTCAAGCGCATGGACTGGCTGTAGCCGCTGAGCCCAAGACCTGCCCGCCAGAAACTGAAAAGCCACAAGCGCCCTCTCTATTCCGGGCCCTTGTGGCTTTTTTGATGCAGCGGTGGACTCAGCTGCGCGAAGCTTCCTCGGCTTTGCCGTGAGCAACGAAACGCATCATCCACTCGGCCACCATGGCGCCCTGGTGCTGCTCGGCCAGGCTGGCCACGGCATTCTGGTAGGCCGGCTCGCCAATGCACTTCTGGCGGATATCCAGCAGCGCCTTGGAGTAGTCATGGACAAACTCCGGATGGCCCTGGAAGCACAGCACTTGGTCGCCGATGCAATAGGCGGCGATCGGGCAGAACGGGCTGGAAGCCAGCAGCGTGGCATTGTCCGGCAAGGCGGTGACCTGATCCTGGTGGCTGATCAGCAGCGCCAGTTCTTCTACCGCCGGGCTCATCCATTGCTCCTGCCCGGCCATTTCATAGCGGTGCACACCCACGCCCCAGCCTTGCGCCGCACGCTCGGCACGGCCGCCAAGCAATAGCGCCAGCAGCTGGTGGCCAAAGCAGATGCCGAGCAGCTTGTCGCCGTTCTCGTAGCGCTTGAGCAGGTAAGTCTTGAGCACCTGAATCCAGGCATCGGTACCGAAGGAATCCGCTTTGCTACCGGTCACCAGATAGGCGTCGTAGCGCTCCTCGTCAGAGGGGTATTCGCCCTGCACCACATTGAACACTTCAAAGTGGGCCGCTATCGGCTGCAGAGCGAACAGACGCTCGAACATGCGGCCATAGCCTTGATATTGGTCGATCAGTTCGGGGCGGAGTACATCGGTTTCCAGGATGCAGATGCGTAAGGACATAAAGGGAGTGGGTACCTCAAGTTAAGGGGGGGAATGATTCGCGGCAAAGACTGCACCTAGTGGGCGCTCAGCGCAACAGCAGCTCGGCGGACAATCTGTCGCAGGCATCACGCGCTTCGATAGTCACCATAAATGCCATTCACTTCTGCACGGCTGGGCGCTGGTCAATGATGCAGGCGTCGGGATCAACCCCACTACCTACAGAGGAGCAACACCATGAGCAGTTTCGCCGCAATTGCCAGCCTGATCGCCGCCTCGGCCTTTGCCAGCCCGGCCGCCGCAGCCACCCACCAGGCGACCGCCAAGGCCGCCGGCAAGTGAACCGTTCGCTGCCGCTCCAGGCGGCAGCGCCACTGGAGAACGCCAACATGACCATCACCGAAGCCTTCAAAAGCAGCAACAGCTACGGCGTGACCTACGTCAGCCTCGACGACAGCGGCATGCATTTCGAATCGGAATCGGCCGTGCACCTGGAAGACGGCAGCCTGCTGACCCTGCGCATGCCGACCCGGCAGAGCGAGAAGCTGGATATCCATGAAGTGGTCTGCCAGCGCAACGGCTGGTGCCTGGCCGCCTGAGCCAGGCTCAGGGCAGGTTCTGCTGCAAGCTCTGCGCCGCCTGCTCGCCAAGGTAGCGCGCCAGAATCCGCTGCCAGCTGCCGTCCGCACGCATGGCCGCAAAACCCTGCTGCATCTGCTGCCCAATGATCGGCGCATCCACCAGCACCGGGCTGCCGGCAATGTAGCTGTGGGTAACGCTGAGCGACTTTCCGACCTGCACCGTCTGCGGAGCAAAACCCAGCTCGCGCCACAGGTAGCGCACGCGCAGATCGATCTCGTACCAGCTCGCCACCCGCCCGCTGTGCAGCATGCCAGCAGCCTGCGTCGGGTCGGTCACCTCGACTATGGTCTGCCCTGCCTGCTTGAGCCCCTGTAGCTCCTGCGCCCGTGGCGTGCCGCCCATTACCACCACCGGGCCGGCGGCCAGCGCTTGCTGCAGGCTGTCGTAGGGCTTGTTGCGCCCCGCCAGGACATAGGCGGAGGGCAATACATCGAGCAACCAGATAAAGCCCGGCTCGCGCTCGGCGGTACGCCCGAGGTTGAGCACGATGCCATGCGGGTCGCGCGCCACTTCCAGCTGCACGCGCTTCCACGGCACGCTCTGATAGCGGCATTCGCGCTGCAGGCGCTGGCACAACGCCTCCATCAGGTCGCCGAACAGGCCGTGGTTGCCGGGTGTGTCGTCGGCATAGGGCATCTGCCCCTGGCCGACATAGATATTCAATGCCTCGCTGGCCCGCGCCGCGCCAGCCATCAGCGCCAGCAGCAGGCCGGCGATGCATGCCATCCCTGTGAAACCTCGATGTGCTGTCACCCGCTCCCCCGGCCCAGATCGAACACCCTGCGAGTGTAGGCAGTAAGTCCTGGCAAAAGACTGACAGAGCGCAACGGGAAACGCCATAAAAGCAAAACCGGCGCTGGGGCCGGTTTTGTTCAAGCCTGTAGGGCGGGTGAACCCGCGCCGGACAGACGTGGGTTGCACCCGCCCTACAACACGTAGGTTGGGTTGAGGAGCGCAGCGAAGAAGCCCAACGAGGCAAACATAGAATCCCCCGTTGGGCTTCGCTACGCTCAACCGCAACCTACAGGCGCGTTTAGAAACGCTCGCCCCTGGCCGCCTTCTCCAGCAGCAGGGCCGGCGGCAGGAAGCGCTCGCCGTACTGCTCGGCCAGGTACTGGGCGCGGGCGACGAAATCCTTCACCCCGTACTGGTTGATGAACTGCAGCGCACCGCCGGTCCAGGCGGCGAAACCGATGCCGAAGATCGAGCCGATGTTGGCGTCGGCCACCGATTTCAGCACGCCCTCTTCCACGCATCTCACCGTTTCAATCGCCTGGATAAACAGGATGCGATCACGCACGTCTTCCTGGGAGATCTGCGCATCGGCTTTTTCGAAGCGTGCCTTCAGCTCTGGCCACAGATGCTTCTTGCCGCCCTGCGGGTAGTCGTAGAAGCCACCGCCGGCGGCCTTGCCTGGGCGCTTGTACTCCTTGAGCATCAACTCGATGACGTTGAACGCCGGGTGCTGCGGGATCTCCTTGCCCTCGGCGGCCAGGTCGGCGACGGTCTGCTGGCGGATGTGCTCCATCAGGCTCATCGACACTTCATCGCTGATCGCCAACGGCCCGACCGGCATGCCGGCCTTGCGCGCCTCGTTCTCGATCATCGCCGCGCTCACGCCTTCGCCGAGCATGGCGATGCCTTCGTTGGTGAAGGTGCCGAATACCCGCGAGGTGAAGAAGCCACGGCTGTCCTCGACCACGATCGGGGTCTTCTTGATCTGCAGCACGTAGTCGAAGCCACGGGCCAGGGTCTCGTCGCTGGTCTTGGCGCCACGGATGATCTCCACCAGCGGCATCTTGTCGACCGGGCTGAAGAAGTGCAGGCCGATGAACTTGTCCTGCTGCTGCACCGCGGTGGCCAGGCCGGTGATCGGCAGGGTCGAAGTGTTGGAGGCAATCACCGCATCGCTCAGCGCGGCGCTTTCGGCTGCGGCAGTGACCTTGGCCTTGAGACCACGATCCTCGAACACCGCTTCGATGATCAGGTCGCAGCCGTCGAAGTCGGCGTCGCTGACAGTCGGCTTGATTCGCGCCAGGAAGGCCTCGCGCTTCTCGGCAGTCATCTGGCCACGGCTGACCTTCTTGTCGAGCAGGCTCGCCGAGTAGGCCTTGCCCTTCTCTGCCGCCTCGATGGACACGTCCTTCAGCACCACCTCGATGCCGGCAGCCGCCGACACATAGGCGATGCCGGCGCCCATCATGCCGGCGCCGAGCACGCCGACCTTCTTGGTCACGTACTGTGGGATGCCCTGCGGACGCGAGCTGCCGGCGTTGATCTCGTTGAGCTGGAACCAGAAGGTGCCGATCATGTTCTTCGCCACCTGGCCGGTGGTCAGCTCGGTGAAGTAGCGTGCCTCGATGATCTGCGCGGTGTCGAAGTCGACCTGGGCGCCCTCGACGGCCGCACACATGATCTTCTCCGGCGCCGGGAAGCAGCCCTTGGTCTTGTCACGCAGCACGCTCGGGGCGATGGCCAGCATCTGCGCCACGGCCGGGGTGCTCGGCGTGCCGCCAGGGATCTTGTAGCCCTTCACGTCCCATGGCTGCGCGGCAGTCGGGTTGGCGGCGATCCAGGAGCGCGCCTTGCTCAGCATTTCTTCGGCAGTCGCAGCAATATCGTGGATCAGGCCAGCCTTGAGCGCGGCGTCCGGGCGTACCTTCTTGCCCTCCGCCAGGTACGGCAGGGCTTTTTCCAGACCCAGGATGCGCACCATGCGCACCACGCCGCCACCGCCCGGCAGCAGGCCGAGGGTCACTTCCGGCAGGCCCAGCTGCACGCTGGAGCTGTCCAGGGCGATACGGTGGTGACAGGCCAGGCAGATTTCCCAGCCGCCACCCAGCGCGGCGCCGTTGATTGCGGCCACCACTGGTTTGCCCAGGGTCTCCAGGCGGCGCAGCTGGCCCTTGATGTTGAGGATCATGTCGTAGAACGACTTGGCGTCGGCCTTGGTGACCTTGATCAGCTCGTTGAGGTCGCCGCCGGCGAAGAAGGTCTTCTTCGCCGAGGTGACGATCACCCCGGCGATGGAGTCCTTCTCGGCCTCCAGGCGCGCGACGGTCTGGCCCATGGCCTCGCGGTACACCGCGTTCATGGTGTTGGCGCTCTGGCCGGGCATGTCGATGGTCAGGACGACGATATTGTCCTGGCCCTTTTCGTAACGGATGGCGTCAGTCATTTTTCTTATCTCCGCCTCAGATTCTTTCAATAATCGTCGCGATGCCCATGCCGCCGCCTACGCAGAGCGTGGCCAGGCCGTAGCGCAGCTCGCGCTTCTCCAGCTCGTCGAGCAGGGTGCCGAGGATGGCGCAGCCGGTAGCGCCCAGCGGGTGGCCCATGGCGATGGAGCCGCCGTTGACGTTGACCTTGTCCTCACTCACGCCCATTTCCTTCATGAACTTCATCACCACCGAGGCGAAGGCTTCGTTGACCTCGAACAGGTCGATGTCTTCCACCGAGAGCCCGGCCTTGGCCAGGGCTTTGCGGGTGGCCGGCGCCGGGCCGGTGAGCATGATGGTCGGGTCGGTACTGGTCACGGCGGTGGCGACGATGCGCGCACGCGGCTTGAGGCCCAGTTCCTTGCCCTTGGCCGGGCTGCCGATCAGCATCAGCGCCGCGCCGTCGACGATGCCCGAGCTATTGCCCGGGGTGTGCACGTGCTCGATGCGCTCGACATGGCTGTACACGCGCAGGGCGGTGGAATCGAAGCCCATCTGACCCATCATCTCGAAGCTCGGCTTGAGCTTGCCAAGGCCCTCGAGCGTACTGTCACCGCGGATAAATTCGTCGTGGTCGAGGATGACGATGCCGTTCTGATCGGTCACCGGAATCAGCGATTTGTTGAACGAGCCGTCGGCGCTGGCACGCGCGGCCTTCTGCTGCGAGCGCAGGGCGAAGGCGTCCACGTCGGTACGGCTGAAGCCTTCCAGGGTGGCAATCAGGTCGGCGCCAATGCCCTGCGGCACGAAGCTGGTGTGGATATTGGTTTCCGGGTCCATCACCCAGGCGCCGCCGTCGGAGCCCATCGGCACGCGCGACATGGACTCCACGCCGCCGACCACCACCAGATCCTCGAAGCCCGAGCGCACCTTCATCGCGCCCATGTTCACCGCTTCCAGGCCCGAGGCGCAGAAACGGTTGAGCTGCACGCCGGAGACGCTGACGTCCCAGTCCGCCACCATCGGCGCGGTCTTGGCGATGTCAGCGCCCTGGTCGCCCACCGGGGTCACGCAGCCGAGGACGATATCGTCGACCTGACGGGTATCCAGGCTGTTGCGCTCCTGCAGCGCGCGCAGCAGGCCGGCCACTAGATTGACCGGTTTGACGCTGTACAGCGCCCCGTCCTTCTTGCCCTTGCCGCGCGGGGTGCGCACGGCGTCGAAAATATAAGCTTCGGTCATGACGTCCTCGGTAACAGGCAGCGGCGGATGCCGGGTCACATAACCTTAATCCCACAGGGGCTGGACTCAATGACCGATGCGCTCAGGGCTATTGACCGTTGGGCTCAGACGAGCGGTCGCTTTGCGTTCGGTCGTTTCGCTGCAAGCCGCGGCGTGTCTGGCGCAAGGCCCGGAGCCTCATGGAAAGCCCCGAGGCAATAACTACAGGATTCTGCCGATGTCGTTGTAGAAGCGAAGTTGTCTAAGCTGGCTGTGACGACGCCCCTAGGATTAACCGTGCAAGGTGCCGCCGCCGGGTTCTGCCGGGGCGGCTTTTTTGTCCGCGCCACGGTGTGGGGCTCGTCCTGCGACGTACTGCAGGCCACTGGCCAAAACACCAACAAGAATAAAGGCAGTAGCATCATGCTCAAACAAGCCAAGTACCGGCAGGCGAGTCTTATCGTCCTGGCCGTCACCGTCATCCTGATCCTGCCCAACGTGACTCGTCTGGTCAGCTGATCCTTCCGATACCCGCCGGGGCCCGATGCCGTAGCGCTCGGGCCGCGGAACAACCCCCGCAGAGACTGTGCTAGCGTGAGCCTTCGACGCCTCACGAGGTCTTTGCCATGCGCCATTTCCTGCTCTGCCTCAGCCTCGCGCTGAGCCCGTTGG
>JBOFCR010000121.1:0-13486 GCA_051646165.1 Pseudomonas sp. | reverse complement strand
TGGTCTGCACTTTCTCGCGTCGCTCGGCGCGCGACAGGTTGGTATTGATCAGCAGCGGCTCGGCCAACTGGTCGCCGATCTTCTGCCGTGGGTTGAGCGAGGCGTAGGGGTTCTGGAACACCATCTGCACGTCGCGGCGCAGCTGCTTGCGCTGGGCCTTGTCGGCGCCGGCGACTTCCTGCCCGGCGATCTGCAGACTGCCCGAGCTGGGTTCTTCGATCAGCGTCAGGGCGCGGGCCAGGGTCGACTTGCCGCAGCCGGACTCGCCGACCACCGCCAGGGTCTTGCCGGCTTCCAGGCTGAAGGACACGCCGTTGAGCGCGCGTACCGTGGCGCTGGGTTTGAACAGACCGCGGGAAATGTCGTAGTGGCGGGTGAGGTCACGAGCCGTCAGGACAGCACTCATCAGGCCACCTCCGCAGTCAGGTTGAGGGGGTAGAAGCAGCGCACCGCGCCGCGCTCATGGGCTTCCAGCGCTGGCTGCTGTTCGCTGCAGTGCGGCTGGGCGTAGGGGCAGCGCGGCGACAGCAGGCAGCCGGCAGGGCGGTCGTAGCGGCCGGGGACGATGCCGGGCAGGGTGGCCAGGCGTGCGGCGCCCTTGCTGTGCTCGGGGATCGCCCTGAGCAGCGCTTCGGTATAGGGGTGGGTCGGCGCATCGAACAGAGTCGGCACGCTGCCGATCTCCACGGCCTGGCCGGCGTACATCACGCACACGCGCTGGGCGGTCTCGGCGACCACGGCCAGATCGTGGGTAATCAGCACCAGGCCCATGCCCTCGTTGCGCTGCAGGTCGAGGAGCAGGTCCATGATCTGCGCCTGGATGGTCACGTCGAGCGCGGTGGTCGGCTCGTCGGCGATCAGCAGCTTGGGTTCGGCGGCGATCGCCATTGCAATCGCCACGCGCTGGCTCATGCCGCCCGAGAGCTGGTGCGGGTAGGCGTCGAGGCGGCTGGCGGCGCCGGGGATCTCGACCCGTTCCAGCAGTTGCAGGGCGCGGGCACGGGCGGCCTTGCCCTTGAGGCCGAGGTGCTGGTGCAGTACTTCCTCGATCTGGAAACCCACGGTGTAGCTGGGGTTGAGCGCGGTCATCGGGTCCTGGAAGACCATGGCCAGGTCCTTGCCGACCACCTGGCGCCGCTGCTTGCCCTTGAGCTTGAGCATGTCGTGGCCGTCGAAGGTCAGGCTGCTGGCGGTGACGATGCCGGGAGCGTCGATCAGGCCCATCAGCGCCATCATGGTCACCGATTTTCCGGAGCCGGACTCGCCGACGATGGCCAGCACTTCGCCCTTGTCCACGGCCAGATCGAGGCCGTCGACCACCGGTATGGCGTTGGCGTCGCCGAAGCGCACGCTGAGGTTCTGGATATCGAGAAGACTCATGCTGGGCTCCTTACTGCGCATTCTTCAGTTTCGGGTCGAGCGCATCGCGCAACCCGTCGCCCATCAGGTTGATCGCCAGCACGCTGAGCAGGATGGTCAGCCCGGGCAGCGAGACCACCCACCAGGCGCGTTCGATGTAGTCGCGCGCGGAGGCCAGCATGGTGCCCCACTCGGGGGTGGGCGGCTGCACGCCGAGGCCGAGGAAGCCCAGGGCGGCGGCGTCGAGAATGGCCGAGGAGAAGCTCAGGGTGGCCTGCACGATCAGCGGTGCCATGCAGTTGGGCAGCACGCTGACGAACATCAGGCGCAGGGTGCCGGCACCGGCCAGGCGTGCGGCGGTGACGTAGTCGCGGCCCAGCTCGCCCATCACCGCGGCGCGGGTCAGGCGCACATAGGACGGCAGCGAAACCACGGCGATGGCGATCACCGTGTTGATCAGGCCTGGGCCGAGGATGGCGACGATGGCCACCGCCAGCAGCAGCGAGGGCAGGGCCAGCATCACGTCCATCAGGCGCATGATCGACGGGCCAAGCAGGCGCGGGAAGAAACCGGCGACCAGGCCCATGAGGATGCCCGGGATCAGCGACATCAGTACCGAGGCCAGGCCGATCAGCAGCGACAGGCGCGAGCCGTGGATCAGCCGCGAGAGCAGATCGCGGCCCAGCTCGTCGGTGCCGAGGAGGAACTGCCACTGGCCGCCCTCCAGCCACACCGGCGGGGTCAGCAGGAAGTCGCGGAACTGCTCGCTCGGGTCATGCGGCGCTACCCAGGGGGCGAACAGCGCGCAGAACACGATGACCAGCATGAACAGCAGGCCGGCGACGGCGCCTTTGTTGTGGGCGAAGGCCTGCCAGAATTCCTTCAGCGGTGAGGGGTAGAACAGTGCCTGGTCGGCGCCGGGCAGTGCGGTGGATTGGCTCATGTCCGGGCCTCCTTAGTTCTGATGGCGAATGCGTGGGTTAACCAGGCCGTAGAGGATGTCTACGACGAAGTTGACCAGGATCACCAGGCAGGCGATCAGCAGGATGCCGTTCTGTACCACCGGGTAGTCACGGGCGCCGATGGCCTCGATCAGCCATTTGCCGATGCCCGGCCAGGAGAAGATGGTCTCGGTCAGCACGGCGCCGGCCAGCAGGGTGCCGACCTGCAGGCCGAATACCGTGAGCACCGGGATCAGCGCGTTGCGCAGGCCGTGGACGAACACCACGCGCGCCGGGCTCAGGCCCTTGGCGCGGGCGGTGCGCACGTAGTCTTCGCGCAGCACTTCGAGCATGGCCGAGCGGGTCATCCGCGCGATCACCGCCAGGGGGATGGTGCCGAGCACGATGGCCGGCAGGATCAGGTGCTTGAGGGCGTCGACGAAGGCGCCTTCTTCTTCGCTGAGCAGGGTGTCGATCAGCATGAAGCCGGTGACCGGGGTGATGTCGTAGAGCAGGTCGATGCGTCCGGATACCGGGGTCCAGCCCAGGTACACGGAGAAGAACATGATCAGCAGCAGACCCCACCAGAAGATCGGCATGGAATAGCCGGCCAGGGAGATGCCCATCACGCCGTGGTCGAACAGTGAGCCACGCTTGAGCGCGGCGATCACCCCGGCCACCAGACCGAGGCTGCCGGCGAACAGCAGGGCGGCCAGGGACAGCTCCAGAGTCGCCGGGAACAGGGTGAGGAATTCGTCCCACACGCCTTCACGGGTGCGCAGCGACTCGCCGAGGTCGCCCTGCGCCAGCTTGCCGATGTAGTCCAGGTACTGCGCCGGCAGGGGCTTGTCCAGGCCCAGGCGGTGCATGGCGGCGGCGTGCATCTCGGGGTCGACCCGGCGCTCGCCCATCATCACTTCCACCGGATCGCCGGGGATCAGGCGGATCAGCGCGAAGGTCAGCAAGGTGACGCCGAAGAAGGTGGGGATCAACAGCCCCAGACGTCTGGCTATGAAGGACAGCATTGCGTTGTGGTACTCCGCATCATCAGGTTGTCCAGCGCCTTCGTGGGGCGCCAGTGTTATCAGCTCGGCACGATCATGCGCGCCAGTCTGTTATTGCTTTCGCCGGGTATGGGCGAAGTTGTTCGAGCCCAGCGGGCTCAGGGTGAAGCCCTCGACATCCTTGGCGAGTACGGTGAACTGCTTGGGGTGGGCCAGGGCGATCCACGGCGCCTGCTCGTGGAAGATCGCCAGGGCCTGGCGGTACAGCTTGGCGCGCTGCGCCGGGTCGCTGACCTGGCGGGCCTTGATGATCAGCGCATCGAACTCGGGGTTGCACCAGCCGGCCTGGTTCTCGCCACTTGCGGCAGCGGCGCAGGACAGGTTGGGGGTGAGGAAGTTGTCCGGGTCGCCGTTGTCGCCGACCCAGCCCATGAATACCACATCGTGCTCGCCGTTCTTCGCCCGCTTGATCAGCTCGCCCCACTCGAACACGCGGATATCGGACTGGATGCCGATGGCGGCGAGATCCGCCTGCAACATCTGCGCGCCGATGCTCGGGTTGGGGTTGGTCGGGCCGCCACCAGGGCGGGTCCAGATCGATAGCTTGAAGCCGTTCTTCAGGCCAGCATCGGCCAGCAACTGGCGCGCGCGTTCGCGGTCATGGGGCCAGGCCTTGAGCTGGTCGTTGTAGCCGAGCAGGGTGGCCGGGTAGGGGTTGATCGCGGCGCTGGCGCCGCCCTCGCCGAACTGCGCGCGCAGGTAGGCGGCGCGGTCGAACGTCAGGTTGATGGCCTGGCGCACGCGCACATCGTCCAGCGGCTTGTGCCGGGTGTTGAGGGCGACGTAGGCGGTGATCAGCGAGTCCAGCTCCACTACCTGCAGGTTGCCGGCCTGGCGCAGACCCGGCACATCGGTGGGGCGCGGGTAGACCGCGACCTGGCATTCGCCGGCCTTGAGCTGCTGCACCCGCACATTGGGGTCGGGGGTGATGGCCAGCAGCAGTTGCTCGCTCGCTGGCGGGCCGGCCCAGTAGTGCGGGTTGGCGCGGAAACGCACCTGGGCGTCCTTGCTGTAGCGCTCGAAGACGAACGGGCCGGTGCCGACCGGCTGGCTGTTGAGCAGGTCCGGGGTGCCGGCCTTGAGCAGTTGGTCGGCGTACTCGGCGGAATAGATCGAGGTGAAGCCCATGGCCAGGTCGGCGAGGAAGGGCGCCTCGGGGTGTTTCAGGGTGAAGCGCACGCTGTAGTCGTCGAGCTTTTCCAGCTTGTCGATCAGGCTGGCGAAGCCCATGGCTTCGAAATACGGGTAGCCGCGTGGCGACAGCGCATGCCACGGATGGGCCGGGTCGCGCTGGCGCTGGAAGCTCCACAGCACGTCGTCGGCATCGAATTCGCGGCTCGGGGTGAACCAGGGCGTGGCATGAAACTGCACGCCCTGACGTAGGAAGAAGGTGTAGGTCAGGCCGTCGTCGCTGATGGTCCAGCGTTCGGCCAGGGCTGGGATGATCTTGGTGCTGCCAGGGGCGAACTGCACCAGGCGCTCGAACAGGGTCTCCGCCGAGGCATCGGCGGTGGTGGCAGCGGTGTACTGGACGATGTCGAACCCTTCCGGGCTGGCTTCTGTGCAGACCACCAGGGGCTGGGCGAGAAGGGACAGCGGAAGGTACAGAGCCAGAAACAGCAGGCAGTTACGCATTCGGTCAGCAGAGGAAAGCGGGGCCTCGCGGCCCCGCTGGCCGGCTTACTTGCCGACGCCCACGCCGTAGAAGGCGTTGAGCGCGAACGGGCTGATCTTGAAATCCTGCACGTTCTTGCGCATCGGCTGGTACACAGTGGAGTGGGCGATCGGGGTGATCGGCACCTGGGCCTTGAGGATGTGCTGAGCCTGCTTGTACAGCTCGGTACGCTTGGCTACGTCGGCGGTGGCCTTGGCTTCCTTGATCAGCTTGTCGTAGGAGGCGTCGCACCATTTGGAGAAGTTGTTGCCGTCGACCGCATCGCAGCCGTACAGGGTGCCCAGCCAGTTGTCCGGATCACCATTGTCGCCGCTCCAGCCGATCAGCATGGCGTCATGCTCGCCGCCCTTGGCGCGCTTGATGTACTCGCCCCACTCGTAGGTGACGATCTTGGCCTTGATGCCGACCTTGGCCCAGTCGCTTTGCAGCATCTCGGCCATCAGCTTGGCGTTGGGGTTGTACGGGCGCTGCACCGGCATGGCCCACAGGGTGATCTCGGTGCCTTCGGCGATGCCGGCGGCCTTGAGCAGTTCCTTGGCCTTCTCCGGGTTGTAGTCGGTGCCCTTGATGGTCTCGTCGTACGACCACTGGGTCGGCGGCATGGCGTTGACGGCCAGTTGGCCTGCGCCCTGGTAGACGGCGTCGATGATCGCCTTCTTGTTCACCGCCATGTCCAGCGCCTCACGCACTTCGAGCTTGTCGAACGGCTTGTGGGTGACGTTGTAGGCGATGTAGCCGAGGTTGAAGCCCGGCTGCGATGGCATGTTCAGGTTGGGGTCTTTCTTCAGCGACTCGAGGTCAGCCGGGCGCGGCAGCAGGGTGATCTGGCATTCGCCGGCCTTGAGCTTCTGCATGCGCACGGAGGCGTCGGTGTTGATCGAGAAGATCAGGTTGTCGACCTTCACGTCCGCCGGCTTCCAGTATTCCTTGTTGCCGGTGAAGCGGATCTGCGCGTCCTTCTGGTAGCGCTTGAACACGAACGGGCCGGTGCCGACCGGTTTCTGGTTGATGTCGGCGGCTTTGCCGGCCTTGAGCAACTGATCGGCGTACTCGGCGGACTGGATCGAGGCGAAGCTCATGGCCAGGTTCTGGATAAAGGCCGCGTCGACGCCGTTCAGGGTGAACTTGACGGTCAGGTCGTCGAGTTTCTCGACCTTGGCGATGTTGGCGTCCATACCCATGTCGGTGAAGTAGGGGAACTCGGCCTGGTAGGCCTTACGGAACGGGTGTTCCTTGTCGAGCATGCGCTGGAAGGTGAACAGTACGTCGTCGGCGTTGAACGCGCGGCTCGGCTTGAAGTACTCGGTGCTGTGGAACTTCACGCCCGGGCGCAGGTGGAAGGTGTAGGTCAGGCCGTCAGGCGCTACGTCCCAGCTGGTCGCCAGGCCCGGCTCAACGGCGGTGCCGCCACGCTCGAACTGGCTGAGGCGGTTGAACATGGTTTCCGCCACCGCGTCGAAGTCGGTACCGGTGGTGTACTGGCCCGGGTCGAAACCGGCGGGGCTGCCCTCGGAGCAGAACACCAGGTTGCTGGCGGCGCTGGCGAAGGGGGCGCTGGCGATCAGCCCAGCAGCGAGTAAAGCCTGGATGACGGCGTTCTTACGCATGTTGACCTCATGTTTATTGTGGTTTTGATCTTGAGGGATGCTTTGTGGGCACCTTGCGAGAAACTATGCACGGCATATGCCGCGTACAAGCGCTATGCGTCACTCAGTGTAGAAGCTGCGGGGAAGTTGTAAGGGCTTGTCGCATATCTGCAACTTTGCGTTGCAGAGGGGGCAGAACGCCAGCATTCGGGGCTGGCGTTCTGCTCCGGATCAGGGCATCTGGACTTCGATCACACCATCGGCGGCCAGGCTCACCCGGCTGCTGCCGGCTTCGATCTGCGGAGCCGGGGCGCTCTTGCTGAAATTGCCGTCCATGGCCATGGCGCGCATCGGCATCACCGGCTGGAAGCCGCCGCTGCTGAGGCTCAGGCTGACCAGCTTGTAGCTCTTGCCGCCGATGGCCTCGGTGGCCAGCTGGGCGCGGGCCTTGAAGGCGGCCACGGCTTCCTTGATCTGTGCGTCCTCGCTCTTCTGCCGGGTGGCTTCGGCCACGGCGAAGTTCATCTCGGCCATTTTCAGCTCGCCCAGCAGATCGGCGGTGAGTTGCGACAGGCTGGCGAAGTCGGCGCTTTCCAGGCGTACTTCGGCGCGTTCGCGCCAGGCGCTGATCTTCTTGCCTTCGTCTTCATACACCGGGTAGCTGTTGCGGCTGCCGGTGCTGACGCTGACGCCCTTGACCTTGCGCGCCTGCTCGATGGCCTTGTTCAGGGTGGTGGTGATGCCGGCGGCCAGCTTGGCCGGGTCTTTGTCCTGGGCTTCGCTGTAGAGGGTCACGACCATGCGGTCGTGGGCCACTTCCTGGCTGACCTCGGCACGCAGCGAGACCTGGTTGTAGCGCGGCTCGTCGGCCAGGGCCGGCAGGCTGGCGAGGGCGCCGAGACCGAGGGCGAAGGTGGCGGCGAGGCGGTTGAGTGCGAGCATCGGGGAACTCCTTGAGGGTAACTGTCCTGGGGGTAGACGGAACTGTGTGACTATCCGGGTTAACTCTGGTTCAGAAATTCATCTTCGCCCTGGAGTCCAGCTCCTACAAGGTCGTGGAGCGGCAGCGGGCCCTTTGACAACGCTGCGGCGAGTTGCCGCACTGAGGCGGTGGATAGGGTGGCATGGTTATACTCGCCGCAATTCACCGGAGCCGTCATGTACGCGACTGTCCAACTGTTCTCCGCCAGCCGCCAGAATCTCTGGCGCCTGACCCTGATCCGCCTGCTGGTGCTGGCCGCCCAGGCCGGTTCGGTGGGCATCGCCTATCTCACCGACATCCTGCCGCTGCCTTGGCTGGCACTGAGCGTCACTCTCGGTATTTCTCTCGGTGTCTGCCTGCTGACCGCCCTGCGCCTGCGCGGTCCGTGGCCGGTGACCGAGCTGGAGTACACCGCGCAGCTGGCCTGCGACCTGGTGATCCACAGTGTGCTGCTGTACTACTCGGGCGGTTCGACCAACCCCTTCGTTTCCTATTACCTGGTGCCGCTGACCATAGCCGCAGCGACATTGCCCTGGCTGTATTCCATGGTTCTCGCCGGCCTGGCGCTGACCGGCTACACCGCGCTGCTGATCTGGTATCACCCGATGCACCTGAACAATGTGCAGCACGAGGCCATGCTGATCAGCCTGCATCTGTTCGGCATGTGGATGAACTTTGCTCTGTCGGCGGCCTTTATCACCTTCTTCGTGGTCAAGATGGCCGGCGCCCTGCGCAGCCAGGACGAGCTGCATGCCTTGCGCCGCGAGGAGGGCATGCGCGACCAGCAACTGCTGGCCGTGGCCACCCAGGCCGCCGGTGCCGCCCACGAGCTGGGTACGCCGCTGGCGACCATCAGCGTGCTGCTTAAGGAGCTGCGCCAGGAGTACCGCGACAAGCCGGCCCTGCAGGACGATCTGGCGCTGCTGCAGGAGCAGGTCAAGCTGTGCAAGGAGACCCTGCAGCACCTGGTGCGTGCCGCCGAGGCCGACCGCCGCCAGGCGGTGTTCGAGCAGACCGCTGTGCAGTGGCTGGAAGCCACCCTTAACCGCTGGCATCTGATGCGCCCGGAAGCCACCTACCGTTTCCAGTGCCTGGGCTTCGGCGCCGTGCCGCGCCTGTCGCCGCCGGCCGACCTCAGCCAGGCGCTGCTCAACCTGCTGAACAATGCCGCCGATGCCTGCCCGGAAAAGCTCGACATCCGCCTGGACTGGGATCATCAGTGGATCAACCTGAGCATCCGCGACCACGGCGCTGGCGTGCCGCTGGCCATCGCAGAGCAGATTGGCAAACCTTTCTTCACCACCAAGGGCAAGGGCTTCGGCCTCGGCCTGTTTCTCAGCCAGGCCAGCGTGACGCGGGCCGGTGGGTCGGTGAAACTGTACAACCATGAAGAGGGCGGCACGCTCACCGAGCTGCGCCTGCCCAGACTGGCCCCGGGAGATGAACATGATTGAAGAGCTGCCAATCGACGGCGAAGACCTGCCGCACCTGTTGCTGGTGGACGATGACGCCACCTTCACCCGCGTGATGGCGCGGGCCATGGATCGTCGCGGCCTGCGTGTGAGCGTGGCCAACTCGGCCGAGGAGGGCCTGGCTCTGGCCAAGGAAGACCTGCCGGACTACGCGGTGGTCGACCTGAAGATGGAAGGCGACTCCGGCCTGGTGCTGCTGCCCAAGTTGCTCGAGCTGGACCCGGAGATGCGCGTGGTGATCCTCACCGGCTATTCGAGCATCGCCACCGCCGTGGAGGCGATCAAGCGCGGCGCCACCAACTACCTGTGCAAGCCGGCTGACGCCGACGACGTGCTCACCGCGCTGCTCTCCGAGCACGCCAATCTGGATACCCTGGTGCCGGAAAACCCGATGTCGGTGGACCGCCTGCAGTGGGAACACATCCAGCGCGTGCTGGCCGAGCACGAAGGCAATATCTCCGCCACCGCCCGCGCCCTGGGCATGCACCGCCGTACCCTGCAGCGCAAGTTGCAGAAGCGTCCGGTTCGTCGCTAAGGGCCTGTTTGCCTGCTCGTAGGGTGCGCCATGCGCACCCGTTGTAGCCCGGACTTCAGTCCGGGATCTGGCATGCCCAGGACTGAAGTCCGGGCTACCGGTGCTGAGCGGATCGAGCCAGTCTGCAGGAGCCAGCTTGCTGGCGATCAGCGGCGCCCATGTACGCATGGATCGCCAGCAAGCTGGCTCCTACAGATTTACGGGCGGTTGAAAGCCTGGTGAAAGCTTCGCCACGTTTCGCGCTGTTATCATTAGCCCCCTAACCAAGTAGTCCAGTCGGGGCCAGCATGCTCGCCGTCTTTCAGCAAACCGTCGCCATCACCGCGCCGGTATTTTCCATGCTGTTCCTCGGCGTGGCCCTCAGGCGCTTCGGTCTGATCGACGTCAACTTCATCCACACCGCCTCGGCCCTGGTGTTCAACGTGACCATGCCGGTCATGCTGTTCCTCGCCATCCTGCACGCCGACCTGAATACCGCGCTGCAGCCGGCGGTGCTCGGCTACTTCCTCCTGGCCACCGTGCTCGGCTACCTGCTGGTGTGGGGCTGGGCGCTGCTGCGGGTGCCGCGCGCCGAGCGTGGCATCTACGTGCAGGGCGCGTTTCGCGGCAACAACGGCATCATCGGCCTGGCCCTGGCCACCAGCCTGTACGGCGACTACGGCCTGTCGCTGGGCGGCATCCTCGGCGGGGTAGTGATCCTCAGCTACAACAGCCTGTCGGTGATCGTGCTGGAGGTCTATAACCCGAACAGCAAGACCAGTTTCTGGAGCATCTTCAAGAACATCCTGCGCAACCCGCTGATCCTTGGCGTGCTGGCGGCGATTCCCTTCGCCTACTGGAAGGTCACACTGCCGGCCTGGCTGAACACGTCCGGCGAATACCTCGCCCAGCTGACCCTGCCGCTGGCGCTGATCTGCATCGGCGGCACCCTGTCGCTGGCCTCGTTGCGTGCCAGCAGCGGCCTGGCGGTCAGCGCCAGCCTGATGAAGATGCTCTGGCTGCCGCTGCTGGCCACCCTTGGTGCGTTCTTCTGCGGCTTCCGCAATGCCGAGCTGGGCATCCTCTTCCTCTACTTCGCCAGCCCCACGGCGGCGGCCAGTTTCGTCATGGCCAAGGCGGCCGGCGGCAACCACGAGCTGGCGGCGGCGATCATCGTCATCACCACGCTGATCGCGGTGCTCAGCACCAATATCGGTTTGCTGGTGCTGCAATCCGGTGGCTGGATCTAGGGCAGGAACTCCACCCGCAGCGCCCGGCTGGCGCTGCGTCCCTGGTCGTCGCTGACCCGCAGCTGGTATTTCCCGGAGCGCTGCGGGCGCCATTGCAGGCCGGCTTGCGGCGTGCTCTGGCCGAGCAGAGTCTGGTCGGCGAACCAGTAGAGCAGGCGCGCGTCGCTGGCGGCGTTGGCGCTCAGCGGAATGCTTTCCTGCGGCTGCGACAGGCGCAGGCTGTAGGTGACCTGGGTCAGTGGCGAGGTGATGCGCGGCACCTCGTCGCTGTTGATCGCCGGCTGCACCTGGCAGTCCCGTTGCGCATCCGGCGGAGTGCGACGGGGCAGGCCGGCGGCGGCGAACAGGCGCTGCAGATCGCTGGGCCAGAACTCGAACACCTGCAGCTCGCTGGTGGCTGGATCGAAGGGCGGGCAGGCAGCCTTGCCGGTGGCGCGGTCGACCATCACCGGACGGTGCAGGCTGGATACCCGGATCGGCGAGACGCCCGGCCAGTACCAGGTCTTGCGCGTCTGCGGGCACCAGCGGTTGGGCAGCTCGCCGGAGGCGGCACAGACCTCGACCCGGGTCAGCCCGGCGGGCGGTTTGTCGGCCGCCGGCTGTACCTGTGGCAGAGCCAGCGGCAGGGCGTCGGCGATACGGAAGAACAGCGGCGCGGCGGTCTTCAGGCCGATAAAGGCCGGGTTGGGCTGGCCGTCGAAGTTGCCGACCCACACCACCAGCACATAGGGGCCGATCAGACCGGCGCTCCAGGCATCGTGAAAGCCCCAGGAGGTGCCGGTCTTCCAGGCTACCGGCCAGTTGCGCCCGCGCCGGTCTGGCGGCAGGCCGTCCGGGCGCGGGTTGTGCCGCAGCATGTCGCGCACCATGAAGGCGGCCTGTGGCGACAGCAGCTGGGCGCCCGCTTCGGCGACATCCGTGCTGGTGTAGCGCAGGCTGCGCAGGCGGCCGTCGCCAGCCAGCATCAGGTACAGGCGCGCCAGTTCGGCCGGGGTCAGCTCGCCGCCGCCGAGGGCCAGGCCCAGGCCGTAGAACTCCTCTTCGCGCAGACGCTGCACGCCGGCACGCTGCAGCAGGCCGTGCAGGGACGGCTCGTGCACCTGGCTGGCCAGCCATACAGCTGGCACGTTGCGGCTGCGGATCAATGCATCTTGGGCGGTCAGCGGGCCGGCGAACTTGCCGTCGAAGTTCTCCGGCTGGAAAGCACCGAAGGCGCTGTGCGCATCCTTGATGATGCTCATTGGCTGGATTACGCCCTGGTCCATGGCCAGGCCGTAGAGGAAGGGTTTCAGCGTCGAACCGGGCGAGCGGCGCGCCTGCACGCCGTTGACCTGGCCGTGGATGCCGGGGTCGAAGTAATCGGCTGAGCCGACCAGTGCCTTGACTGCCTGGTCGCGGCTGTCGACCAGAATCGCGGTGGCGTTGTGTACGCCCTGGGCTGCATGTTCGCTGACGAACTGCCCGATCAGCTGTTCCAGCTGGCGCTGCAGCCGCAAGTCGAGGGTACTGTGCAGTTCCGCATCGCGGCGGCTGGCCAGCAGCTGTTCGCTCAGGTGTGGCGCGCGAAACGGCAGCTGCGCGCGCGTGCGCGCTTCCAGCGGCAGGCGCAGCAGGCCGGCGTTGCGTGGATCATCCGGGTGCTCGGCAAGCCAGATGTCCAGCAACTGCAGGCGGGCCTTCTGCAACGACGGGCCGAAGTGTGCGCGGCGCCCCGGTTGCTGCGGAATCACCGCCAGGGCCAGGGCCTCGCTGAGCGACAGTTGCCCGGCGGACTTGCCGAAATAGATGCGGCTGGCCGCCTCGACGCCTTCGATATTGCCGCCCATAGGCGCCAGGTTGAGGTAGGCCTCGAGTATGTCGTGCTTGCTGTGGCGCGCCTCGAGCCACAGGGCCAGGACGATCTGCTGCAGCTTGCCGGGGATGTGCCGCGAGTTGAGGCCATACAGGCGCCGCGCCAGCTGCATGCTCAGGGTCGAGCCGCCCTGGCGCGCACCGCCGCTGTAGGTGGCCAGGGCTGCGCGCA
Source organism: Pseudomonas sp. (assembly GCA_051646165.1). GTDB lineage: Bacteria > Pseudomonadota > Gammaproteobacteria > Pseudomonadales > Pseudomonadaceae > Aquipseudomonas. The sequence continues at coordinate 620 of JBOFCR010000121.1, read as the reverse complement.
GCAGCGCGGCGGGGTCGATGCCGGGGTGGCGGTAGAAGTTGCGATCTTCCTTGAGCAGCAGGGCGTCGATCATCGCCGGGGCGACCCGCTCCAGCGGCAGCCACAGGCGGTACTGGCCATCGCTGGCCAGGGTCAGGCGCAGCAGTTCGCCGTCCTGCGCCAGCACCAGGCGCGAGGCGGGCGCAGCCTCGCGCAGCGGTGCATGCGGCCACAGGCGCAGGGTCAGCAGCGCAAACACGCCGGCAGCCAGCAGCAGGGCCGCGCGGCGCCATCTCGAACGGGGCAGGGCCAGTTTCATCAGAGCGTCTGCAGGGGCTCGTAACGTTGCAGACGGCGCTGGATCAGCGGGTCGCCGGCATGCACCTGACGCAGGTGCGCCAGCTGCTCGTCGATCTCCGCGCAATGGCGGTTGATCTGTTCTTCGAGAAACACCCGGCGTTCCTCGTCGTAGGCTTCCTCGCCGAGGAAATGTTCGCAGGCTTCACGGCGCTCGATAAAGGCGCCGACATCCTCGGGGAGGGAGGCGGCCAGGGCGCTCGAAAGGGGTAACAGGGACAGGCAGAACAGCAGTGCGCGCATAGGACTTCCACACACCAGAGGGGAGGGCATCGCCCCAGCCG